>NZ_CP029145.1:2199573-2513798 GCF_003149515.1 Hymenobacter nivis
GCGGCGGCGGCGGGCCATTTTATCTTCGAGCACTTCGCGGCCGTGCAGCCGCCAACCGCGCAGCTGCTGGCCGAACGCGTCAGCTTTGCCACGCGGCTGGCCGCTAACGACTCGTTGGCTATTGTGCCCAGCCATACCCACTACTTTGTGGGTGCTTTGCGGCACGGCACGGCGGCCGCCCTGAAAAGCTGGCTGCTGGCGCGACACGGCCTGCTCATCCGGGACGCGACCAACTTTCGGGGCCTCACGCCGGCTCACTTCCGACTGTGCACCCGGCACCCGGCCGACAACCAATTGCTTATCAACGCCCTGCGCGAATGGACCGATTTACCCGCATAGCCGCGCCGCTGGCCCTGGGCTATGCTCTCGACCTGCTGCTGGCCGACCCCGAAGGCTGGCCCCATCCGGTGCGCGCGTACGGCGCGCTCATCGCCGCCGGGGAGCAGCGGCTAAACCACGGTTCGCACCGCTTGGCCAAGGGTGCGGTGCTGGCGGGCGGCCTGGTGGGCGGCACCTTCGGGGCGTTTCTCGTGCTGGAAAAGGCTTTGCGGCACTGCCCGGCCCCCGTGGCCGTGGCGGTCAACAGTGCCTGGGTGTTCTTCGGCCTGGCCAATACGGGCCTGGTGCGCGAGGGCCGGGCCGTGTTTGAGGTGTTGGAGCAGGACGGCTTAGCCGCCGGACGGCGCCAGCTGGCGCGCATCGTGGGGCGTGACACGGCCGGGCTCGATGCCCAGCAAATACGCACGGCCGTGTTCGAAAGCCTGGCCGAAAACCTGAGCGATGGCGTGGTGGCCCCGCTGCTGTATTATGCCCTGGCTGGCGTGCCCGGCCTGATGGCCTATAAAATGGTGAACACCCTCGACTCGATGGTGGGCTACCGCAGCCCACGCTACGAGCAGTTCGGCAAGTTTGCCGCCCGGCTCGACGACGTGGCCAACCTGCTGCCCGCCCGCCTCACGGCCGGGCTGCTGGCCCTGCTGGCTGGCAGCGGACGAGGGTTTCGGTTCATCTTCACCTACGGCAACCAGCACAAAAGCCCCAACGCCGGCTATCCAGAGGCTGCCTTGGCCGGCGTGCTCAACTGCCGCTTCGGAGGGGCGCACTCTTATCACGGGCAGCTCGTGTCCAAGCCCTATATCGGCCATAACCCCCGCCCGCTGGCGCCCCAGGAAATCAACCGCGTGGCGCGGCTCAACCACGCGGTGTGCGCTGCCGTGGTGGTGGGCATGGCGGGGCTACTGTGGTGGCACAACCGCCGCCGTCTGCAATAGCTGCCGGATGAAAGCGGAATTCTCGCCCCAGTACAAGTGCACGTACGAAGCCCACGCATTGCCCTCGCGGTAGAGCTGCGCTGGCACGGCCCCGCCTTTGGCGTTGCGGAGCTGCGCGGGTACGGGTACCAGGCCGTGGTCCTCCAGGCGGGAATAGTGAAACTCATGGCCTTGAACAGTGAGGTTATTCCACTCCATTGTCCGGTAGCCCAGCGTCATTTTCGCGTCTTTCATCGACGTCGTGCAGGGCAACACGCCTACCATTGGGAAGGCCTGCCCCTGGGCATCTACCAATTGGCGACCCAGGTACATGAGCCCGCCGCACTCGGCGTACGCCACGCCGCCGCCGCCGCCGCAATAGGCCGCGATGCTGGCGCGCATGGAGGCATTCGCACTCAGCTCGTCAGCAAACAGCTCGGGGTAGCCGCCGGGTAGGTACAGGAAATCGGTGCCGGCGGGGAGCGCCGGGTCGGCTAGCGGGCTGAAATACGTGACCTCGCCGAGTTCGGCCAGGGCCTCCAGGTTCTGGTGGTAGGTGAACGTAAACGCGGCGTCGCGGGCCACGGCTATGCGGCGGCGCGGTTGAGGCGCTGCCACCGCCGGCAGATGGGCGGCAAGGGCCGGCGCAGCCGTTTGCGTCACTGCCAGCAGCCGGTCCACGTCCACCGTGAGGGGCAGGGCATCGGCCAAGGCCTCCACAATGGCTTCGTACTGAATAGCCGTATCTATTGACAGGCCCAGGTGTCGGGAGGGAATAGCAAAGTTATGATTAACAGGCAAGTAGCCCAGCGCTTCCACGCCCACGTCGGCGCAGGCCTCGCGCAATAATTGGTAGTGCGAAGCCGTATTCACAAAGTTAAAAATGGCTCCCACCAGCCGGATGCCGGGGTGAAAAGTCTTGAACCCAAACAGCAGCGGGGCCACGGAGTAGGCCATGGCTTTGGCATTGACAACCAGAATGATTGGGATGCCCAGCTGCTCGGCCACGTCGGCGGCACTGCCCTGCATCCGCACGGCCCCGTCGAAAAGGCCCATCACCCCCTCCACCAAGGCCACGTCGGCGGGGGCGGCATAGCGGGCGTAGGTCGCGTGCAGATGCGCCGGCGAGGCCATGAACAAGTCGAGGTTGAGGCTGGGCCGTCCGGCAGCCCGCGTGTGATGATGGGTGTCGAGGTAGTCGGGCCCGCACTTGAAGGGCTGCACCACCAGCCCGCGCCGGGCCAGCACCCGCAGCAGGCCCAGCGTGAGGGTGGTTTTGCCTTGGCCGCTGGCCGGGGCGGCCAGCAGAAATTGGGGCTTAAGAGCGGGGGAGTTGGGCATAAGGGCGGGGGCTACAGGCCCGCTAACCGTAGCTTTGGGCCGATGCTGCCGGGGCTTCCGGCGGCTTGCATTCCAAACAATGCCGCTTTACGTGATTTCGGGAGGGCCTGGGGCCGGCAAAACTACACTACTCGCGGCCTTGCGCCGGGCGGGCTTCGCGGGGACTGATGAAGTTGAAGTAGTCTAATAAAAATGGATAGTTTCACCGCTAGACTTTTCTCATTTGCTCGAATAAGCTGGCTCTGAAAGGTACCTCTTCTCCCATGGGTAAAATCTGGAGAACGTCTAAAAATGGGGGGCATCCCCATTTTACGGTCAACGTAGGCGAAAGCGTAGCGACTGGTCCCGCCACCCAGACCTGCCCCACACTTTTGGAGGCGCCCCGACGTCCGGAGCGGCCTTGCGTATGCTGCTGGCCATCCCTTTCTTTGGCCGACGCCTGCCCGCATGACTGAGCCCACTGAGAATCTCTATTCGCCGGCTCAGCGCCACCGCTGGCTAGTGTTCAGCCTCCTGTGCTTGATGGCCCTCGTGTTGTGGGGACTGCGTGGCTACCTCTCCGCCTTTTTGGGGGCCGGCATCCTCTACGTGGTGTTGCGCCCCGTCTGGGCCGCGCTGGTGCACTGGCGCGGCTGGCCCCCCGGCCTAGTGGCCAGCACCCTGGTGCTGCTCACGGGGGGGCCTGGTCGTGCCCGGCGCCTAGCTCAGCACGCTGCTGGTGGCACGCCTGCGCCACGTGGCCCGGGACCCGGCGCCCGTGCTGGCCGCCCTGCACCGGCTGGAAGCGCGCACCGGCACCGCCTTCATCGACCCGGGCTAGATGCGCAACTGGCTGCCCTCGCTGCTGGGCAGCGTCCTGCACGTGGTGCTGGTGGCCGGGCTCCTGCTGGTAAGCCTCTATTTTCTCTTCGTCCAGGAGGTTGCCTTTCTACAGGCCTTGCGCCGGTACCTGTCCTTTCGGCCCGACGTGTAACAGGAGCTCTGGACGGCGCTGCGCAACAACGTGCGGGCCAACGTGCTGGGCCAGGGCGTCATCGCCGCGGGGTAGGGCGTGCTGATAGGCCTCGCCTTCTGGCTGTTCCAGGGCTCCGACCCCTGGCTCAGCGGCGCGTTGGGCCTGCTGCTCGCCTTCGTGCCGGCAGCTGGGCGCCCCGCTGGTGTGGGGCCCGGTGGCGGCCCTCAAGTTTGCTCAGGGCGCAACGGGGGCCGGCGCCGGCATTGCCGGCATTAGGCTCGCCATGTTCGTGCTCGATTACGTGCTGCGCCTGTGGCTGGGCCGGCGCCTGGGCAACATTCCCCCGCTCGTCACGTTGGTAGGCGTTGTGCTGGGCTTGGAATTGTTGGGGACCGTGGGTGTTGGTGATCGGCCCGCTGCTGCTGTCCTACCTGGGAGTCCTGCTGCAGATTTTTGCCCGCGAAAACTGCCCAGCGGCCGCGCTGGTGGGCGGGGGGAGCCCGGGCAGCGGGACCGCAGACGAAGACCGGGCGCCGCTTCGATCGGGTGGGGAGTGGCAGCGGACCGGGAGCGACAAGCGGATTTTATTCGCCGTCCGGGGGCTATGCGTACTCACATATTTCATCCGATCGCCCCGGCCGCGCCAGCCAAGCGGCCCACCGGTAGCACGCGCCGCCGCTCCCCCTGGCCGGGCCGCCGAGCAAGCGGGCTTTACAGGATACTGGACACGACGTTGACCCCGAGGGCAATAATGGCCATATTGAAGCCAAACGAAAGCAGGCCATGGGCCAGCGTGAGTTGGCGCATCCGGAGGGAGGTGACGTCCGTGTCCGAGATTTGGGCCGTCATGCCAATCGTGAACGCGTAATAGGCAAAATCTCAGTACGTGGTGGGCGCCGCGCTGGGAAATTGCAGCCCGCCCAGCTTGTCGGAGGGAGGGAGGTGGGTCCTCGCGGCAATACGCGTGGGCGTAGCGCAACGTGAAGAGGGTGGTGTGCAGCAGCACCCAGGAGCCCAGCACGGCGACGACGGACACGCCGACTTGCTCCCGGGGCGGCAACGCTTTAATGCCCCGCAGCAGCAAGGCAACTGCGGACAAACTGGCCCCGGCCGCCAAGAGCACGGCCACGAAGGTCCCGGTCCGGCCCAGGTCCTGCTGGGTGGCCACGCGGCGGATGCGCGCGGCATCGGCTTGAAAAACCGCGGCCCACGTCAGCGCCAGGATGGCCACGCAAAAGCTGTCCCACGCCGTCACCACGCGGGTAGCGGCCCGAAAGTCGGCCGGGGCAAGCCCGGCACACAGCCCGACGACGACGAGGGCCAGGCCTACGCGTTGCAGCGCGTGCAAGCGGAGCACCCAGTGCAGGGCCCCCGGGCGGGGGCGGAAGGAGTGGAAGAGGTCGGGAGGAGAGGCATTAAAAGAGCACCGAAGAAAGAGCCACCGTAAGCGGGTGGTAAACACTTCAGGTTGAAAGGGGAGCGGATGATGCGCAAGTAGCGCGTGGACGAGCGGGGCCCCTACGGGTACTGTATAGTCCCATGGGATAGTGGTGTATTTTTACCGCCTGCTTACCGAGCAGATTTATGGGAAAAATACCACACGGGTGCGCCCGCACCGCGCCGGCAACTCGGCGCCTCATCCAGCAAAGTACAGAAAGCCTACAAAAAATAGCCAAAAAGCTAGGAATCAACGTTAAAACGGTGACCAAATGGCGCGGGCGCACCAGCACCGAGGAGGCCGTGCGCGGCCCCAAGCCCGCCTCCTCGGTGCTTACGCCCGCCGAGAAGCGGCCATCGTGCTCTTCCGTCAGCAGACCCTGTTGCCCCTCGATGACTGCCTCTATGCCCTGCAGCAGGCTATTCCCCACCTGCGCCGCTCCGCCTTACACCGCTGCCTGGAGCGCCACGGCATTAGCCGCCTACCTAACTTGGAGAAGGCGGGGGGCAAAAAGGCGAAGTTCAAGGACTATCCCCTTGGCTACCTGCACCTCGATTTTGCGGAAGTACGTACCGGAGCAGGTAAGTAGGTCGGATGAATTAGTTTGCATTAAATGGGCTGAACGTAATAACGAGTTGCTTCCCGAAATTTGCGAGGCAGCGATTGGTGGCGTAGGCCAAGTCATCGGCCTGGGCGTAGTCCTGGGGTTGGAGCCAACCGCCCTTTAAATGCCGCCATAGGGTTTCGGCCAGGTTGAGGTGGGGCGAATAGGGCGGCAGAAAAAACAGACGCAGGTCCCGTTGCGCCCAGACCGCCCGCCGTTGCCGGATAAGATGCGCCTTGTGGATGCTGGCATTGTCTAGCACAATAACCGTTGGACCAGCGATTCGCAGTGAAAGAGCGTCTAATTTTTCGGCTACAAAAGCGGCGGTAATGTTCTGGCAGGTGGTGGCCCAATGACACTGGTTATCGCGGCTGAAGAGGCCCCAGCAGTTGAGGCGAACACCTTTTTGAGCGGGGATAAACACGTCTTCGCCCGGAAATTGCCAGCCGTAGGGCACGTAGCCTTGCTGGCAGACGTGCGATTCATCGCCGTAGAACAGGGTCAACTCGCCGGCCTCGGCCAAGGTCTCCAATTCTGCTAAGCGTTCGACCGTTTCGGCGTAGTGGAGCGGGTCGGGCTCCTTGGCCGGGCGCCGCCGGATGCGCTTGTATCGGCCACCAAGGCTTTTAAAAAAGCGCGGAAGGCATCGCGTCCCACGGCCGGTTCCCCCGCCACCCGCTGGCTTTCCCACTCGGCCTTGGCCAAGGCAATGCGCTGGCGATTGGTGGCCACGGCGGCCCGCACGCTGGCTTGGTCAGCGGCGACCGTGAGCAGGGATTTACGGCCGCGTCCGGGCTTGGTTTCCAGTCCGTTAATCCCTTCTTTGCGGTAGCGTTTGAGCCAGCTGTTGACGCTGACATGACAGAGGCCGACCACTTGACCAACGTCGTGCGAAGTGCGGCCCGTGGCTTTGAGTAGCACCAGTTGGCAGCGCTGCCGCAGGGTATGGTTCGGATGCTGTTTGTACAACGATTCCAGGGCTGCCCGTGCGGCCTCATCCAACAGGGGAGTGTTAACGCGACTCATAACCCAAAGATACGCCGATAATGCAAACTATTTCATCCGATCTACTTAAACAATATTTGTTTGTGGCCATCGACCGCACCAGCAAGCTGGCCTTTGCCCACCTTTACGACCAGGCCACGCAGGCCACGGCAGTAGCCTTTCTGGAACGGGTACTGCCCTCATTTCCCTATAAAATTCAGAAGCTATTGACCGACAACGGCAGTCAATTTCGCTACCTGCCCCACCAGACCAAGGCAGGCCGCCACCCGGTCGGTCAGCTCTGCGACCAGTGGGGCATCGCGCAACGCTTTACCAAGTCCCTGCATCCCTGGACCAACGGCCAAGTGGAACGCATGAACCGGACGCTCAAAGAAGCGACGATTAAACGGTTTCACTACGAGACTACGAACCAGCTCAACGAATATTTACAGACTTTTTTAGCAGCCTATAATTACGCCAAACGGCTCAAATGCTTGCGCGGCTTGACACCCTACGAATTCGTGTGTGTGGAATGGCGGAAAAATCCTGGCATCTTTATCCGTGATCCATCCCACCATACACCGGTACCATACACTACCCCTGTTACATGAATTTGTCTCGAAATCGCGTCCTGCTAGGCGGCTATATTTTCCAAACCAGCCGAATGTGCGCTCCACAACCCATCTATGCGGCAATACTTGTGAGGTGGTCCGATTACGCTGGGCAGTTTAGGGCATTGAGTTGAAGAAGCTGTTGATGAGTGTGATAGGGCAGTTGATAGCCGATACTGGAGTGTAAACGCTCGTAATTGTAGTAGTCAAAATAGGTGGCCACGCTGGCCTGGGCGTCGGCCAGGTCGGCAAAAACGGGCCGTTCGCGCAGTTCGAGCACCTCCGTTTTGAGGCGCGACCACAAGCTTTCTGCCTGGGCATTGTCGTAGCAATCGCCGCGCCAGCTTTGCGAGCGCACGGCTTGGTGGTCGTGGCGCAACTGCCCGTAGGCGTTGCCGCAGTACAGCCCCCCCCCGGTCGGAGTGGACGAGTAGGCCGGGCGTCGCGGGTTGCGCCCAGAAAGCGCGCTGCAAGGCCCGGGTAATGAGCTTCTCCGGCATCGAAGCCCCCACCTGCCAGCCCAGCACCTGCTTGCTGGCCATATCCTGGTACGCGCACAGGTACGCCCAGTCGCCGTTAGTCAGGGGCAAATAGGTAATGTCACTGACCCAGACCCGGTTGGCCTGGGTGGGTTTGGGCTGGTCAAGCAGCCGGTTGGGCGCGCAGCGCAGGCCGTGGGTGGAGTCGGTGGTGCGCGGGGTGTAGGCCTTGGGTTGCAGCGCGTGCAGCCCCTGTCGGCGCATGGCCGTGCGCAGGCGCTGGCAGCCCACCCGATAGCCCTGTTGGCGCAGGGCCACCCGCAGCCGGCGGGTGCCGTAGCGGCGTTTGTGGACCCCAAACACCTTGACTAGTGCCGTCTCCCAAGCCGGCTCTGGCTTAGCGACTGCTTGCTGCTGAGCTTGTTGCCAAGCATAGTAGCCGCTGGCAGGTACCTGCACTAATTGGCAGCGCAGGCGCACGGGGTACTGGCCCCGTTGCGCCTCGATAAAGCGGTAACGACTCCTTGGTCCAGTGTCTGCGAGAAGAGGACGATGGCTTTTTTTTAAATTTCCAGCTCCTGGGCCTGCCGCCGATTGGCGGCCCGCAGTTGGCGCAGTTCAGTGGCCGCGGCGGGGTCAAGTTCTGCGCCACGAGCAGCGGCCACCGGTGTGAGCGCTTCCTTTTGCCACTTATAGATTCGTTTGGGGTCGCTATTCAGGGCGCGCGCAGCGGCCTGGGGCGAGCGGCTTTCACTAGCCAGGCGCAAGGCTTCGGCCCGGAAGGCGGCATCATAGCGCCGGCGTTTGGTAGGTGGGGGGCTGTCTTTCATGACAATCGAAAGATAAGACCCTATTCTGTCCACAATTACCCGACCACCTCAAGCGAGGGCGTGGTGACGAGTGCCGACGCCCACGTGGCCGATTTGGCCAAGCGCTTCGTGGCGGCCATTGCCGAGCACCGCTTCTGGGGCCGCGAGCTGAAAAGCATGCCCGCTATGTAAAGCGTCCGGTCAGTAAAATTCCCGCGCTGGCCCAGCCAACGCAGGGATTTTTGTGTTTGCGTGGAGCCCCGGGCGGGGCGGGCAGCCCGCGCTGCTTTTCTTTGCGCGCCGGCCGCTCGGGCGGGCGCGTAGTTTCCTTCCTCTTCCCACCCCCTTTTCCGTTATGACTACCATCAGCGAGAACCAAGTCGTTACCATCACTTATGACCTGAGCGTAACCGACGAAAACCAGGAAAAAGTGTTAGTTGAGTCGGCTGAAGCCGACGCCCCCATGATCTTCATTTACGGCCAGAGCGGCTTGCCCGAAGAGTTCGAGCGCCAGCTCGACGGCAAGAACGCCGGCGACACGTTCCGGTTCAGCCTCACCCCCGAGCAGGCCTACGGCGAGTACGACGAGCAGGCGCTGGTTGAAATTCCGAAGGACGTGTTCATGATCGACGGCAAGCTCGACGACGAGATGCTGCAAGAGGGCAACTTCCTGCCCATGGCCGACAACGAAGGCAACCACATGCAGGCTAAGGTGGTCAGCATCGGCGAAACCGCCGTGCAAATGGACTTTAACCACCCGCTGGCCGGCATGGTGATGCACTTCGACGGCAAAGTGGCCGACGTGCGCCCCGCTACCCCCGAGGAGCTGGCCCACGGCCACGTGCACGGCGAAGGCGGCCACCAGCACTAATCGCCCCGGGGCCCCCGGGGCCCCAATGCTATGCAACGAGCGGCTCGCCAGTGGTGGGCCGCTCGTTGTTTTATACAACCGTTAGTTGCTTGTTGTCAGTAATTGTATGAAGCTGTTATGGGAAATCGTCAGACCGTCATACTGAACGCAGCCGAAGCATCTCTACTGCTCAACTAATCAGGATTACTGCTGCGGGAGAGATGCTTCGGCTGCGCGAACGCCAGATGAGCATGACATTCAATTTTGAATTTCCAGACTTCCTAAACAGCTTTTATAACTCTAGGACTTACGCAAAGAGTTGCCTTTCAGAAAAACTCTCTTGACTAACGACTGACGACCAGCAGTGAGTGATACCTTCTGCCCAGCCGCTGAGCGCGTCTAGGGCCCCGGGTAGCCCGCCGCGGCAAATGCCTGCAATTCCGGGAAGAACGCTTGGAAATCGGCTTCGTAGGCGGCGTAGTTGGCCACCAGCTCCAGCCCCCCCCGCTCCAGGCCCGAGCCGGGCGCGGCGCGGCGGCTGAGGCCGGCCAGGGCCCTAGCCACGCCCGCCACTTCGGCGTAGTGCCCCAGCCAGTCGTGCTGCACCAGGTGCGGAAAAAACTGTTGCACCCGGGCCGGAAAATCGGCCTGCCGGGCCTCCAGTTGGGCGTACACGCGGCGGGTGAATGCGGGCAGGGGCTCGGCCGAAAACCCAGCGAAGCCCCGGGCCAGGAAGTGGTCGAAAAACACGTCGCTCACCACGCCCGCGTACTTGCCGTGGCCGGCCAGGCGCAGGCGGGCCGTGGCGCGGCGCACCACCGGGTGCTGATCGGTGAAGGCATCAATGGCGCGGTGCTGGCGGATGCCGGCCTGCACGCCGGGCGCGTGGGCGTAGGCTTCGAGCCGGCGGCCGGGCACGGCGTCGGCCACGAACTGGCCCACGAGGTGGTCGGCGTAGGCGGCGGCGTAGGGCGGGCCGGCGAGGAAGAGGTGGGCCAAAAAATTCATTGAAGGCGGAAGATAGGGGCTCGGCGCGGGGCCCGGCGCCAACCCCGGCCCGCCGGGGGCCGTACATGGAAGCCTGACCCCACCAGCCGGTTTCCTTCCTAACCATTCCCTCCCATGTCTGATTCGAAAACGCCCGTTACCCACGACCTGAACAAGCTGTTTGATAAAATCAAGGACGTGCGCATTGCCATGCTCACCACCTTCGACGAGCAGCAGAACCTGCACAGCCGCCCCATGGCCACCATCCGGCCCGAGGCCGACGGCTCGCTGCTGTTCCTCACCGACGCCGATTCGGCCAAGGTGTACGAAGTGAACAAAGACAGCAAAGTGAACCTGAGCTACACCAACCCCGAAACCAACGTGTACGTGTCGGTATCGGGCACGGCCAACGCCTACCGGGACGCCGCCAAGGCCGCCGAGCTGTATACCGAGCCGCTGCGCGCCTGGTTCCCGAAGGGCAAGGACGACCCCAGCATCATGATTTTGAAGGTGACCGTGGAGCGCGGCGAATACTGGGACTCGCCCAGCAGCCTGCTCAGCCGCGCCTACGGCTACGTCCGCGCCGTGGCCACCGGCGAGGCCAGCAAGGACGACGACGTGAACGAGCACGCCCAGGTAGTAGTAAAATAACGGCGGGCCCGGAACTCCTGGGCCCCTGGTTGTTTAGGAAGGGCCGGAAGCAATTCCGGCCCTTTTTTGTGTCCTCTCCGCGCCGGCTTTCCACCGGCTCACGCCCCCTCGCCTTGCCCCTTACCACACTTTCCCTCGTCACGCTGCAGCCCGGCCACGCCCGCTGGGCCCTGGCCCAAATGGGCACCGCCCCGCCGCAGCTGCGGCGCGTGGCGGGCCTGCGCTTCGCCAAGCTGCTGGGCAGCGGCGCGGGTGGCTTCGGGGCCCTGCCCAACCTGCGCCGCTACGGCCTGATGGCCGTGTGGGCCGACGCCGACGCTGCCGCCGCGTTCTTCGCCCAGCACCCGCTCTGGCAGGCCTACCAAACCCGCGCCGCCGAAACCTGGACGGCCCACCTGGGGCCCATCAAAGCGCACGGGCTCTGGGACGGCACCGCCCCATTTGACTACCCCGCCGACGCCCCAACGGCTGCCCTAGCCGCTGGGGGCCCCGTGGCCGTGCTCACCCGCGCCAGCATCCGGTGGTGGAAAACACCCCGCTTCTGGCGCTACGTAGCTCCCACCAGCGCGGCCCTGGCAGGGGCCCCCGGCGTGGCCCTGGCCATCGGGTTGGGCGAGCTGCCGGTGGTGCGCCAGGCCACGTTCAGCGTGTGGCGCTCGGCGGCAGCCATGCAGCAGTACGCCTACCACGACGCCCGCCATCGCGAAGCCATGCGCCTCACGCGCCAGGAAAACTGGTACGCCGAGGAGATGTTCGCCCGCTTCCAGGTGCTGGCCAGCGCCGGCACCGTGGACGGCAACGACCCGCTGGCCGGGCTGTTCGCGGCCGAATAATTCAGTGGTAGTACCCGGACAATGGCGGAGCGGCATCGGTCCGGTTCCATCCTAATTTTCTGATATTTAGCACTTTCATGTTCGGGGCCCCAGCTGCTTCGCGCTGGGGCAGCGCACGGGCAAGCACGGCGGTGCCTGTTGGTTTACCACCTTCATCGTGGAGCGCGACAAGCTGGGTTTGACCGAAACGGTAAAGCTATTTTTTGCCGTCTCGAATGCGGTGTTCGACGCATCCATTGCCACCTGGAAGGCCAAGCGGTTTTACGGCTACTGCCGACCCATCACGGCCATTCGCTACCTGTTTCGGGGCAAAACCATTCAGGCCTGGGGCGGGGCCGGCAAGGGCGTCGTCGACCTGCCCGGCGAGCTATGGCGGCCGTTTCAAGCCGATAACTTTCTTACCCCGCCGTTCTCGGAGTACGTTTCGGGCCACAGCGCCTTCAGCATGGCCGCCGCTACGGTGCTCAAAGCCTACACCGGCAGCAACCAGTTCGGCTACTTCTACATGCAGCGCAAGCCGCTGACCGCCGACCCGCCCGAAGAGGCACTGGTCATCCTGCTGGTTTGGAACACGTTCCGCGACGCAGCCTTCGACGCCAGCGAATCGCGCCTCTACGGCAGCATTCATTTCTACGAGGGCAACGTAGCCGGGCTGGAGCGGGGCAAAAAGATGGGCACCAATGCCTTCCAGAAAGCGCAGGCCTACCGGGCGGGCACAGTAGCGCAGCCGGCAGTGGAATGGCTTTAACGGCGCGGAGACGCGAACTACAGCGTTCGCACTACTGCCCGGCGTATCAAATAGGGGCGTGTGTTCGGTCGAAAAAGCGAGAAACTGAACCCTGGGGCGGCGCACGGGGCCGGTGGGCCGTATGGTTGAGCAGGGGGCCCGGCCGGTGCCGCCCATTTGCTCACGCCGATTCCCGAAGATACCATGGCCGAAGACACTGCTGATTTTGACCTGATTGTGCTTGGGGCCGGTTCGGCCGGGCTGGGGCTAGCCCTGTTCATGGCCCGTATTAAGCTGCGGGTGCTGCTCATCGACCGCACGGCCGAAGACGTGGGCGGCGACTGCCTCAACCACGGCTGCGTGCCCAGCAAGGCCCTGATTCATGCCGCGCGGCAGGTGCACCAGGCCCGGCAGGCCACCCAGTTTGGCTTGCAGGTGAGCGGCCCGGCCGATATGGCCAAGGTGATGGCCTACGTGCAGGGCCGGCAGGACATCATCCGCCACCACGAAAACCCGGAGTATCTGCGCGGGCTGGGCGTCACCGTCGAAATCGGAACGCCCCGGTTTGTGGGCGACCACGCCGTGGAAATCAACGGCCATACCCACACCGGGCGCAAGCTGGTGGTAGCCACCGGCTCGCGGCCGCAGCAGCTGCAAGTGCCCGGCTCCGAGCAGGTGCGCCTCTACGACAACCAGCACGTGTGGGACCTGCGCGAGCTGCCCCGGCGCTTGCTAGTGGTGGGCGGGGGCCCCAACGGCGTGGAGCTGGGCCAGGCCATGCAGCGGCTAGGCGCGCAGGTAACCATTGTGCACCGCGGGCCCAGCATTCTCGAAAAGGAAGACCCCACCATCCGGGCCGTGCTGGCCGAGCGGCTGCGGGCCGAGGGCCTCGTCGTTCACCTGGAAGCCGAAGTAGAGGCTTTTACGTCGGCCTCGCAGGCCCGCGTGAAGCCCAGGGCTGACGACCCGTTTACGGTGGATTTTGACCTGGTGTACGTGGCAATTGGGCGGCACGTGAGCTTTGAGGGGCTGCAATTGGAACGCGCCGGGGTGGACGTGGACGAGAAAGGCCACATTTGCCTCAACGAGCATCTGCAAACTACCAACCCCGATATTTTCGTGGCCGGCGACGCGGCCAACTCGCTCAAGTTCAGCCACGGGGCCGAGCTGCACGTGCGCCTGCTGCTGTTCAACTTCTTCTCGCCCATCAAGAAGAAACTCAGCTACGACCACTTTTCCTGGGTCACCTTCACCGATCCCGAGGTGGCGCACTTCGGCCTCGATGCCGCCGAGCTCGACAAGCGCGGCACGGCCTACGAGCGCTGGGAAACCGACTTTGCCGACGACGACCGCGCCGTGGTGGACAGCTACCGCGACGGCCGGTTGCTACTTTTCATCGAGAAACATGCCCTGCCGCTGCCCGGCCGCAAGCGCCGCATCCTGGGCGGAGCCATGGTGGCCCCCGGCGCGGGCGAACTCATTCAGGAGCTGATTCTGGCCAATGCCAGCGGGCTGGGCATCAGCGAGCTATTCGACAAAGTGTACCCGTACCCCGTGGCGGCCCGCATCAACCAGCAGCTCATTGTGGCGCACCAGGACGTGTCGCCGCTGCTGCAAACGGCGCTCGACGTGGCGTTTAAGCTGCAATAGGGGCCCGGCTACAGCGCCGCGGCCACCCGGCGCACCGACACGCGCTGGCGGTAATCGGGGTTGAAGTAAGTGAACTTGATGCGGCCATCGCGGCCGATGACGTAGGTAGCCGGCACGGGCAGCACATCGTCGGGCGAAGCGTTGGCCTTTTGTAAATCCACCCCGAAGGCCTTGTACTTGAGCACGGTAGCGGGATCCACGGTGAAGGCCGTGTGGTAGGCAGTCATAATGGCAAAGTCCTGGTCGTGCACGATGGGGAAGGCCGCCTTGGTCTTGGCCACGGTCTTGCCGATGTTCTCCTGAGTTTCGGGCGTTACCACCACCACTTGGGCCCCCTTGGCCGTGAGCAGTTGCAAGGAATCCTGCAACTGGCTGAGCTGCTTGTTGCAGAAGGGGCACCACTGACCCCGGTAGAAGTAGAGCACCACCGGCCCTTTCTTCAGCAACTGCTGTAGCGCCACGGGCCGGCCGGCGGCATCGAGGCCCTTGAAAGCCGGGGCCACCGAGCCCACGACCAGGGGCGTGGCCATGCGAGGCGGCGTTTGCTGGGCATAGCTGGCCACGGGCAAGGCCAAGGCGAGTGCGGCAAGGGGTATCAGCAGGCGGTTGCTCATGGCCGCAAGGTAGCCACTTTAGGCCCCCAAGGGCTGGTTTCCCCCGCCCCCAGCAATGGCTGCCTGGGCCCACCGGAGGACCAAAAGCCGCCGGGCAGCGCCGCCCGGGCGTCTTTATCGACGGAGCGCAGCACGAGTTCATAGCCGTCGGCGGCGAGCAGGCGCAGGCTGCGGGTTTGGTAGCTGCCGACGGCCCGCAGCGCGCGTAGGCCGGCGGGCCCCAGCCACAGCACCAGCGCCGATACTGGCGTGGCCCACAGCGCCCGGTGGTGGGTGCCCCACAGGGCCCGCCACAGCAGCCCGGCGGCGTATTCGGGCCCGGCCGCCACCAGCACAGTGGCCGAATCAGGGGCCCAGCGGGCGGGCGGGGGCCCGGCCACGCCCGCCCCGCGGCGGCTGGCGGCCGGAAGCAGCAGCCCCGCCACTAGCACCAGCAGCGCCAATGCCGCCCCGCCTAAGGCCCTGCCCAGGGCCCTGCCCAAAATCTTCAGCCCGCGACGCATAATGGCAGAAATTGCACAAGAGCCATATTTAATCCAATGAAACAACGACCCGCCGGCCCTTATACTGCAGAGCCCCGCCGTGGTTATGGCGCAGCGCGGGCCGCCTTTTTTGGGGCGCTTGCGTAAGCAGTGCGCCACGGGGCTGGCCTTGGGGTCCACTGCTCACGCTTCCCTCGCCCCCGGCTGCTTGCTGCTCCGCTACGCTTCGTATTTACCTGCTTTGGTGGGGCCCTAAGCCTAGTGGAAGCCCTCACCGGCTGCGCCCGCGAGCCCTATGGCCCGCCCGATGCCCGGCCGCCCGCGCAGGCCGCCCGGCCTTTGCCGGCTGGCGCCGACTCGGTGCGCGGCGCGGCCGCCAACCCCCACTACGCCCAGCACAGCGCCTTTTACCAGGCCATTTTCGGCCGGCACTACCGCCAGGTGTGGGCTACCCCGGTGGCGATGACGGTACTCAACCCCGCTACCGGGGACCCCAGCGGCGAGCCGCTGCGGCCGCGCAAGGCCGGCGGCGGCTTCCAAACCATCGGCCTGAGCCTGCGGGGGCCCGGCGGCCAGGAATACGCGCTGCGGGCCCTCGATAAAGACCCGCGCAAAACGCTGCCGCCGCTACTGCGCCGCACATTTTTGCTGAATGCCGTGCGCGACGCCACCAGCGCCACTTACCCCTACGGCGCGCTGGTAGTGCCGCCCCTGGCCCAGGCCGTGGGCGTGCCCCACACTCACCCGCGCTTGTTCTACGCCCGGCCCAACGACCCGGCCCTCACCGGCGATTCGCTGGCCAAGCTGCGCGGCCAGCTGGTCTGGCTGGAAGAGAAATTCGGCGGCGACGCCCGGCCCACTGACGCCGTGCCGGCCGCCACGGCTTTGATGAGCAGCGCGGCCTTCTACAAGCGCCTGTTTGCCGACCCGCGCCACCGGCCCGACCCCGCCGCCCTGCTGCGCGCCCGCCTGCTCGACGCCTGGCTGGGCGACTGGGACCGCCACGCGGGGCAGTGGGCCTGGGCCCAGGTGCCCGCGCCCGGGGCCCCCGCCGGCCGCTTCTATTACCAGCCCGTGCCCAAAGACCGCGACATGGTGTTCTACCGCGCCGCCGACGGCGTGTTTCCCTGGCTGTTCACGCGGCGCTTTGCCCTGCGGAAGTGGAACACGTTCCGGCCCAACTACCACGACCTGGGGGGCCTGTTGCAGCAGGGCCATTACCTGGACGAGCACGGCCTTATCTCCCTCACTGCCGCGCAGTTCCAGGCGGCCGCCGTAGCCATGCAAGGCCAGCTCACCGACGCGGCCCTCGACTCGGCGCTGCGCCAGCTGCCGCCCGCGGCCTACGCCCTGGATGGCCCCTACCTGGCCGGAGCCCTGCGGCAGCGGCGGGCCACCCTGCCCCACGTGGCGGCGGTGCTCTACCGCCGCCTCAGCCGCCGGCCCACGGTGGGCGGCACGGCCCAGGCCGAGCGGTTCGTGGTGCGCCGCTACCCCGATTCAGTTACCGTGGCCATGTACGCCCCCGCCCTGGGGCCCGATTCGCTGCTGCTGGCCCGCACGTTTTTCGCCCGCGAAACCAAGGTCATTACCCTCGAAGGCCTGGCTGGCGCCGACGTATTCGAGGTAACCGAAGTAGGGCCCCGGGCGGCGCGGGGCCCCCGCCTGGCCATTTACGGCAACCCCAGGGCCCGCCCGCCCGCGCCCACCCGAAGGCTGCGCTACTTCACTGCGCCACGCCGCAGTGCCCACGCCTACACCCGGCCAGCGGAGGAATAAGAGAGTAATTAAGGCACTGTTTAGATCAACTAAAACGGTCATGCAGAATGCAGTGGAGTATCTTTTTCACGTAACTACTCCTAATTACTAGCGCAGAAAAAATGCTTCGCTGCGCGCTGCATGACGTTCTTTTTTGTGCGATTTCTTATTCGGGAATAACTATACTGTTTAGATCAGTTAAAACGGTCATGCTCCACTTCGTTCTGCATGACCGTTTTAATTTTATTACCAGGTTTTTAATTCTACGCCACAATCCCACCCCGGGGCCCTAAAACACAGCTTACGCGATGGCGGCCAGCATTTTCAGCACTAGGCGCTCGGTAGGCGAAAGCGGGTCTTGGGGGGCGGGGGTGGCGTCGTGGGCGCGCAAGTAATCAATGAGTTCGCCCGATTTGAAGAGCGTGACCACCTGCGGGTGGATGTAGTATTTTGAGCATACAGTGGGCGTGTTGCCCAGGCCGCTGGCCACATCCTTCACGGCTTTGCGGATAACTTTTTCGGGGGCCAAATCGGGCTCTTCGGTGAGCGCGCTTTCGAGGCATTCCACCATTTTTACGGTGCCGCCCCAAGTGCGGAAGTCCTTAGCCGAGAGGGCCAAGCCGGTGTGCTCGTGCAGGTAACCGTTCACATCGCCCGATTCCAGGGCGTGGCGCTGGCCGTCGGCGGCATAGTATTGGAACAGGTGCTGGCCGGGAATTTCCTGGCACTTGCGCACGAGGCGGGCCAGGCGGCGGTCGCGCAGCGTTACGTCGTGGGCCACGCCCTTTTTGCCCACGAAGGCGAAGCGCACAGCGTCGCCCTTAAACGTTACGTGCTCGTCGTGCAGCGTGGTGAGGCCGTAGCTTTTATTCTTCTTCGCATATTCCTGGTTACCCACCCGGATAAACGACTGGTCGATGAGCGAAATCACCAGGGCCACCACCTGCTCGCGGCTCAGCGCTGGGCGGGCCAAGTCGCGCTGGAGCTGCTGGCGCAGAGCGGGCAGCTTCTCGCCAAATGCTTGCAAGCGCGAAAACTTGGTCAGGCTACGGATTTCGTCCCAGGCCGGGTGGTAGCGGTACTGCTTGCGGCCCACCGTGTCGTGGCCCGTCACCTGCAAGTGGGCCCGGGCGTCCTGGGCTACCCACACGTCCGTCCAGGCCGGCGGAATTACGAAACCGGCGATGCGCTCAAGCACCGCGGCGTCGGTCACTTTGTGGCCCTGGGCATCGTGGTAGCTGAATTTACCGCTCCGGCCGGCCTTGCGGGCGTAGCCGGGGGCGGCATCGGTAGCGTAGTGCAGCCCGGCCTGGGCGGCCTGCTGGGCGGGATCTTTGTAGAGCTCGTGGGCGGTGGGCGCGAGGTGCTTCTTGCGGGTTTTGGGGCGGGCGGCGGGCGCGGCGGTGGGCATGGGGCGGGGAGTGGGTGGGGAACCCCTGTGTACGCAAAAACCCACCCCAGGATGAACAGCCAGCGTTTTTCATTGCCAACCGGGGCCCCACCGTTTTAAGCCGCGCCCCCACCCGGGGCTCAGCAGGCGCTTCCCTCCTAACCTGACGCGGCCATCGGGCCGCTGGCTGTAGCGCGGATTACGGCCTCTTCCCACCGTGCTACAATCCCTCGCCAAACGGGCGTAGATGGTAGTAATTGATGGTCAAGTACTCGATCGGCGCCATGAAGTGGTGCCGCAGATAGTCGCCCCGCACCAGCAGCCACTTGGCGGATCGGACATGGACCGGAAAACTGCTTTAATCGGAAAGCAAGCCTACAATTAGCAGCTAATGGCTGATTACTTATTTGCCCACCAAGCGGCGCACGTGGTCCGCCCACGCCGCTGCGCCCAGTTTTAAGCGAGCCGCAGAAAAACGTGATTTTTATGGGCATGCATCAGTAGCGTTGGCCAATTTTTCGAGCCGGTACACCCGCCCATATTTCGTTTGAAGGCACCGACTTGTTGACAACGGCCCCGGCAGCCACCACGGCCCCACTGCCAATCGTCACGCCTTTGAGCACCACCACGTTGCAGCCCAGCCAAACGTTTTCTTCCAGCGTAATCGGCCCCGTGGGGCCCGACTGCTCACGAATTAACCCGCCCGGAGCCGTGCCGTGGTCATGGTCGATGAAGCGGCAGCCCGAGGCAACGAGCGAATCGCTGCCAACGGTAATGCTTACGGAAATATTAAATTCACACCCAGACCCCAAAAATACGCGGTCCTTGATTTGAATGGACGGCCCAGGCTGCCAGATGCCGTCAAATTTGAAGCGGATGCCCTCCTCCAGCAAACAATTGCTGCCAATCGCCACCTGGTGCGGCCACGTAATGAACAGGCGCGGCAGCACCGTGCCCTTTCCGACGCGCATGCCCCAGAGGTAAAACCACCCTTCGCGCACCAGCCCGACCCACCGATAGACGTGGTGAAAACGTACCCCAAAGGCAACGCGTTGCAAAAAATTCGTCGCGGGCCTGGCGGCTTCCGTGCGGGGCGCCCCTATTAAGTTGGCTGCCCCGCCGCGCGTACCTTCTGTTGATGCTTGCATTGATTAAATAATAATAATTGTACATCAGAGCTTTACGCCTCTAACATCTGTTTTTATCCACACAAAGTACGCGAAATATCTTCTTCAATCCGTGGTAAAAATCAGGACAGGACGAACGCAAATTTGTGTTGGTTTTACGCTTCCGCAGGCTGGCGGGCGCAAAGAGCACGCACGCACGTCATTGGTTCAGGCATTTTTTATCCTTGGAATCCCTGGCCGCTTGGTACCCCGGCGCGCCCGGCCGTAGGTTTGCGTTTATGCCTTTTTTGCGCGAACTGCTTTCCCGCCTGCTGCACCTCGACAACCACCGCCTGGCCCGCCTGGGCTGGGCGCGGCCGCTGCAACTCCTCACCTACCGCACCTACGGCACCGCCGGGCGCTTCTACGTGAAGGGCCGCCTGCTCACCGACCCCGGCCTGGCCCCCGCCACGGCGGCCGATTCGCGCTGGCGCAACTTCCGCAACATGGCCCGGCGCTTCCTCAGCTACGAAATTGCCGGGGCCGGGCTGGTGGCCGAACGCGCCGGCGGGGCCCCGCAGCCCATCGCGACCGACGCCGAGGGCTACTTCACCCTCGTGCTGGAGGCCCCGCCCCAGCCGCCGCCGGGGGCCCTGCTGTGGCAGCCAGTAGCCGTGCGCCTGGCCCAGCTGCCCGGCGGCGCGCCGCTACCCGCCCAGCCTATACGAGCCGTGGCCGAGGTGCTGGTGCCGCCCGCCGGGGCCGAGTTCGGGGTAATTTCCGACCTCGACGATACGGTGTTCGAGTCGGGGGCCACCAATTTTCTGCGCATGGGCTTCACGGTGCTGCTGCGCAACGCCCTCTCGCACCAGCCCTTTACGGGCGTGGGCGCGTTCTACCGGGCCCTGCAACTGGGCTGCACCGGGCGGCCCGACAACCCGTTTTTCTACATCAGTAGCAGTCCCTGGAACCTCTACGACGCGCTCGACGAGTTCCTCGCCCTGCACCGCATCCCGAAGGGGGCCCTGTTGCTGCGCGACGTGGGCCTGCGCCCGCGCAACCCCGCGCCCCCCACCGCCGAGGGCCTGGCCGCCGCCGCCCACTTCGGCCACAAGCTGCACGAAATCGAGAACGTGCTGCGCGCCTACCCGCGCCTGCCCTTCGTGCTGCTCGGCGACAGCGGCCAGGAAGACGCCCGCATCTACCGCGAGGTGGTGCGCCGCTACCCCGGCCGCATCCGCGCCGTGTACATCCGCGACGTGCAAGTGCCCAAGCGGGCCCTGGCCATCCCGCAGCTGGTGGCCGAGCTGCGCGCCGAAAACGTGGAAATGCTGCTCGTGCCCGACTATGCCACCGCCATGCGCCACGCCGCCGCGCGGGGGCTGATTGCGGACGGGGCGGCGGGCAACTGAGCAGGAGCCGCGGGTTGGCATCGGCGGGCAAATGAACCGGCTCCCCGGCGGCTTTTGGGGGAGAACGCGCAGAGCCCCCGGCTACCCGCCGGACGCAGCAAAGGTGACGCTTTTGCAACTGCGCGGCTTGGTTTAAAAGCCCCTTTTACAATTTCATTTTTTTAGAATACATCTTGTTATATATTCAATCAAGTCATTCATTATTAAGAAGTTATTTTTCTTATTAGTCATTAGGCTTGTTCCTGAATTAATAGAGCTGTTCCCGAATAAGGAATCGCACAAAGCAGGCCCTGAATTGCCACTCATTTGTAGTTTTATAAACTATCGGCTGACAGCTAATAACTGATAACCTGTTCACCTCTGCACTGCTGCTTACTTATACGAATGAAAACGCTTGTACCCGTGAAATACGCTTTACTGCTCTGTCTGACCGGTAGCCTACTGGCGGGCTGCCGCCTGCTTGGCGACCCGGTACGTGACATCCTGGCGCCGTCCGACGTGCCGTTGAACAATTCGGCCAAGGCCTGGATGCACGAGCAGAACGGCCAGGTACTCTCGTTTAAAAACGCGGGTGGCCAGACCCAATCCGTGCGCGTGCGCCGGCTGGACGGCGACGCGGAATCGGGGGTTTTTAGCGGCAAAGTTCCCATCCCGCACCTACCCGTGAAAACTGAATTTATTGAACTTGACTACCGCTTTATGCTCCAGAAAGATTCGGTGAGCCTGGCCGTTGCCAATGAAAACACGCTGAATTTCTTTAACACCGTTCTTCCCAGCCACGACGCCTACCGGCCGGACCAGCTGCTGGCCACTTTCCGTACCGCCGACGACCTTGCCGATGAAGCAGCCAATAGCCTGAACGCGCTGGAACTTAATTATTCGCTGGGCCCCCACACCTACGGGTCAGTGCTGCACGTGAACGGCATAGCCACGAGCAAAAACACAAATCCTAAGCCCACCGACGCGCAAGAAATTTTCTATTCCCGGGCCGATGGCTTGGTCGGCTACAAAACCGTGGACGGCCAGCTGTGGCTCCGCCAGTAACCGCTGCGGCCCCGTGCGGCGGGCCCCCGGCGGGTTGGCGCGGCCGGCCGGGCACTGGCCAAGGCCCGAAAGGCCCGCTAAGTATTGAGCTGTTAGCAGAGGCATTTAAGCGGCTCTTAGCTGATAGCCATTAGCTTTCTTATTAATGATCAGATTATTGCATCCGAATTAATGCATAATTAATTCAAGCCGGGCCCGTTACTTGCACCAACGACGTAGCTAAGAAGTTGCTTGCGTTAACGTCGGCACGCTGTAACGATGCATCCTTGCGTCTTAGAATTGGACGATTGGTCCGAACATCGTTCAATTCTGAGGCGCAAGAATGCACCGTTACCCCCCGTTTCAAGAACCAAAAAACCAAGTCAAACAGCTTCTTAACTCTTCCGGTTGATGCGTTTTTTTCACTCCCTGTTCCTCGCCTTCGTCCTGAGCCTACCCGCCCGGGCGCAGCAGCTCACCATCGTGCACGCCCGGATAATTGATGTGGCGACGGGTGCCATTCGGCCCGACATGACGGTGGTTATCAGCGGGCCCCGCATCGTGCGGGTGGGGCCCTCGGCCAAGGTCAATCCGAAGGCGGGCCGGGTGGTGGACGCGCGCGGCCAGTACCTCATGCCGGGGCTGTGGGACATGCACACCCACGTGTATTTTGACGGAACGGCCAACGCCGGCACCGACCTGATTTTGCCGCTGCTGCTGGCCAACGGCGTCACCGGCATCCGCGACATGGGTAGCCAGCTCGATTCTATCCTCCAGGCCCGCACGGCCGTGGCGGCGCACCGCCGGCTGGGCCCCCGGCTGGTGGTGAGCGGGCCAATGCTCGACGGGCCCAAGTCGCCCTACAAAGCCGCCATCCCCGTGGCCACCGCCGAGGAAGGCCGCCAAGCCGTGGATATGCTCAAGGCGCGGGGCGTCGATTTTATTAAAATCCAGTCGTACGTGCCCCGGGCAGCGTATTTCGCCATTGCGGCCGAAGCCAAAGCCGTAGGCCTGCCCTTTGAAGGGCACGTGCCCGACGCCGTGAGTGCCGCCGAAGCCGTGGCCGCCGGCCAGCGCACCTTCGAGCACTTGATCGGCGTTTTTGAGGCCAGCTCGACCGACGAGGCCCGGTACGTGGCGGGCGGCGAGAAGTCGCCGGGCCGGCTGCTGGCCACCTACGACGCGGCCCGCGAAGCCGCCGCCGTGCAGCTGCTGGCGGCGCACCAGGTATGGCAGTGCCCGACGCTGTTTTGGGAGCGGGGCCAGTGGCTCGTCGATTCCATTGCGTGGCGGCAAGACCCCGACCTGGCCTACGCCGGCCGCAGCTGGGTGGCGCAGCGCTGGCCCAAGGCCCAGGCCAGCATCGCGCAAACCCTCGACGCCGAGCCGCGGCCGGTGCGGGCCCGCTTCGTCACCCACGAGCTCGACCTGGTGCGCAAGCTACATGCGGCCCGGGTGGGCTTCCTGGCCGGGACCGATGCGCCGGCCGGCGTGGACGTGCTGCCCGGCGTCAGTCTGCACCTAGAGTTGCAACGCTTCGTGGCGGCCGGCTTCACGCCATTGGAGGCCCTGCAAACGGCTACCCTGAACCCGGCCCGGTTTTATAACCGCCTCCAGGATTTCGGCAGCGTCGCGCCCGGCTGCCTCGCCGACCTCGTGCTGCTGAGTGCCAACCCGCTGGCCGACATTGCCAATACCCGCCGCATCGCTGCCGTGGTGGCCGACGGCCGCTACCTCTCGCGGCAGGACCTGGACCAGCTCCAGGAACGGTTGAAGCAGGTAGCCGCCGGGAAATAGGCGGCCGCGGGGGCCCCATCACGCCACTACCATACAGTTGATAATCAGCCATAAGGTAACAGCAACAGGTAATTCATAACCAGGAATTATCCACACAATTAGTACCAGCCCATCGTGCCTAGTCAGTGAGTAGCCTGGAAAATCTTCAATTGATTTTTTAGGATTGGAGGTGCCGTAACTAATTGAATTGAAGCGAAAGAATCTAATCTCTATAGAGACGTAAAGTGAATCTCCGTCTTAGTCTACGTGATACCATTTATACGAGCCATAATGCTGCTTTATGGGACCGATGAACTGCTTAGCGTCTATCCCAACATCTTTGCCGACGACGTTAACGAAATCACTTTCTGCCTCATTCTCAACGGCTCCAGGCAAGAAAGAAAAGCCCCAAAGCAAAAGCAAGGCGAAAAAAGTAAACCAAGCCAATTTCTTCTTCATCAGGCACCGACTGTACTATTATTTGACTCTCAGTCAGAAAAGTAATCTTTTCGCTCAGCGGATTACCCGATCTTGGCTACCCTGCTCCTGGCAGACAGCCCCTACGACGTGTGGTCGGCCACGATGACCCAGCGGCCCTGCAAGCGGCGGAATACCAGCAGGAAGTGGCCGCCCAGGTCGCCCAGCGCGGCGGGGCGGGCCAGGTGCCAGGCGCCTACCACTTCGGCCGCGTCGGGGCCCAACGGGGTGATGCGCAGGCCCCTGAAATCGAGGCGGCCCATGGCGGCGGCGTCGGGGTAGCTTTTCTGGTAGTTGGCCAGGGTGGGACGCCAGCCGTAGGTGAGGCCCTTTTTGCCGATGAACACCAGCGAGTCGGACTGCCAGTAGCCCTGCATGAAGCCGGGAATGTCGCCGCGGTTCCAGGCGGCGGTTTGGGTGGCCAGTACCTGGGCGATGGCGGCGCGGGGCGCGGGCAGAGTTTGGGCCCCGGCGGGCGCGGCCAGCAGTAACAGGGCCCTCAGCGCGGGCCGGGCCAGGCGCTTCAGTGAGGAGGTAAACGACATACGCAGCGGGCAAAAGCGGGGCAACGGCACCCCAGCCGCAAAGATGGCTTCGGGGAAAAGTTTAGCGGCAATGCTCCATTTAGCACGGGTTTACTTGCCTGCAACCAGGACCGGGCCGCGCACTGCCTGCCGCGCCCAGCTGCCCGCCAGCGCCGCCACGCCGCCCACCAGCCCGCCCAGCAGGGCCGTGGCCAGCACCAGCGCCCAGCCGCTGCCCCCCAGCGGGAGCAGCTGGGCCATCCGGTGGCTCAGGATGCTGGCGCTGCGCACGTTCAGCCAGGCCGCGGCCAGCAGCCAGCCCAGGCCGATGCCGGCAAAGCCCGCCCCGAACGCCCGGCCGCCCGGGGCCCCCAGCCCCGCCGCCAGCCCGAAGCATAGCGGCGCAAGCGTCCACCAGGGCAGGAAAAGCTGCGCCAGGAAAGCCAGGATGAAAACCGAGAGAAAGAGTCGCATACGGCCGGGAAAAATTAGTTGGCTAAGGTCCAGGTGGCCCGCACGCGGGGGTTTGCTTCGCCGGCCGAACGCAGAAACAGCAGCTCGTTGAGCTGACCCACGCGCCAGGTTTCCAGCATATTGTCGTAGGCCGCCGAGCCGGGGTTACCACTCTGCCCGCCCGGAAACACGCCGTAGGCCCGCACCCGGGGCCCCAGCGCCACCACCATGCGCCACGAGGGGCCCGTACGCTCGGTAGTGGCATTCACGATGCCCGCGCCGCCGCCGCAGTCCAGGTCCATGTGGCCGAAGCCGGGCAGCTGGAGCATGTGCAGAATGTCGGTGCTCTTCTGGTTTTTCCAGGCCCACTTGGGGCCCAGGGGGCCGTACTTGCGGGTGAGCGAGTCGGTGGCGAAGCGCAGGCTGCGGCGCACCAGCTGCGGCAGGGTTTCGCGCTGCGGCGTGCGGCGGTCGTCCACCCAGGGGCTGTTTTCTTCGTGCAGCAGCAGCGTTTTGGTGCGGTCGCGGGCGGGGAAGCGCATTTCCAGGCCGGTGGCTTTTAACCCAAAATCATCACCCCAAATCCGCTGCACCAGGTTGCCGAACCACAAGTCGTACACGCTGGGGGACAGCGCGTTGGCATCGTACATATAGTTCCAGCGGCGCAGTTCGGCCAGCACGCGGGCCTCGGGCGCAGTGGCCGCCACCAGCGTATCGCCGTTGGCAGGGCCCGCCGCCAGCGCCAGCAGGCGGGGTAGCAAGAGCCGGGCCGTGACGCTGAGGTTATCGTTCTGGAGCATTCGCAGACTATCGGGCGTGGCCCGGCTCATGCGGGCCAGGCGCTCGTTGAGGCGGTGCGCGCGGTCGTAGCTGCCGTTGCCGTAGTCCCAGTTCAGGTAATACGGGTAGTCGGGGCCCGTCGAGAATTGGTTGGACGAAGCCACGAACTGGCGCGGCGGGTTCTTCACGTGCGGGTTCTGGGCGGCCGGGATCCAGCCTTGCCAGTCGTAGGCCGGGTCGGTGCCGTCGAGAATAAACTTGCCCTGGTCGCGCCACTTCAGCGGGAAGTGGCCGTTGGGCCAAAGGGCAATATCCTGCGCGTCGCTGGCAAAAACGAAGTTCTGGGCGGGCGAGCCGTAGGTGCTCAGGGCCGCGGTGTAGTCCGGGTAGGTGCGGGCCCGGTTGAGGCGATAAAAGGTCCGGAACTCGTTGGCCGCATCGTGGGCCGTCCAGCGCATGGCGTGGGCAATGGGTACCTGGCCGGCCAGAAACGGCTTTTCCGGCTTATCGTACACCACGGGGCCGTGGTGGGTGTAGAGCACCGTATCGAGCCGGTCGGGCCGGCCACGCACCTTTATCCGCTCCACCACCCGGCGCACCGGCTTCCAGCGCCCGTCGTGCCAGTATTCGCGCCGGCTACTATCCTTAAACTTCAGCTGGTACCAGTCCAGCACGTCGGCGGCCACGTTGGTGACGCCCCAGGCTACGTGCTCGTTGAAGCCGATAACGGCCATCGGCGTGCCCGGAATACTCACCCCGTACACATTCACGCCGGGCGCGGCCAGCTGCACCTGGTACCAGATGCTGGGCAGGTTCAGCTGCAAGTGGGGGTCGTTGGCCAGCAGCGGGTAGCCCGTGGCCGACTTCGCCCCGCTCACCGCGAAGTTGTTGGAGCCCAGCTCCGGGTCCGGCTCGTTTTGCGGCACCTGGCCCGACATGGCCGCCGCGAAGCCCGGCGGCGTGGGCGGCACCGGCAGGGGCTGAAAATCCAGCGGCGTGCCCACGGGCACCACCGGGTCTTCCTGCACCGGGTAGTCGGGGAACAAGTCTTTGATGACGGCCGGGCCGTAGCGGGCCAGCGCGTTGCTCATGCGCAGGTCGTCGGAGCGGCCGCTCAAATCGAAGGCCATGTACTTGGTAATCAAGCAGCTTTTCAGCGGCTCCCAAGGCTCGGGCGCGTAGTCGAGCAGCTTGTACTCGAAGGGCAGCGTTTGCGGGGTGAGCGTGCCGATGTAGGCGTTCACGCCCTCACTGTAAGAGGTCAGCACGGTGCGAATCACCGGGTCGGTCATGGCCAAATCCAAGGACTTGCGGGCCCCGAACGGCAGGCCCATGCGCCGGAAAAACCGGTCGGTTTCCAGGCGGGCGGGCCCCACGATTTCGGCCAGCCGTCCGGCCGCCACGTGGGCAATGAAATCCATCTGCCAGAGCCGGTCCCGCGCTGTCACGTAGCCCTGGGCGTAGTATAGGTCGTGGTCGTTCTGGGCAAAAATGTGCGGCACCCGCTGGTCGTCGAAGCGCACCTGCACGGGCTGGCGCAGGCCCGGCAGGCGCAGCGTCTGCGGGCCGGGCCGAGCCTCGGCTACCTCCCCGTTCTGCCAGAACCCGCGGAACGGGCTCAGCAGCTTCCCGAACGGCGGCACGTCGCCGTGCTTGGTATTTAGTCCCCAGGTCAGCGCAACGGCGAGGCCCAGGGCGAGCAGGGCTTTGGTCCAGCGAAGTACAAATCGAAGCATAAGCGACCAGTAGCAAGTGGATATGAAACCCTGAATTACCCAAAACCCGGCGGTGAAAGTAGTTGAAAGTTAGCCGGCGCACCCGGCCCGCGCCGGGCCGCGCTGGCACAGCCCGAAAAACCCACCGGCCGGCCCCCGCGGCCCTGGGGCGCATCTTTCGGCGCCGGCCCGGCCCGCGGGGGCCCCGGCTTTGCCGCTGCCAGCGCGTAGCTTGCCGGCTTAATTTCGTTTCCGTTCTTCTATGGCCGACGCTACCCCCCCTTCCCCGCCCCATTTCCAGCGGGCCCTCACGCTGTTTGATGCCATCATGCTCGTCACGGGCAGCATGATCGGCTCGGGCATTTTCATCGTTTCGGCCGACATTGCCCGGCAGGTGGGCACCGCTGGCTGGCTACTGGTGGTCTGGCTTCTCACGGGCCTCATCACCACGGCCGGCGCCGTGAGCTACGGCGAGCTGGCGGCCATGTTCCCCAAAGTGGGCGGGCAGTATGTGTACCTGCGCGAGGCCTTCGGGCGGCTGGTGGCGTTCCTCTACGGCTGGACGCTGTTCCTCGTCATCCAAACCGGCGTAATTGCCGCCGTGGCCGTGGCCTTCGCCAAGTTCCTGGGCGTGCTCTGGCCGTGGTCGAGCGTGACGAACGTACTGTTTCGAGTGGGGCCCCTGGCGCTCAGCAGCGCGCAGGTGGTGGCCATCCTCCTCATCATAGGCATCACGGCCCTGAATGCGCAGGGCGTGCGCACGGGCAAGCTCATCCAGAACGTGCTGGGCAGCACCAAGCTGGTGGCGCTGGCGCTGCTCATCGTGTTCGGGGTGGCGCTGGGCCTCAACCACGCCGCGGTACAGGCCAACTTCCACGACGTGTGGGCGGCCGTGCGTTACCCCGCGCCCGGCGCCAGCTTCCTACCGGTGCCCCTCAGCGTGGGGGCCCTGGTCATCGCCATTGGCATGGCCATGTCGGGCTCGCTGTTTTCATCCGATTCGTGGAATAACATCGGCTTCGCGGGCGAGGAAATCCAGAACCCCGAGCGCACGCTGGTGCGCAGCATGGTCATCGGCACGGGCATCGTCACGGCGCTCTACATTTTGCTGAACATCGTGTACCTGCTGGTGCTGCCGCTGGCCGGCTCGCCCGACGCGGCCACCGTGGCCGGGCGCGGCATTATGTATGCCAAGGACGACCGCGTAGCCACGGCTGTGGCCGAGTCGGTGCTGGGGGCCCCGGGGGCCTACGTCATGGCCATCCTCATCATGCTCAGCACGTTCGGAGCCAACAACGGCATCATCCTGAGCGGGGCCCGGGCTTACTTTGCCATGGCCAAGGATGGTCTGTTCTTCCCCGGCCTGGCCCGCCTCAACCCCGCCGGGGTACCCAGCCGGGCCCTGTGGGCCCAGTGCCTGTGGGCCAGCCTGCTGTGCCTGAGCGGCAGCTACGGCCAGCTGCTCAACTACGTGATGTTCGCTGTAATCCTGTTTTACGTGGTCACCATCGTGGGCATTTTTGTACTGCGCCGCACCCGGCCCGACGCGCCCCGCCCCTACCGCGCCTGGGGCTACCCCGTAGTGCCGCTGATCTACATCGGGCTGGCCTCAGCCTTCTGCACGGTGCTGCTCGTGGCCCCCGACACGGCCGAGTATTCGCGCCGCGGCCTGGGCCTGGTGGCGCTGGGGCTGCCAGTGTTTTTCCTGTTCCGCAACCGCTTCGGGGGCCCCACAGCATCGGCGTAGCGCCACCCGGCCCCCGCGCCAGCTGCTAAAAAAGAAACGGCCTTTCCTGCGTGGGAAAGGCCGTTTCTTTTATTCCAATAATGGGAAAGCGGTGATCAAAAACGGGGTAGTCCGGCGACTTTTCCCGTCGTCGGGCCACTCTTACGCTGAACCGGAGCTGCTGTTTTTTAGCAGGAGTGACCCGACGAAGCCCTTCGGGTAGTTCGCCGGACCACCCCGTTTTAGACCACCGCCGCTGGGAATTACATGTCCTGGATTTTTTTAGCGGGGCCGCTCGGGGCCTCTTCGCCAAACTTTTGCTCCTTGGAACGCACGTCGTGGCCCAGCTCGTAGCTGCCTTCCACTTCGAAACCGGGGCCCTGCTGCTGCTCGTTGGCCTTGTCGTGCTCAGTTCCGCCCTGAGGCGTGCTTTCCGAGCCGCCAATGTGCAGGTTTTCGAGCTGGTCCTTCTGGTCGGAGCGCTGCGTGTAGCCGTGGGCGCCAGTGTAGCGGGCGGCCGAAGCGTCGTTGATCTCTTTGCCGTTGCTCTGGTCGGCTTTGTACTCTTTTTCCTTCTGCTGCTTCTCGTCCTGCGGAATATCGCGGTCCGATTGCGGGTCTTTCTGGTCGTCGTTGCCGAAGAGGCTGTCAAGTATCATGGGAAAGGGCGGGTTAGGATGAGGAGAATGTGTAGGGTGTACGCCCCCGGCGCGGTTGCGTTGCCGCCAACCCGGCGCGCCGGCGCCGGCGCCGGGGCCCTATTTTTGTGCGTCCGGGCCGCGTGGGGGCCCCCGCACGGCCAAACAAACCCCGCCTTTCCTACTTGTGCCCGCCATGGACTTCTCCAAACTCTACCGCCCTTCCGCCCTCAATAGCTTCCAGTTCGTGGCCGTAACAGGGCTGCTGATGAGTGCCGGGGCCCACTTCATCCTGGCCGTATTTGTGGGGCGCGTGCCCGCGGGCTTCGGCTGGCTATACGTGTGCTGGCTGGTATTTTACGCCGGCGGCACGCTGCTCAACTACTTCGGCAAGCCCAACGCCGGCCACCAGCATCACGACGACGACGACCACGAGGAGGATGACAACGAGGACCACGGGCACAACGGCACGTTCCATTAGCCACCGCCAAGCCGCGGGGCCGCTGGGGCCACGGGCGGCGCCGCCCGGTAGCGCCACTTAAAATACACCAGCACCAGGGTAAAAAACAGGTTACAGCCGTTGCCCAACAAAATGGGCATGCTGCCTGTGTAGGCCCCGTAGGACAGCCACAGCGCCATGCTGGCCCCGCCCACCGCCAGCATCGAGCCCGAGAGCCCCTGCGCCGAGCGCTTCTGCCAGGTGTGCACTACCTGCGGGAAAAACGTGAGGCCCGACAGGGCCGCGGCCAGCAGACCAATGCCGCTGAAGAGGTGCGCGTAGGATTGCATGGCCCGCATACGCAGCCGGCCCCACTGGGGGCCGTGGCCGCAGGGCACCGGCGCGCAGCGTTTAGTTTAGCGGCCAGTGACCCAGCTTGAGCCCGTTATTTTTTTTGCTGGCCCTGCTGGCAGGGCTGTCCGCGGTGGCGCTGCGACTCAAGCTGCCCTACCCGATGCTACTGGTGGTGGCCGGAGGCCTGGTGGCGCTGCTGCCGCTACCGGCCGTGGTGCTCAGCCCCGACGCGGTGTTTCTACTGTTCTTGCCGCCGCTGCTCTGCAAGGTCAGCCATCGACGAGGCGGTTGGTTTCCAGCGGAGAATAAAACGTTTTTTGTTCCTTCAGCAGCCACTTGAACAGGGCGTTGGCAGCGTAATCTGCCCAGGGGCACGGTGCGGTACGAGATGCCACGCGGAGCCATTTGCGCCAGCATATCGGCCCCGTGGTCGAGGTTGGTCTCGCCGTCGGTGTCGGGGGCGAACAAGCGGTAGTCAATGAGCTAAAAGTGGCCTTGGTTAAAAATTTAGTCCAAAAGCACTCTACCCTATTATTTTAGGGAGTTGACAATAAGCAAGTTCTCGAATAAACCAGTCTAGCAGGGCCATAATTTTATGGGCTACTGGCTCTTGCGGCCGGGCGTGGGGCCGCGTGAGCTGGCGCAACAGGTTCAGCTTGTAGCGGCTCAGGCTCATGGCCCCGTAGCCGTGGTTCTTGCGCGGGATAGGCTTGCTTTTTTCGTGGGCCATCGTGCCCACGCTCAGACACAGCGCATAGGCCAGGCTGACCAGGGCCACGAGCTTGCGCAGCTTCTGACGACAGTGTAAGTAGTTGGCCTACAGGTTAAAGACCCGCCCTTTCAGATTCTGAAAGCATTGCTCAATCGTCCAGCGGCTGGCGTAGCGGGAGGCCAGATTACGCAGGCTGGGCGCGGCGAAGAGAAACAGAAACGCGTGGTCGGCCAGCGCCTTGACCCAGACCTGCCCCCACACCCCCTCCACCTGGCCGTGCAGAAAGTGGCGCTGCTGCCCCACGGCCAGGCCCAGGGCCGTGACGGCCGGCCGCCGGCCACTGGTAAAGGTCAGCTGGTGGTGCTTGGGCAGGCGCATGAGAAAGAGCAACTTATTTCCCCGCAGCTACTTGAGCCAGACGTGGCCTGCAAATTCGCGGTCGCCCACCACCAGCCCGATGCGGTCTTTGCCAAGCGCCTGCACGCAGGCATTAAGCACGGCGATGCGGGCAGTGGCGCTGGAGTTGCCGCTACGATTGTCGAGCAGCTCCCAGTAGAGCGGTACCTGAAAATCGCCCCGGCCCACGGTCACGAGCAGGACGTTAACCGGACAGCGGCCGAAATCCTATTCGGTGCAGTCCAGACACAGGCGCAGCTTGCCGGTGGCCGGCAGTAAACGCAGCAGCAACTGCGCCAGCACGAGGTAATTCAGGTCCGCTTCCCGAAAGAAGTCCTGAATCCGGGTTTCATTCGAGGCCACTTTCACCGCGTCATTCAGGTGCTGGGCGACCTCGCAGAATTGCCCGTTGCGGCTTTTGAACAGAGCGATAACAAACTGGTTGACAAAATTTTGCCGGGATAAATGGGCACCAAATGGACCCGGCGTAAAAGCGTTGTAATTTTGGCGATGAGGCGTTGCTTCACGGGGCAGAACGAGTAATGGTGTGTAGGAACCCCAAAGGTCGGACTGCCCCGTTTTTAGCTCCCCCCCTGAATTTTAGTAGGGTAGAGTAGATATGCTTCAACCCGCTCAACTGGACCGTTTTTATTATGAAGGTGTTTAACAACACCAGCACAGTTTAGAGACGCAAGGATACGTCTCTAAACCGTGCCAGGAGCCAAAAAATAAGGTCAAATAGCTTCTGACCCAAGACGCAGTTGGGTAGGTCCTCGCACAGAACCAGTTCGGGCAGAGGCCACCGTTTATTCGGCTACCGGGCGCAGGCCCACCAGGGCCAGCGGGCCGGCTACCAGGGCCCCCAGCAATAGGCCGCCGAGGTGGGCGGCGTTGTCGACATTGCCCGACAAGCCGGCAATTAAGTTACTAAGCACCAGGTATAAGACTAGCCCCAGCATGGCCCGCCGGTCGAACTTATCGAGCACGATTTTTTTGCTGATCAGCAAAATTAACAGCAGCCCGTAGAGCCCGAAGATGGCCCCGCTAGCCCCCACCGAGTTAATGCCGCTGCTGTGGTACCAGAGCGTGGCCAGGCTGCCGGCCACGCCGCTAGCCAGGTACACGGCCAGCAGGCGGGCCGCGCCCACCCGCGCCTCCAGCAGTACGCCCAGCAGCCACAAGCTGAGGGCGTTGAGCAGCAAGTGGGTTGCGCCACCATGCACAAATACGCTGGTGAGCAGCCGCCAGGGCTGGGCGGGCGTGAGGCTGCTCACGTTGGAGCCCCAGCGGACCAGGTCGTGGCCGGTGGGGTCGGTGGCCGATACGCCGCTGGCCGTCATGGCCACCCACACCAGCAGGTTGAGCGCCAGCAGCAGCGGCGTGGCCCAGAAACGGCGCGAGGGCAGCAGCCCCCGCAGCGCGGGGCCCCAGCCGGCGGGCGCCGGCGGGGCGGCCGGGGCCCCGGCGGGCGCGGCGGGCGCTGGCACCAGGGCCCGGCGCTGGAGCTCGGCCACGGCGGCGGCGCCCACGGCGGGCGGGTAGCGGGCGGCGTGCTGGGCCAGGTAAAACAGCTCGGCGTCGGGCCGCTCGGCGAAGTGGGCCAGGGCGCGGGCAGTGCCGGCGTCGGGTGCGGCGGGGGCGTCTTCCATCGGGCCAGCGGCTACATTTTGAGCGTGATACGCTTGTAGGGCTGGCCCGATACCGGCGACACCGGCACGAGGCCCCCTACCGCGTCCTGCACGTCGGCGGTGCGGCCCACCAGCTCCTGGTCGGTGCGGAAGCGGCCTTCGGGCAGCAGGGCGGGCAGAGCGGTGAGGATGTGCTGCTGGCCGCCGGCGGCGTCCTTCATGCGCCTAACCTGGGCTTGCAGCGTGGGGCCGAAGCGGAAGCCGTACATGGTGGCGCGGTTCCAGGCCTGCCAGGTTTCGCGCACCAGCCGGGCTTGCTCGGCAAATTCGGGCCCTGCTTTACCGGTTTCGGCCAGGCCAGTGAGGTACTCGGTTTGGGTTTCGGCGGTCCAGAAGCGCTTAGCCAGCTCGCGGAACTGGCGCATTTGCTGGGCATCGGCCTGCTCGGCGGCGGGCACCGGCCGTAGCTGCTGGGCAATGGCGCGGGCCACGGCCCCGTCGTAGTTGGGAATAACGTGGGTGGGGGCCTCCACGAGCTGGGGCGGGGGAAGGCGCCGCTTGGCTTCGAGGCGGGCCTGGGCGGCGGCGGCATCGGCGGCGCTGTTTTGCTTCAGCCAGTAGGTGCTGCCACCCAGCACCAGCAAGCCCAGGCTCAGGGCCACGGGCTTAAGCCAGGTGCGGGGCGCGTCGTCAGCGGCAGCGGCGGGGGGCGTAGCCCCCCCGTACTCGGCCGGCGCGGGGGCCCCGGGCAGCGCCACGCCACGGCGGCGCAGCTCCGAAGTAGCGCTGGCCACCAGCTCGGGGGCGTACTGGCCGGGGTTCTGGACGAAAAACAGCAGTTCGGCGTCGGTTTTTTGCGAATAGAAATCGGAAGTAGCAGGAGCCACGGAAATAAGGTTAGGATGAAGCGATGCAAAGGAAACCGGCGCGCCGCCCCGGCCGCCGGGGGCCCTAGCGCGGCAACGCCGCCCCAAGTTCGCGTGCCGCGCCCAAACCGCGGCCGCGCGCCGCCGTAAGCTCAGGCACGAAGCCGCCGGCCGCGCGGCTTTTCTGCTTCACTTTTATCCTTTCCACCCCATGCCCGCTCCCGAGAACAACCCCACCGACCCCCGCCCCGACACCGCCACCACCGGCGGCCCCGCCACCCACCAAGGCGCCGATAAGGACCAGAACGCCAGCGGCAACCCCGAGGCCGGCACTACCGAGGACGGCGCCATCCCCAGCAGCACCCAGGAAAACATGGGCGACGGTGCGGGCATCCGCGGCGACTACGGCGATGCCAGCCAGACCAATGGCCTCGAAGGGGGCCCCGACCAGCCCAGAACCGACACCGAGCTGACGGGTTCCTGAGAAAGGAAGTAGTTGCTGGCCGTCATGCTCATCTGGCGTCCGCGCAGTTGAAGCATGACGGCCAGCTTTCGGCCGACTTTCCCCATCCTTCGGGAAAGGCCCGCAGGGCGTCGTAATTTGCAGCCTTTCACTTTTTCTGCTGGAATGGCTGTAGTGTTGCGACGCCCCGTTTTGTTGGTTTTTCTGTTCTTGGGTTGGTTGGGGGCCCAGGCCCAGGGGCCCATAGATTCGCTGGCCGCTCCGCCGCCCAAGCGCGAGTTGCGTGGCTTCTGGATTGCCAGCGTCGAGAACATTGACTGGCCCACCACCCGCGGCGAATCCCCGGTGCAGTACCGCGCCGAGTACCGCCGCCTGCTCGACGCCGGCCAGCGGGCAGGCCTGAACGCGGTTTTTGTGCAAATTCGACCCGCGTCGGACGCCCTCTACAAATCGGAGCTGGAGCCCTGGAGCAAGTGGCTCACCGGGCAGCAGGGCCGGGGCCCCGTCGGCGACGCCGACCCCCTCCCCTACCTCATCAACGAGGCCCACAAGCGCGGCATGGAGTTCCACGCCTGGTTCAACCCGTACCGCGCCAGCCTCGATACCATGACGCGCCGCCTGGGGGCCTTGCACCCGTACCGCACGCATCCTGAGTGGTTTATCTGGTATGGCAAGACGCTGCTCTACAATCCCGGCCTGCCCGCGGTGCGCGCCCACATCACCCGCGTCATTATGGATGTAGTGAAGCGCTACGACATCGACGCGGTGCACTTCGACGATTATTTCTATCCGTACCAGGAGCCGGGGCTGGTGTTTCACGACGAAAGCACGTTTGCCCAGCGGCCTGAGCAGGACATTGCCCGGCTCGACGACTGGCGGCGCAACAACGTCAATATCCTAATCCGGGACCTGCACGACAGCATCCGCACGGCCAAACGGTGGGTGAAATTCGGCATCTCGCCCTTCGGCGTGTGGATGAACAAATCGGCCGACCCCAACGGCTCCGACACCCGCGCCGGGCAGCCCAGCTACTCGGCCCTGTACGCCGACACGCGCCTGTGGCTGCAAAAAGGCTGGATTGACTACGTGGTACCGCAACTGTACTGGAGCACCAATTTCCGGCTCGTGCCCTACGCCACGATGCTCGATTGGTGGACGCGCAACCGCTACGGGCGCCACCTCTACGTCGGCCACGGCACCTACCGGATGCTCGAAAGCACCCGCTCCGACACCACCTGGCGCAACCCGCGCGAGCTGCCCCGGCAGGTGCGCCTGAACCGCAGCTACGGCGGCGAAGTCAGCGGCAGCGTGTTTTTCTCGGCTAAGTCGCTGCGCGAAAACCCGCTGCACACCACCGATTCGCTGCGTCTGAACCTCTTTAGGGCCCCGGCGCTGGTGCCCACCATGCCCTGGCTGGACGCCGTGCCGCCACGCCCGGTAGCAGGTTTCGCCCTCACGCGGGCCGGCCGCATCGCCACGCTCAGCTGGCAGGCAGGGCCCCCGGCGGCCGACGGCGACCTAGCCGCTTACTACGTGCTCTACCGCTTCGGGCCCGGCGAATACCCCACGCCCGACGACCCGCGCCACATCATCGCCCTGCCCCGCGCCGGCGCCGGCCGCGGCACCACGTTCATCGACACCACGGCCAAAGAAGGCCTCTCCTATGCCTACTACCTCACCGCCGTCGACCGCCTCCACAACGAGAGTCGCCCCGTGAACCTGCGCACCAACGGCCAGCTGCCCACCGAAATCGTGCTGGCCTCAATGCCCGGCCTGGCTGCCGCGCCCACCCCCGCCATAATGCCAGCCGCACCGGAGGCCTCCAATTTGAAATTCCCCAAGCTGGGGGCCCTGGACCAACCGGCCGAGCCAGAAGGCAGCACCAAATTCAAAGTCAAAACGAAGACCAAAAAGCGCGGCTTCTTCGCTCGGTTGTTTGGCGGCGGTTGAGGTTAAGTACTCACGTACAAGTAAGCGTATTGAATTGAACGTCATGCTGAGCGCAGTCGAAGCATCTCTACCTCGTAAGTAAATAATTACTATTGCGGTAGAGATGCTTCGACTGCGCTCAGCATGACCGCCTTTTTTGCTACGGTTACTTTTGTGCGACTACTTAGTAGCGCTCTTTCCAAGTAAAAAAGCTACACGAGAAAGGCGGTCATGTAGAGCGCAGCGCAGCATCTTTTCCGCGCCAGCAATCAGAATTAGTGACACCAAAAAGATGCTGCGCTACGCTCTGCATGACCACCTTTTTCCTAGTTCCAGGAATAAATTTATAAAGCAAAAGGCCCTTATCCATGCGGATAAGGGCCTTTTGCTTAGTCTGGGGCCCCGGCGGGCTACAGCGCTTTCACGCTGAAGTTCACCGTTACATCGGTGGTCGAGGTGCGGTTGATGCCCGTCACTTGCAGGGCCTCGTACTGGTCGAGTCCGCGTAGTTTTACCAGGATAACGTCGCCCACTACGATGTTATCCAAAGCGGTGACTTGGGCGGCGGTAGCGGCGGCGGTATAGACCTGGCGCACGCTGGTAAGCGTAGCGGCCGTGTACACCGCCGTGGTCGAGCGCACGTAGCGGGTCGTATTCAACGCCTTGAACTGCACCGCGTTGCTAGCCGTGCTGCTAATGGCGAGATCCTTAGTCGTGACGGCCGAAGCGGCGGCGATGGGCGCGAAGGCAGTCAGGTCGTAGGCGGCCAGGTCGCCGCCGGTGGTGCCGGCGTAAGTCAGCGCGCCGGTGCGCACGGTGCCGCTGAAGGGCGTGGGCGCTACCACCGCCACGCCGGTGGCGGCCGTAGCCGAGGTGCGGCGCGCGGGGGCCCTAACGGTGGCCTCGAAGCGGAACGCCACCGTTTGGCCGGCGCTGCCGGCGGGCAGGGGCTCGTCCACGTTCAGGGTGGTGGCGGCGCCGGTGGCGGCGAGCTTGCGGCGGTCGATGCGGCGCTCGGCGGCCGTGCCCACGGTGGCGTACACGTTCAGGCTGTCGAGGTCTTTATACAAAATACCGGCGGTGGTGAATAGAGTAGCCGTGTTGATGCCGCCCGCGTTCAGCGTCAGGTTGTAGCGTACCACGTCGCCGGGCGCGTTGCCGGTGGACGTGGTACCGAGCGTCACGTTGGTGGGCCCCGAGTTGACGGCCACGGTAGGCGTGGCCTCGGCTAGGCGGAAGTTGAAGCTGGCGAACTTGGTTTGACCGTTTTGGGCATCCACGCGGGCATCTACGCGCACGTTGGCCTTGTTAGCTCCAGCGGGCACCACGTAGTTGACAACCAGCGTATCGGCGTTTTTGCGCTTAGAAAAGGCCGGGGCGTAGGCAACGGTTTGTACAACGGTGGAGTCGCGGCTGGGCTCGATTTTTTGCAAAATCACGATCTGCTTCAGCGGCGAGGTTTGCTGGGCAAACTGGATTTCAATCGGGATGACCTCGCCGGTAATAAACTTGATGTTCGTGCCCGTGCCCGAGCCGAACGTGGCCGTGCCTAGCACGCTGCGCAGCGTGGGGTACTGGCCGCCTACTTCGGTGAAGTAGGTGTCGATGTCTTTTTTGCAGCCGCTGGCCAGGGTGGCCAGGGCCAGCGCCGCGCCCATCAGCTTGGGAGAAATTTGTTTCATAAAAGGGAAAAGCTAAGTCCGTGGGGGCACTATTTAGAGTCGAACCACATCGGGCGGGTGATGTAGTCGGCGTCGTTGCCGCCGATGCGGGCAATTTCGGCGGGGTTGTAGAGCACCTCGGTGGCGCCCGGCAGCAGGCGGCGCGGGTAGCGCAGGGTGGGGTCGGTTTTGCTGGCCAGCACGGGGTTGGCGTTCGACGGGTAAGTGAAGTTGACGTAGATATTGGGGTCAAAATCGAGCCGGCGCAGGTCCGACCACGAGTCGGGGTTCAGGAACAGGGCGATGTACTTCTGCTCCATGATGGGACGCAGCGTGGTGAGGTCGGCCTCCGTTTGGGGCACGGCGGCGCTGGCCAGGTAGGCCGCAATCTGCGCATCGGTGATGGCCGGGAGCGTGACGGCGGGCGGCGAGAACGTGCCGCCGGCGCCGATTTTTTTCATGTGCGCCCGAATGCCTTCTTTAAGGGCAGCCAGGGCCCTAGCCTTGTTGCCGGCCCGGAAGGCGGCTTCGGCCTCGATGAATTTCAGCTCGTGGTAGGTAATTACCTCGAAGTAGCCGGCTATGTCGCGGGCGTACCAACTGCCGTAAAAATCGGTGATGGTACTGCCCGGCGTCAAGTTAGTGGTGCTGCTGGTGCCTACGCCGGGGTTGGCGCCCACGACTGCCGCGTGGTGCCGTCGAACAGGCCGAGCGCGCCCTGCCCGTACTCGCCCTGTGTGGTGGGCAGGCGGTTCACCTGGTCCACCGATACCTGGCTGCGGTAGTTGAGGGTGGTGCGGCCGGCCGAGCCTTTTTTGGTCGTAATCACCACCGCGCCGTTGGCTGCGCGCAGGCCGTAGAGGGCGGCCGCGGCGGGCCCCTTCAGCACGGTCATGCTGGCAATGTCCTCGGGGTTGAGGTCGCCGGCGCGGTTCGAGGCCCCCACCGAGCGGCCCAGCAGCCCGTTGAAGGCGGAGCCGCCACCAGGCGCCGTGCTCTCCTGGAACGAGCTGTTGTCCATGATCATACCGTCAATGACGAACAGCGGCTGGTTGTCGCCGTCGAGCGAAGTGCCGCCGCGGATGACGATGGATGCACCCTCGCCCGGGGCCCCGCCCGAGGAGGTGATGTTCACACCGGCCACCTTGCCTTGCAGGGCGTTCACCACGTTGGTCTGGCGCGAGTCAATGAGGTCCTTGCCCTGCACTTCCTGCACCGACGTGACGAGCGTGCGCTTGTCCTGCTTGATGTTGTAGGCCGTCACCACCACCTCGTCGAGGCCGCTGGCGTCGGCGGCCAGGGCCACGTCGAGGTTGTCGGCAGTGGCCGGGCGCTCCACCGATTTGTAGCCGATGAAGCTGAATACCAGCGTAGCGCCCGCGGGCACGTTGGGCAGCGAGTAGCGGCCGTCGGCGTTGGTGGCGGTGCCCTGGTTGGTACCCTTCACCAGCACATTGACGCCGGGAATGGCCAGCCGGTCCACGGAGCCCACCACGGTACCCGTGACGGTGCGGCCGGCGGGGGCCGTGGTTTGGGCCCGGGCGCCGGGGGCCAGCGCGGCCTCCGCCGCCAGTAGGAATCCCGCTAAGTAAAGTCGTTTCATAGCAGTAGCTTGAGGGTTGGAAATGAAAAGGTACTGGCAAAAGATGAGGCCCCGGCGCGGGTGAGCAGCGCTCCTCCCAGCCGCCCGGCCCCGCCGTGCCGGGCAAGAGATATGCGCTGGGCCCCGGCGCAAATATTTTTATTTACACTGGAGGCGCTAAGATTGCAAAACATTCGGAGAATGTGCTTTTGGTGAATTGAAATTGTTCAAGATTTCTCCGGTTTTTATCGAGGCTTTTTGAGAAATCGTCAGGCCGTCATACTGAGCGGAGTCGAAGCATCTCTCCCACTGACTGAACCAATCGATTGGATTGCTGCTGCGGGAGAGATGCTTCGACTCCGCTCCGCTACGTTCAGCATGACGGCCTGAATATCTTTTAAACAGCTTCCAAACCCACCTTATCCACTCCCGCCCGCCCGGGCCAGGCCTACCGGTTCCCACCCATTTTCCTCCTTCATGCGCGCCACCACCCAAGCCGCCCTCGATACCACCGGGGCCCTGCCCCTGGTCGAGACTTCCCAGCCCGGCCGCCTCGTCAGCCTCGACGTGTTCCGGGGCCTCACCGTGCTGGCCATGACGCTAGTGAACAACCCCGGCGACTGGGGCCACATCTACCCGCCGCTGGAGCACGCCGAATGGAACGGCTGCACGCCCACGGACCTCATTTTCCCGTTTTTCCTATTCATCGTAGGCGTGAGCCTGGTGTACGCCCTCGACGGGGCCAAGCGCCGCGGCGACCCACTAGGGCCCCTGGTGGCGCGGGTGGCGCGGCGGGCGGCGCTACTCTTCGCGCTGGGCGTGCTCACGTCGCTCTACCCGCACTTCGATTTTTCGACGGTACGCATGCTGGGCGTATTGCAGCGCACGGGGCTGGTGTTTTTTGGGTGCAGCGTGATCTTTCTGACCACCGGCTGGCGCGCCCAGCTGGCTATTCTGGGGGCCCTGCTGGTGGGCTACGCGGTACTGCTGCAAGTGGTGCCGGTGCCCGGCGTTGGCCCCGCCAGCCTGGAGCCCGAAGCCAACCTGGGGGCCTGGCTCGACCGCCTCGTCATCACGGTGCCGCACCTCTGGAAATCGTCGCGCACCTGGGACCCCGAGGGCTTACTTGGCACGCTGCCCGCCCTGGGCACGGGGCTGCTGGGGGCCCTGGCGGGCCAGTGGCTGCGCCGCCCGGGCCCCGAGCCGGCGGCCAAAGTGGCCTGGCTGTTCGTGGCGGCAGGCGCGGCCATCCTACTGGGCCTCATCTGGGACCCCTGGTTTCCCATCAACAAAGCGCTGTGGACCAGCTCCTACGTACTGTATGCCGGAGGCCTGGCCCTGGCTACGCTGGCGGCCCTGTACTGGCTGTGCGACGTGCAGGGCTACCGCCGCTTCACCGGCCCGGCCCTGGACTACGGCGTGAACGCCATTGCCGTATTCTTCCTCTCGGCCATCCTCTCGCGCACGTTCGGGCTGTTGCAGCTAACAGGGCCACAGGGCAACGTACTGAGCTTCAACGGCTGGCTGTACCAGTGGGGCATCGCGCCGCTGTTCCAGGACCCGCGCAACGCCTCGCTCGCCGGGGCCCTCACGCTGGTCGTCATCTGGTGGGGCATCCTGCACCTGATGCGCCGCAGGGGCGTGATTGTGAAGGTGTAGGGCCCCCAGGGCAGCGGGGTAATGCCGGGCGAAACCGTTATTTGCGCCCTCTCCTACTCTCTTTCACCATGCGCAACTTCTTACTGCTACTTGGCACCTTGGGCTTCGCTGGCCCGATAGCCCGGGCCCAAACCACAGCCGCGCCCGCTGCCGCCGCGGCGCCGGTGCCACTATTAGCGGCGCAGCGCACGGCCGCGCTCGACTTGCTAACGGCCATGCAAACCGAGCAGCAGCTATACTCGTCGCGCAGTAGGGTGCGGGGCTTGCCCCCGCCCGTCGTTGCACAATTGGCGCGCGGTTCGCGCAACGGCGGGCGGGGGCAAACCCCGCACCCTACTGCTTTTTCACAAATCACTTCGCGATGAGTATAAATAGCCAAATCGGCATCATGTTGGCCTCGCAAGAAGCTGCCCAAGCGCAAATGATGGCCAAGTCGCCCGAGTTGAACAGCCAAACACAGACGATGCAAGCCGAAATGCGGCAATTTTACCAAAAAGCCATGGGCTGGGAAGCCGTTAGGAAAGACATGGTGCAAGCCTACGGCAGCCATTTCACCACCGACGAATTATACAGCCTCACCGCATTTTATCGTTCGAAAATCGGGCAAATGCTGCTGCGCAAGCAGCCCGCGGCAACCCGCCAGGAATTGTAGCCACGCAGTGCCGCGTGACGACCCTCATGCCTGCACTGCAGCGCATTATGCAACGCAACCTGCCGCAGCCCGCCCCGGCGAACCCTGCGCCCAAGCCCCTGGGCAACTAAACTCTCCCCCACCTATTTTTTACCAGCAGCTTGAAAATCCTCATCATCGGCGGCGGCAATATGGGCCTGACCTACGCCCGCAGCTTCGTACGCGCCCACATCACCTCGCGGCTCGATTTGCGGCTGCTGGCCCGCTCGCCCGAGCGCGTGGGGGCCCTGGCGGCCCACGAAATCGGCACGGTGTGGGGCACGCCCGAGGAGTGCGTGCCCGGCGCCAGCATCATCATCCTGGCCGTGAAGCCGCAGGACTCGGGGGCCCTGTTTGCGCGGCTGGCGGGGCTGGTGCAGCCCGGGCAAGTGGTGCTCAGCATCATGGCGGGCGTCACGGTGGCCACGCTGCGCCAAGCGCTGGGCACGCCCAAAATCATCCGGGCCATGCCCAACCTGCCCGCCCAAATCGGGATGGGCATGACGGCCTTCACCAGCACCGACGAGGTGAGCCGCGCCGAGCTGGTGCAGGTGCAAAACCTGCTAAGCACCACGGGCAAAACCATTTACGTGGAAAACGAGGCGGCCATCGACGCCAGTACGGCCATCTCGGGCAGCGGCCCGGCCTACGTGTACTACTGCATGGAGGCCCTGATGGCGGCCGCCGCCCAAATGGGCTTCGCCCCCGCCGAAGCCGAGCTGCTGGTCAGCCAAACCTTCCGCGGCGCCGTGGAGCTCTACTCGCAAGCCGGCCTGAGCTGCGCCGATTGGATTGCCAAGGTTTCTTCCAAGGGTGGCACCACCGAGGCGGCCATGCGTGCCTTCGGGGCCGGGCAGGTGCGCGAGGGCCTAATGGCCGGGGCCGGGGCCGCGCGCGACCGGGCCGAGGAACTGGGCCGGTAGCCTGGGTGCGGAGGCCCAAACTTGGGCGGTGCGATGGCCACGACTTCACGTTGCGCCGCAGGATAGCGGTTAGGGTTGCATCTTGCTTAGCCGCTACTACTTTCCGCCTTTCCACATGCGCCGCATCCTCCCCCTGTTGGCCCTCTTAAGCAGCCCCCTGGCCGGGGCCCGCGCGCAAACAGCGGCGGACTTCAACCACGGCCTTCGGAGTGTGGAGAGGCCCCAACCGCAGCTCAACAGGGCACTGGACACTAACGCGGGCTCGGAAAATACTGCTCCGCCCGGCAACCAACCCGCCAAAATGCTGGGCGGCGGCACCACCTACCTCTTCTCCTATTGGACGCAGGGCGTGCTGCGCTCGTACGATGGGGCCCCGCGGCGCGCTTGGGTGAAGTATAACCTGATGGACCGCCAACTCATTTCCCGCACAACTACTGGCGAGCTGACCGTCGAGCACGTGGTGAACATGGATACGCTGCGCGAATTCACGGTAGGTGATTCGGCGCAGAACCTGCGGGTTGTGTACCGACGCTACCTCCAGGCGCGGGTAGCCAAGCCGGCCCTGCGCACGGCTTTTTTTGAGGTGCACTACGATGCTGGGCGCACGGCCCTGCTCTGCCAGCGGACGAATTTCTCAAACCGGGCCGATGTGCTGGAATACTTTGTGAAAACGCCCGACAACCGCATCCTGCCCGTGAAGCTCCGCGCCGGGTTGCTGCTGGGGGCCCTGGGGCCCGGACGCACCCCCGCCCTGGCTGCCTACGCCCGCCAGCACCAGCTAGAGCTAAGCCGGGAGGCCGACGTGGTGCGGCTGCTGGCCTACTGCGATACGCTGTAGACCAGCGAGTTTCTACGCCACTTCGTAGCCCGCGAAGTCTTTGCGGAGCTGGGTTTTGAGGAGCTTGCCGGTGGCAGTATGGGGCAGCTGGTCCACGAATTCCACAGCATCGGGCTCGCAGAAGCGGGCTACCTTGCCTTTGAAGAACGCCAGTAGCTCCTCGGCCGACACTTCGTGGCCCGGGCGGCGCACCACGATGAGCAGGGGCCGCTCGGCCCAGCGGGCGCTGGGCACGCCGATAACGGCGGCCTCGGCCACGGCGGGGTGCGAGATGGCCAGGTTTTCGAGGTCGATGCTGGAAATCCACTCGCCGCCCGACTTGATGACGTCCTTCGAGCGGTCGGTGATTTGCATATAGCCGTCGGGGTCGATGGTGGCCACATCGCCGGTGCGGAACCAGCCGTCGGCCGTCAGCTCGCCGGGCGTGCCGCTGCCGAAGTAGTCGCGCACCACCCAGGGCCCCCGCACCAGCAAGTCGCCGAAAGCAATGCCGTTGTGCGGCAGGGAGATGCCTTCGTCGTCCACGATTTTCAGGTCCACCCCGAATACCACGCGGCCCTGCTTGGCGCGCACGGCCAGGGTTTCGGCGGGGCTGAGGCCGTTGTGCTTGGCAGTGAGGGAAGACCCGGTGCCCAGGGGGCTGGTTTCGGTCATGCCCCAGGCGTGGGTGATGGTCACGCTCAACTCGTCCTCGAAGGCCGTTATTAGGGCCGGCGGGCACGAGCTGCCGCCCACCACCGTGCGCCGCAGGGTGGAGAACTGCCGCGGGCCCTCGCGCATGAATTGCAGCAGCGCCAGCCAGATGGTGGGCACCCCGGCCGAAAACGTTACGCCTTCACTCTCAAATAGTTCGTAGAGACTGGCGCTGTCCATGCCCGCGCCGGGCAGCACCAGCTTAGCCCCCACGATGGGCGCGGCGTAGGGCAGGCCCCAGGCGTTCACGTGGAACATGGGCACCACGGGCATGATGACGTCGAGGGCCGAGCAGCCGAGCGAATCGGGCAGGCAGGCCCCCAGCGCGTGCAGCACCGTGGAGCGGTGCGAGTAGAGCACACCCTTGGGCTGGTCGGTGGTGCCGGAGGTGTAGCACAGCGAGCAGGCCGTGTTTTCGTCGAACATCGGCCACTCGTAGTCGGCCCGCTCGGCCGATAGCAGGTCTTCGTAGCTGCACAGGCCGGGCAGGGAAGAATGGGCCGGCAGGTGCTCGGGGCCCGCCAGCAGCACCCATTTCTCCACCTTGGGGCAGATGGGGGCCAGGCGCTCCACGAGGGGCAGAAAGGTGAGGTCGAAGAACAGCAGCCGGTCCTCGGCATGGTTGATGATGTACACCAGCTGCTCGGGAAACAGGCGCGGGTTGACGGTGTGGCACACCGCCCCGATGCCGGCCACGCCGTAATACAGCTCGAAGTGGCGATGGGTATTCCAGGCCAGGGTGCCTACCCGGTCGCCGGGGGCCACGCCCAGGCGCAACAGGGCCTTGGCCAGCTGCTTGGCGCGGCGGTGCGCGGCGGCGTAGGTGTAGCGGTGAATACCGCCCTCGGGCAGGCGCGACACGATTTCGGTGTCGGCGTGCCACTTGGCGGCGTGTTCGAGTATGCCGGCCACGCGCAGCGGCTCGGCCATCATCAGTCCTAACATAGGGGGCGGGGTGGGAATGGAACCAGGTCCGTAAGGTAGCAAGCGGCGCGCGTTTGGGGCCCCTCGCCAACCTTGTTCCGGGCCTTTCGTTGAAGCGGGGGCCCCGGCCCACCGCTAGCCCACCGTTTTTATCAATGCAGCCCCCTATCCTTCGGCCGATTTCCTAGAAATCAGCTACCAACCCCACTACGACATCCTGGTAGGCCGCTGGCTGCGGCCCGTGACGGAAACCGAGGCCCGGCAAGGCTACGCCGGCCCTTCCGCCTGAACCAAACCATCACCGAAGCCAACGCCGTGGCCTGGCTGCGCGCCGGGCAGCAAATCGGGTAGCGCGGAGCCCGTTGGGGCCCCGGGCCACTTATGCCAGCAACGCCTGGCGCAGCAAGTAGCGCCGGATGAAAAAGCGTGCCCCGGATACCGTGGCCAAGCACAAGAGCGTAATGGCTGGCAACGCTCGGTTGGCTGGCAACACCCAGTGCACCAGCACGCCCAGCGCTATCAGGGTCCCCATTGCACAGGCATAATACGTGCGCTCCAGCCGCCGCCAAGCTGCTCCCGATACACTGGCCGCCACGCCCGCCGGCAGGCCCTGCGTACAGCGGCGGAACAGGGCACTGTCGGCGCGGGCCGGCGGGTTAGCAAGCATTACGGCGGAGAGTACGACCCCGGTTCCGATTACGGCCAGGGCAAAAGCGGAAGTTTCGGCAGCGGCAAGCATGAGCGGAACAGCAGGGATTAAGTGGGGCTCAAATGTAAGTAACGCCCAACAAATCGGCAATAAAGTATTGGCGGCCGGGGCCCTACGGGTTCAGCCCACTCTTAATGCAGACCGGGTAGCGGGCCCCCGTAGGGCCCCAGGCGCTTACGCCGGCAGCGCCTGGCGCAGCAAGTAGCGCCGGATGAAAAAGCACGCGGCTACCTGCACCGCTAAACTGGAGAGAGTGGTAACGGAAAAGGCAAGCCGCTGGGGCCCCACCAGCACCGCCGCCGCGCAGATGGACAGCGACGGCACAACCACGGCGAAGTAGGTGCGCACCAGCTTTTTCCAGACTTCGGGCGTAACCTGGGCCACCACGGCGGCGGGCAGGCCCTGCGTCCAGCGGCGAAAAAGGGCACTGTCGGCGCGGGCCGGCGGGTTGGCTACCAGCGTAGCGGCCAGCCCCACCCCAGCAACCACGATGAACAAGGCGGTCAGTAAATGGTCGGAGCTAAGCATGGGCAGAATGGCGGGGCGGGGCTCAAATGATAGGTATACTGCTCACGAAGTGGAATGCGAAAACGAAGTAGGGTGCGGGGCTTGTCCCCGCCCGTCATTGAACGGTTCAGTCGGCTTTCGTTCAACGACGAGCGGGGACAAGCCCCGCACCCTACTTTGTGACGAGCATAGCGCCTAGTAAACTGGCAATAGAGTATTGGCTGCCGGGGCCCTACGGGTTTAGTACGCTCTCGATGACCACTTGCATGAGGCCGGTACGCACGCCCAGCTCCGAGAGTTTGCCGTTGCGCCGGGTGGGGTGCACGCGGTTGGCGAGGAAGACGACCACGAGGCCGTATTGGGGCTCGACGTAGAAGGCGGTGCCCGTGAAGCCGGTGTGGCCGTAGGCGGCCGGCGTCGAGCTTTTGGCGAAGTTCACGCCGGGGTCGGCCGCGGGCCGGTCGAAGGCCAGGCCCCGGCGGTTGTCGGGGCAAAACTGGCAGCTCGTCCAGTCGGCCAGGATCTTTTTATCGAAGAGCTGCTGGCCGCCGTAGTGGCCGCCCCAGGCGTAGGTCTGCACGAGCTTGGCCACGTCGTTGGCGTTGCCGAACAGGCCGGCGTGGCCCGAGAAGCCGCCCAGCAGGGCCGCGCCCTCGTCGTGGACGGTGCCGTGCAGCAGCTGCCGGCGGAAGGTGGAATCGTACTCGGTGGGCACGATGCGGGCCAGCGGAAAGCGCCGCGCTGGCCGGAAGCCCAGCGTGGTGGCCCCCAGCGGCCGGTACACGTCGCGCCGCAAGAAGTCCTCGAAGGCCAGCCCCGACCGCGCCCGCACCAGCTGCGGGTACAGCATGAACGACAAATCGGAGTACACGTAGCCGGGCTTTGTATTGAGCGGCGAGGCCCCGATTTCCTTATTGATGCGCGCCGGCAGCTTGCGGCTACCCCACAGGCCCCGGGCCACCAGCAGCGGGAACCGGGCCGACGAATCGGCGCGGAAGTAGCGGCGGCGCAGGCCCCCCCGGCGGTTAGTCAGCTCCTTCCAGAACGGAATCCAGGCCTTGAGGCGGGCCTGGTGGGCCAGCACCTCGCGCATGTTCAAATTAGCCTTGTTGGTGCCGCGCAGGAACGGGAAGTAGTTACCCAACGTGCTGTCGGGGCTGAACTTGCCTTCCTGCTGCAACCGCAACAGCGCCGGCGTGGCGGCCAGCAATTTCGTGAGCGAGGCCAGGTCGTAGAGGTCGTCGTCGGCCACCAGGCGGGGCTTGGTCAATGTGGAAGATGTGCTTGAATGTGAAAATGCAGAAGATGCGTTTTTATCCATTAATTTATTCTTCCCATTTCTCGCATTCCACTCATTTTCCACAATTATTTCTCCGGCGTAGGTCTGGTTGCCATAGCTTTTGCGCAGCACCACGGTGCCGTTGCGGGCCACCACCACCTGGCAGCCGGGCACAGCCTGCACCGCCAGGGCCCGGCCCACGAGGCTGTCCACGCGCGCTTCGAGGCGGCCGTCGAGGCCCACGTCTTCGGGGTTGGCGTAGCGCAGGCGCAGGCCGCCTTCGGTTTTCAGGCCGAAGCCACGCGGCAGGTTGTTGGCCACCGTGACGGGCAGCGTGCCCTGGGCCCCCACGCCGCCAAAGATGAGCTGGGCGGCCAGGCTCTGGGCGTCGGGGCTTTCCTGGTAGGCCAGCACCACGGCGGCGGCGCGGTCGAGGTCGCGCACCTTGGCCACGGCGTAGGCCGAACCGAACACACTGAGCACCAGCGTTTGCTGCTGGCCGGCCAGCTCGCGTAGCAGCACGTTGGCTTCGGGCGTGATGCCGAAGTTGGTGGCCGGCAGGCGGCCCAGGCTTTGCAGGCTTACCAGCACCAGGTTGTAGGGTTTCAGGGCTTCGCGCAGGCGCACCAGCTCGTCGAGCGTGGGGTTGGCGGCGGCGTGGAAGTGGGCGGTGGGCACGTAGTCGGCCACCGCTTTTTGGAAAGCCGTGGTGTCACGCAGGGCCCCGCCGAGCACTAGCGTGGCCACCCGTAGCGTGTCGAGGCGGCGCAGGGGCAGCAGGCTCTTCTGGTTGCGCAGCAGCGTGAGGCTCAGCTCGGTGAGGCGGTGGCTGAGGTAGCGGGCGTGCGGCGGGTTGAGGTCGGCCACCAGGTTTTGGAGGGCCACGGGCTGGTAGTGGCGCAGGCCAGCCCACTGCTTGAGGGCCAGCACGCGGCGGCAGTGCTGGTCAATTTCCTTCTGCGAAATGCGGCCGCTGTCCACGGCGGCGCGCACCATTTGCAGGGCCAGCGGCACGTTGCGGCTGAACTCCAGGATGTCGTTGCCGGCTTGCAGGGCCCGCACGTCGGCCTCGCCGGGCGGGTAGCGGCTCGTGACGCCCTTCATGTTCATGGCATCGGTGAAAATAAGGCCATTAAAGCCCAGCTGGCCGCGCAACATGCCCGTGATGACCGGGCGCGAGAGCGTGGTGGGCGTGCCTGTGCTGTCGAGGGCCGGCACGTTGAGGTGGGCCACCATCACGCCGCCCAAGCCATTGGCAATCAGGTTGCGGAAGGGCGGCAGCTCCAGCGAATCCAGCCGGCGGCGGTCCACGCGCACCGTGGGCAGGGCCAGGTGCGAGTCCACGTCCACGTCGCCGTGGCCGGGGAAGTGCTTAGCCACGGCCAGCACGCCCGCGTCCTGCAGGCCGCGCATGTACTGGCGGCTGGCGCGGGCCACGGCGGCCGGGTTTTCGCCCCAGCTGCGGAAGCCGATGACGGGGTTGGCGGCGTTGTTGTTCACATCGACCACCGGGGCGAAATTGACGTGTATGCCCAGGCGCCGGAACTGCCGGGCCACCTCCGCGCCCATGCCGTAGAGCAGGGCCGTGTCGGCGCCGGCTACCGCGCCCAGGCTCATCTGGTACGGGAATTTCTCGATGCTATCCAGCCGCATCCCCGCGCCCCACTCGCCGTCCAGGGCCACCAGCAGCGGCACCCGGGCCTGGGCCTGGTAGCGGTTCAGGAGCTTGGACTGCCGCACGGGGCCCCCCTGGAAAAAAATCAGCCCCCCAACGCCGTACTGCTGCACCAGCGCCGATACCGAATCTTCGTCGATGCGCTGGCGGTTCGAGTACGCGGCCACCATAAACAGCTGCGCCACCCGCTGGTCGGGCGTGAGCGCACGCATCAGCGAATCGACCCAGGGCGAGTGCAGGTACTGCGTAAAGGCGGGCGCGACGGCGGCCGGCACTTTGGGGCCCCGGGCAATGGTTTTGGGGCGGGTGACGCGGTGCATGGGCCGGACGGCGCGGCGCTGGGCGGGGGCCAGCAGCGGGGCCGCCAGCAGCAGCAGCAGCAGCAGCAGCAGGCGTTGGGCAAGCGAGGAAGACAAGGGCAGATCGGGTAAAGCGTTACGGATCAAAGCCGAAGCTACGCCCCGGGGAGCGGGCCGCCGGGACCCCGGGCCCACCGCGGCAAGCGCCAAAACCCCGGCCAGCCCGCGGGGCTTAGCGGCGGAAGTACACGGTAAAGGTAGAGCCTACGCCCACTTGGCTTTGCACCGCAATGCGGCCGCCGGCGTTTTCCACCAGCTTCTTCACCATATACAGGCCAATGCCGGAGCCCTCCACGTGGTCGTGCAGGCGCTGGAACATGGCAAACAACCGGTCTTCGTCGGCCAGGTCCAGGCCCAGGCCGTTGTCGCGCACCGTCAGCACCACTTCGCCGCCCACCGTGTGGCAGCCGAGGTGCACGTGCAGCGGGCGGGCGGGGTCGCGGTACTTGATGGCGTTGCTGAGCAGATTGTACACCACACTGCGCAGGTTTTTCTCGGCGAAGGGCAGCGGCTCGCAGTCGTCGGCGTCCACCTCCAGGCGGCCAGCGGCGGCCCGCAGCTCGGGGGCCAGGTCGAGGCGCACGTCGGCGATAACGGCCAGTATATCGGCCGGGGCAGGGGCTAGAGGATCTGCTTTTTGCACCTCAATCACGGCCGTGAGGTGCTCGATGGTGCGCCGGAAGCGGTCCACCGAGTCCTGCATCATATCGAGGATAGCCGGCACCTGGGCGGCGTCGCGGCTGGCGGGCGGCAGCTCGGCCACCAGGGCCTGGAGCAGGCCCTCGATGTTGGTGATGGGTCCCTTGAGGTCGTGCGAGGCGGTGTACACGAAGTTGTCGAGGTCCTCATTCACGCGGGTGAGCTGCTCATTGTTGGCGCGCAGCTGGGCCTGGGCCTGGGCCACGCGCTCCAGGGCCAGCTTCTGCTCGCGGATGTCGGTGAAGGTGCCGATCCACTCCCGGATGTTGCCGGCCTCGTCGCGCGAGGGCAGGGCCCGGCCCAGCATCCAGCGGTAGCCACCCGCTTGGTTGCGGAGGCGGCACTCCACGTCCAGCGGCTTGCCGGTAGCCAAGCAGTGGCGCCAGCGCGCCATGGTAGCCACAAAATCGGCGGGGTGGAGGCGGCCGGTGATGGGTCCGGGCTCGGCCGCGGGCCCCTCGCCGGCAAAGTCGAACCAGCGGCGGTTAAGGTAGGACGTGACGCCCGCGGAGTCCGAAGTCCAGGCAATCTGGGGGATGCCTTCCAGCACGCGGCCTACCTCGGTGGCCACCAGCTCCACGGCCTGGCGGGCGGCTTGCTGGCGCAGCACTTCGTCGTGGGCGCGCTCAATCAGCGCGTTCTGCTCCACCACCAAGGCCCGGATGCCGTCGATTTCCTGCGCCGCCGACACGTCGGTTACCAGCACCGCCAGCGCCTGGGCCCCGTCGAAAGCCAGCCCGTTCATCGACACGGCGCAGGGCCGCAGGGCCCCCTCCGGGCCCCGCAGGGGCAGCTCGCCGCGCGCCTTGTCGGCCCAGCCCCGTGCCACCAGCCCGGCCCAGTAGTCCTGGAAGTCGGCCGGCACGCTGGCGGCGAAGGCGTCGCCCAGCAGGGCGGCCGGCGCGCGGCCCAGCAGCCTGGCCAGGGCCGCGTTGCAGTACAGCACCGTGCCCTCGGGGCTCAGCAGCAGGGCCCCCTCGTTCATCTGCTCGATGAGGGCGCGGTAGCCCTGGTCGGCGCTTTGCAGGGTGAAGATGCGGGGCCCCTCGGGGCCCTGGATGGCCAACGCGTCAACGGCGCCGGTGCGCACGGCGGCAATCAGCTCCTCGGCTTCACGCAGGCGGTGGCGCAGCTCCTCGTTTTCGAGGGCCAGGGCGGCGGCATCGGGCGGGATGGGCGGCAGCATCATGCGGCGGGGGGCGCGGTGGGCAGGCCCAGGGCGGCCAGCACCGCGGCCCGATCGGAAAGGTCGCCCACGAGCCGCCGCTGGGGCAACGGACGCACCCGCACCAGCGTGGGAGCAGCGATAATTTGCTCTTGCTGAATCAACTGAGGCTCCTGGTAGAGGTCAATAATGCGCAGCGCGTAGCGGCCGGCCAGGTGTTGCTCGCAGATTTCCTTGATGTTGCGCACGGCGCGCGTCGAGTTTGGCGTAGCGCCGGTCACGTACAGGTCGAAGGCGTAGTCGGCGGGCGGGGCGGCGGTTGGTTCCACGGCCTATTGCCCCCCCCGCGGGCGGATGTCGAGCCCCACCAGCACGCGCTTCTCGTTCGAGAAGTCGCCGATGAGGCGGCGCAGCGGCGCGGGCACCTTGTGCACCAGCGTCGGGATGGCCAGAACCTGGTCGCCCTCGGCCAGCTGCGGATGCAGCAGTAAGTCATTCACCTCCAGCGAGTAGCTGCTGGCCATGTACTCTTCGCAGTAGCCGCGCAGGTTGGCCAGTGCGGCCACCGACTTCGCGGTCTGGTCGGCTATGTACAGGCGCAATTCCCATTTGTAGCCGCTCGCGGGTGACGCAACGTCCAAACCTTCCCTCATTTCCATATTCGCTCGACTATACGGGAATGCTAAGCCGAACGTTGGGGCCCCGGGGCTGTTTCATTACTGGTTGCATCATCGCCCTCGGCCGGGGCCCTTTCCTGAGCGGCCCGCGCCTGGCGCAGCGCTTCCTCCCCCGATTCGAACTCGGTGCGCAGGTACCGATGGTGGCCTCCAGCACCCGGCGCTTGCGTTCCAGCTCGCGGCCGCTGCGGTTCAGCGCGTGCTGCTCGGCGGCGGCGGCGGCCAGGGCCTGGGCGCGCTGGGCCAGGCGGCCCGCCCCGGTAATAATGCCCGTGGGGCCCACCACCACATCGAGCAGCTCCACGCCCTGCGGGGTCACCACGAACTCGCGCACCTGGTTGGAGTGGGCCAGGCCGCGGGCCTTGAGGATGCTCAGGCCGCGGTTGCGCTCGCCGATGCCTTCGAGGTCGCGCACCGAAATCCAGGTATCGACCAGCGACGACACGCCTTCCCCGGTCATGTCCAGCCGCCCGTCGCGCCCGCTTACCAGGGCCGTGAACAAGGCTGTGATACCGCGCACTCAAGTAGTCAATCAGGCGGATGAGCATGCTGCGAACCTCGCTGATGCTGCCCACCGACACCAGGTTGCTGATGAGGTCGATGAGGTGTGGGGCTGAGACTCGCTCACGAGGCGGTGCAGCGTCACGAGGTAGCGCTCCAAGCTGTTGAGGGTGAGGCACGGGGCGTCGATGCACAGCAAATCCTGGTCGAGGAAGGGCTGCAAGTCCAGGCCCACCGACTGCATATTGCGCACGAACCGGGCCGGCGATTCTTCGCAGGCGAAGTAAGATGCACCGCTCGCCGCGCCGGCAGGCGGCCAGCACGAAGGACGCCGCCAGCGTGGTTTTGGCGGTGCCAGCCGTGCCCGTCAGCAGCGTGCTGCTGCCGCGGTACCAGCGTGGGCCGGCCCAGCGGGCAAGCCGCCCCCAGTAATTTCGTCGAGGCCGTCGAGGCCGGTGGGCGCTTTGGGCAGCCGGGGCAGCGCAACCGAGCCGGCGGAGGTAATCTCTCGCAGTTGGTTGGCTTAGAGCGGTTTCGCAGTTGTACTGCTCACGAAGTAGAATGCGGGGCTTGCCCCCGCCCGTCGTTGAACGGTTCCGTCGGCTTTCGTTCAACGACGGGCGGGGGCAAGCCCCGCCCCTACCTCCACTAACTTCGAAACCGCTTTAACAACTTGGGGGAAGCCCCAAAGTTGATTAGCTGGGCGGCGGCCGCGCCGGTCTTCACGCGGCGTGCCCGGCCGGGGCCGTAGTTTGGTGGCCGCATTCGCTTCGCTGTTTATGAAAAAACTCCTCCTCGCCGGGCTGGCCGCCGCCGCCCTGGCCACCGCCTGCAACCAACGGAACAAGTCCGACACCAGTTGGACGGGCCGGACAGACCACCCCTCCGCCGATCCCCAGGCCCTGGGGGCCCTGTTCGACACGTATTGGGAAAAGCAGTCGCGCCTCGACCCGCTTTCGGCCACCAGCCAGGGCGACAACCGCTTCAACGACCAGCTGCCCAACGACGGCACCCGCGCCTACCGCGACTCGCTGCGCACGTTTTACCAAACGTATTTGACGCGGCTGGAGCGCTTCGACCGCGCGGAGCTGGGGCCCAACGACCAGCTCAGCTACGACATTTTCCGGTACCAGATGCAGCAGAACCTGGCCGGCTTGCAGCTGAATACCTGGATGATGCCCTTCAACCAGTTCTACGCCCTGCCCCTCACGATGGGCCAGATGGGCTCGGGCGAAGGAATTCAGCCCTTCAAAACGGTGAAAGATTACGACAACTGGCTGGGCCGCGTGCGGGGCTTCGCGGTGTGGGCCGACACGGCCATCGCCAACTTCCGCACCGGCGTGCGGGCCGGCGTGGTGCTGCCCCGGGCCCTGGTGACGCAGATGGTGCCCCAGATGCGGGCCCTGGTGGTGGCCGACCCCGCCAAAAGCCTCTTCTACGGCCCCATCAACAAGTTTCCCGCCAGCTTCTCGGCCGCCGACAAGGCCCGGCTGACGGCCGACTACAAGAAGGCCATCAGCACCGAGCTGGTGCCGACGTACCAGAAGCTGGGCGACTTCCTGCAAACCGAGTACCTGCCCCGCGCCCGCGCCAGCAGCGGCCTGGGGGCCCTACCCGGCGGCCCGGAAATGTACAAGTATCTGGTGGCCAACTCGACGACCACCGACCTAACGCCAGCCGAGATCTACCAGGTGGGCCTGGGCGAGGTGAAGCGCATCCGCGCCGAGATGGAGCGCGTGAAGGCCAGCGTGGGCTTCAAGGGCGACTTGCGGGCATTTTTCGAGTACCTGAAAACCGACAAGCGCTTCCGGCCCTACAAGACGCCGGCCCAGATTCTGGCCGCCTTCGAAGCCATCCACCAGCGCATGGCCCCGAACCTGGCCAAGATGTTCGGCCACGTGCCCAAAACGCCGTTTGAAATCCGCCAAACCGAGGCCTTCCGCGCCGCCTCGGCCTCGGCCGAGTACAACCAGGGGGCCCCGGATGGCTCGCGGCCGGGCATTTTCTACGTGCCCATTCTGGACGCCACCAAGTTCACGACCACCTCGGGCATGGAGTCGCTGTTTCTGCACGAGGCCATCCCCGGGCACCACTACCAGATTTCGCTGCAGCAGGAAAACACCAGCCTGCCCAAGTTCCGGCGCTTCGGCGGCCAGAACGCCTACGTGGAGGGCTGGGCCCTGTACTGTGAAAGCCTGGGCAAGGAGCTGGGCCTCTACACCGACCCCTACCAGTACGCCGGGGCCCTGGGCGACGAGATGCTGCGCGCCGTGCGCCTGGTGGTGGACACCGGCCTGCACAGCCGCAACATGACCCGCGAGCAAGCCATCGCCTACATGCTCGACAACCTGCCCCTGAGCACCCAGGACGCCACCTCGGCCGTGGAGCGCTACATGGCCATCCCCGGGCAGGCGCTGGGCTACAAGATTGGGGCCCTGAAAATCAGGGAGCTGCGCACCCGGTACGAGCAGCAGCTGGGCCCCAAGTTCTCGCTCAGCGCCTTCCACGACGAAATTCTGAAAGACGGCTCGATGCCGCTGGCCGTGCTCGAGAAGAAAATGGACGCCTGGGCCGCCGCCCAGAAGTAGGGCCCCGGCGCGGTTTTTTGCTAACGCGCTCTTATGCTTTATCTTAGCCGCTGTTCAACTAATAAAAACGGTCATGCTGAGCGCAGTCGAAGCATCTCTCCCGCCGCGGTAGCCCTTGATTACTTGCGCGGGAGAGATGCTTCGACTGCGCTCAGCATGACCGTTTTTAGTTTGCACCAAAACCCTTTCCTCATGAAACTTCTCTTCGCCGCGGCCCTGGGGGCCCTGCCCCTACTGGCCCAGGCCCAGGCCGAAACCTTCGTATTGAACGGCAAAGTCGCCAACGCCAGGGCTAATAGCAAAGCCTACTTGAGATATTCCATCGACGGCAAGGCAGTAATAGATTCAGCATGGGTGAAAAAAGACGGCGCCTTCTCTTTTAAGGGCACCGTGCCGGGCCCCGTGGCGGCCAACCTGGCCTTCACGCACCAGGGCACCGCGCTGGCCAAAACGCGCGACATGACCAGCGTGTACCTCGAAAAAGGCACCATCAAAGTAGCCACGCCCGACTCGGCCACCAAGGCCGTCGTCGCGGGCACGCCCATTAATGCACTGGCCAACCAGCTACGCGAGCAGATGAAGCCGCTGGATGCCCAGGGCAAGGCCCTGGGCCAGCAGTACATGGCCGCCCGCGCCAAGCAGGACAAGCCCGCTATGGATGCGCTCGAAGCCAAGTTCGACGCCAACGACGAGGCCCAACGGAAGGTAGCCGCCGAGTTCGTAGCGGTCCATCCCAACGACCGGTTCAGCCTGTTCGCCGTCAAGCAAGCTGTAGGCTACGCCCCCAAGGCGGCTGAGTACGCGGCGCTCTTCGAGAAGCTTTCGCCCAAGCTGCGGGCCACGCCGGAGGGCCAGAAAATTGCTACCCAAATCGCCAAGTTGCAGTCGGTAGCCGTGGGGGCCCTAGCGCCCGACTTCACCCAGAAAACGCCCGAGGGCACGCCGCTCACGCTCTCGTCGCTGCGTGGCAAGTACGTGCTGATTGACTTCTGGGCCAGCTGGTGCGGCCCCTGCCGCCAGGAGAATCCCAACGTAGTGGCGGCTTACAACACCTACAAAGACAAGGGCTTCACCATCCTAGGCGTGTCGCTGGACCGGGAGAACGGCCAGGGCGCCTGGGTTAAAGCCATTGCCGCCGATGGCCTGGTCTGGCACCAAGTGTCGGACCTGAAATTCTGGCAGAACGCCGTGGCCCAACAGTACAGCGTGCTGGGCATCCCCCAAAACTTCCTGCTCGACCCCGCCGGCAAAATCGTGGCCACCAACCTGCGCGGCGAAGAGCTGCAAACCAAGCTGGCCCAACTGCTGATGCCAGTGAAGTAGGTCTTCCCGTCACCCATCTGCAAAAAAGCCCGGTCCCGCGCCGGGCTTTTTCGTGGGCCATAGCGCGAACTGTAGCGCGGACTTTAGCTACGTTACCAGCCGGTAGCCCACGCCGCGCAGGTTGAGGATGGCCACGGCGGGGTCGTGGCGGAGGTATTTGCGCAGGCGGGAGATGAACACGTCCATCGAGCGGGCGTGGAAAAACGAGTCATCGCCCCACAGTTGCAGCAGGGCCGCTTTGCGGCCGAGCGGGCGGGGCTGGTGGCGGGCGAGCAGCTCCAGCAGCTCGCTTTCGCGGTGCGAGAGCCGGGCGTTGAGCTGGCCGTCCAGCCACAGCTCCTGGCGCAGGGGCACGAACACGTAGCGGCCCAGCGGCACGGCGGCGGGCAGCGCGGGCGCGGCGGCCGGGGCCCGGCGCAGCAGCTCGCGCAGGCGCACCAGCAGCTCGTCGAGACTGAAGGGCTTGCGCAGGTAGTCGTTGCCACCCACTCCGAAGCCCTGCACCACGTCGGCGGGCTGCGACTTGGCCGTGAGGAAGAGCACCGGCACCTGCTGGTTGGTGCGCCGGATTTCCGCCACGAACGCCAGCCCGTCGAGCTGTGGCAGCATAATATCCACAATGCACAGGTCGAACGGCTCGCGGCGGAACGCGGCCAGCCCCAGGGCCCCATCGGCCGCGTGCGTCACCCGGAAGCCCTGGCGCTCCAGGCTTTCGCGCACGATGCGGGCCAGGGGCAGTTCATCTTCGAGCAGCAGCAGGTGGGGCAAGGGCGGCGTCATCATAAGGGGCGGCGAGGGGCAGGCGGATGGTGAAGGTGGTGCGGCCGGCCGCGCTGTGCAGGGCCAGGGTGCCGCCGTGGCGCTGCACCAGGGCGCGGGCGTAGTGCAGGCCCAGGCCGGAGCCGGGCACGTCGTAGCGGTTGCCGGTGGGCACGCGGAAGAATTTCTCGAACACCCGCGCCTGGTACTGGGCCGGGATGCCGGGGCCCTCGTTGGTAATTCGCAGCACGGCCTGGCCGTTTTCGGCGCCGCACCAGAGGGCAATTTCGCCGCCCGGGCGGCCGTACTTCAGCGCGTTGTCGAAGAGGGTGGCCAGCACGTTGGTCAGGTGCACGGCGTCGCCCACGATGGGCACGGGGCCGGCGGGCGCGGCGTAGGCCAGGCGGCTGCCGGCCTGCGCCAGCCGGGGCTGGGCCTCGCGCAGCACGGGCGCCAGCAGGGCCCCCAGGCACAGGGGCTGGCGGGCCAGGGCCAAGCCGGCCTGCTCGGCCACCACGCTCTGCAAAATCTTGTCGGCCAGGGCCCCCAGGCGGGCGGCCTGCTGCCGGATGATGCCCAGGTACTCGGCCGTGGCCGCGGGGCCCAGCGCAAACCGCTCCAGCGCCTCGGCCGCCACGCCGATGGTGGCCACCGGCGTTTTCAGCTCGTGGGTCATGTTGTTCACGAAGTCGTCCTTCAGGGCCGCCAGCCGCTCCTGGCTGAGCAGGGCGCGCACGGTGTAGGCGAAGCAAAACACCACAATGCCAATCAGCCCCACCGAACCCAGCAGCACCCACCTGATGCGGCCCAGGTACGCCCGGTTGGGGTCGGCAAATTCGGCGCGGACTTGGCCAGCCACTTTCTTGGCAAAATCCACGCGCACCGCCGCGGTAGCGAAGGCAGCCCGGGGCCCCGGCGGCGGGGCCCCCAGGCCGTCGAACCGGAGCCGGAACGGCGCGGCTACCTCCCGCCGCCGCAGCGCTTGGGCGTAGAGGCGGACCAGGCGGCGGCGGTGCACGGTATCGGCGGCGTAGGCTGCGATGAGCTTGTCGGCCAGGCTTTTGGTGTAGAAGAACGCCGTGCCTTCCCGCACGCCGGCCGCCACGGGGCCCGCCGTGAAGCGCTGGATGAAAAAAGCGCGGGCCGCCGCATCGAGCCGGGCTGGCCGGGGCCCCAGGCGGCCTGAAAAGTCGGTAAACCCGATTTCGTACGGGGCCCGCTTTTCCTTTGGAAATGGGTGCTTATCGGCCACGGAAAAACGTGGGCTGCCGTACACTGGCTCCACGTAGCCTCGCAGAATAATTGCGCTGGTGTCGGCCAACCAGGTACGGTAGCGGCGCAGCAGGGCCCCCTGACGCAGCCCGATTTCCTGGCCGGCGGCTTCGGCCAGCGCCTCGTTGGCGTCGCGCCGGAAGGTGCGGGTGGCGGTGCGGTAGGCCTGGTAGTTCCAGTAGGCTTGCAGGCCGGCCAGGGCCAGCGTGCAGGCGGCCATCAGCAGCACTAGAAGTTTGATTTGCCGGGTCATGGGGCCCGAAAGTAGGCCGGCGCTGGGCGAAATCCGTGGATTTTAACACTTCTTAACACTCGTTAAGGCGCGTTAACGCAAAGGCCGCCGCCCCGCCGCGAGGTTTGTCAAAAAAACCGCCGCCCCATGAAAAAGCTCCTGTTTGCCTTCCTCCCCCTGGGCCTCGCGTGGGGGCCCCGCCCCGGCCGGGCCCAGGCCCCCGTGGCCATTGGGGCCCCGGCGCCCGCGCTGCGCTTCGCCGCCGTGCAAAACGCGCCGCGGCCCACCGCGTCGCTGGCCGCGCTGCGCGGGCAAGTGGTGCTGCTGGAGTTTTGGGGCACGTACTGCGGGCCGTGCGTGGCGGCTATGCCGCACTTGCAGGAGCTGCAAAAGCGGTTTGCCGGGCGGCTGCAAGTGGTGGCCATCAGCCAGGAAACGCCGGCGCGGGTGGCGCGCTACCTGGCGGCCCGGCCCTCCAACCTGTGGTTTGCCACCGTGGCCGGCGCGGCGGCCGACTCGCTCCAGCGGCTGTTTTCGTACCGCATCGTGCCCCACACGGTGCTGCTCGACGCCGCGGGCCGGGTGGTGGCCAGCACCAACCCGCGCTACGTCACGGCCGGCACCATCGACAGTGTCCTACGGGGGCTGCCCGTCCGCTTACCGCTGGTGAAGGATGACCTGACTCCCAACCCGATGGCTGCTTATTTCCCCGCCAACGCCGCCACGCCGCCGCACTTTCTTATGCAACCAACCATGCAGGGCATGGGCGGCATGATGCGCACGTTCCCGCAGGACTCGTCGGCCTTTCACAACCGCCGCTTGGTGGTGATGAACCTGCCGCTGGCCACGCTCTACCGCTTGGCTTACGGCAATTTATCCTACTACCGCACCCTCGACCTGCGCCCCAAAGCGCCCGCGGGGGCCCCGGAGCCCACCTATTGCCTCGACCTGATTGTGGCCCGCGGCCAGGAAGAAACCTTAATGCCCACGCTGCGGCGCGAGCTGGCCGCCCGCTTCGAGCTGCGCGCCGCCCTGGAGCCGCGCACGAAGCCGGTGTACCTACTAAAGGTAGCCAACGCCCGCCGGCTGCCGGCCCCAGCCCGGCCCGCCACGGCCACCGGCGGCGGCATGTCGGGCGGCCAGTTCAGCGCCGACGATGCCCCGCTGGCCGCCGTAGCCGATTATTTGGAGAGCTTCGGCGTGGTGAAGCGGCCGGTGCTGGACGCCACCGGCCTGGCCACGCGCTACAACCTGCACTTCGAGTTTCAGCCCGAAAAGCCCGGCGACCTGCAACGCGCCCTGGGGGCCCTGGGCCTAGCGCTCGAAGAAGCCGAGCGGCCCGTAGACGTGCTGGTGCTGCGGGAATAGTGCGGCCGAGAATCGTGCAGTTGTAGCGCGGCCCGGTGGTTGGCAGGACGAAGCGAGAGCCGCGGATTCGCAGCGTCCACGCTACAGGCAGGCTTTTTTGGGGCCCCGGCGGAAAAACGTGGGCCCCCGGGGCCGTAGCTTGCGGGCGCGGCGGCCAGCCGCATTTCACTCACCTGTTTTTATGCGTAAATTTCTCCTCACCGGCCTGGGGGCCCTGGCGTCGCTAACGGCCTGCAACCAAACCAAAACCACCGACGCCACGGCGGCCCCCGGCGACATCAAGAATCTATTTGAAAGCTACTGGGAGCGGCAGGCGCCGCTATTTCCGCTGGCGGCCACCAGCCAGGGCGACAACCGCTACAACAACCGCCTGGTGAACGACCAGACCCGCGCCTTCCGCGACTCGCTGGCCGGCTTATACCAAGGCTACCTGGGGCGGCTCGGCAAGTTCGACCGCAAGCAACTGGCCGGCAACGACTTGATGAGTTACGACATTTTGCACTACGACCTGCAGACCCGCCTCGACGGCCTCAGGCTGGGCCTGGCCATGGGCGCCGATTTCCCCAACAGTTGGATGATTCCCTTCAACCAGTTTGGGGGCCTGCCGCTGGCCCTGGGCCAGTACGGGGCCGGCACGGGGGCCCAGCCGTTTAAAACGGTGCAGGATTACGACAACTGGCTGGGGCGGGTGCACGGCTTCCCGGTCTGGGCCGACTCGGCCATCGCCAACTTCCGGGCGGGCATGAAGACGGGCGTGGTGCTGCCCAAAACGCTGGTAGCGAAGATGATTCCGCAGCTGCGGAGCCTGGAAACCACCGACGCCACCAAGAGCCTGTTTTACGGGCCCATTGCGCTGCTGCCCAGCACCTTTACCGACGCCGACAAAACCCGCCTGACGGCCGCGTACCAGAAGGCCATTCTGGCCGAGCTGGTGCCGACCTACAAAAAGCTGGGCGACTTCCTGGCCAAAGAATACCTGCCCAAGGCCCGCGCCACCACCGGCCACGGGGCCCTGCCGAACGGCCAGGCGCAATACAATTTCCTGGTGAAAAACTGGACCACGACCAGCCGCACCCCGGCCGAAATCCATGACATTGGGCTGCGTGAGGTGGCGCGCATAAAGAGCGAGATGAACAAGGTACGCACCCGGCTCGTGTTCCACGGCGACCTGAAAGCGCTGCTGACTTATATGAAAACCGACCGGCGGTTTTTTCCTTACAAAACGCCCGAGGACGTGCTCAACGGCTTCCGCGCCATCCAGGGCCGGATGCAGCCGAACCTGAAAAAGCTATTCGGCCGCACGCCCAAAACGCCGTTTGAGGTGCGCCAGACGGAGGCCTTTCGCGCCGCTTCGGCCTCCGCCGAGTACAACCAGGGCACGCCCGACGGCTCGCGGCCGGGCATTTTCTACATACCGATTCTGGACGCCACCCAGTACCGCACGCCGGGCATGGAGTCGCTGTTTCTGCACGAGGCCATTCCCGGCCACCACTACCAGATTTCGTTGCAGCAGGAAAACACCGCCCTGCCCAAGTTCCGGCGCTTTGCCTGGTACGGGGCAATGGGCGAGGGCTGGGCCCTGTACGCCGAGAGCCTGGGCAAGGAGCTGGGCCTCTACAAAGACCCCTACGAGTACCTGGGGGCCCTGAGCCAGGAGATGCACCGCGCCATACGGCTGGTGATTGACACGGGGATGCACACCGGCCAGCTGACCCGCGAGCAGGCCATTCAATACTCGCTCGACAACGAGGCCACGACCCGCGAGGCCGCCACAGCCGAAGTGGAGCGCTACATGGCCATTCCGGGCCAGGCGCTGAGCTACAAAATCGGCCAACTCAAAATCCGGGAACTGCGCAACCAGACCGAGCAAAAGCTCGGTGGCAGCGAGCACCTGCGCGAGCACTACGCCGGCCAGTACCAGAACAAGTACAGCATCGCCGCCTTCCACGACGAGCTGCTGAAGGACGGCGTGATGCCGCTCGATATCCTCGACCAGAAAATGACCCGCTGGGCCGACGCGCAGTAGCCACTTTTCCCTTTTGCTAATCCAGAAAAGCCCCGTCGCCGGGGCTTTTCTGTTGCCCAATTAAGTGCGCAGAGCGATTATTTTTTAATTAAATAATGCCGCATTTAACCGTTCTTGTGCGCTCAAATTCAAGTCCTTCTATTGATGAAAAGACTACTACTGCCCGTGTTGGCGGCCGGGGCCCTGCTGGGCGCTTGCCTGCCCGCTCCCGCGCTGGCCCAAAAAGCCAAACCGGCCGCTAAAAATACCGCAGCTGTTGCACCACCGGCCGCCTCGGCCCCGCTGGGGGCCCTGTTCGCGGCGTATTGGCAGGAGCAAGCCAGGCTGTTTCCACTCGAAGCCACGGCGCAGGGCGATAACCGCTACAACGACCAACTGCCCAACAACCAGACCCGGGCGTTTCGGGCGCAGCAGCAACGGTTCTACCAGCAATACCTCGCGGCGCTGCGCAAATTCGACCGGGCCGCACTCTCCCCCGCAGACCAAGTCAGCTACGACATCTTTGCCTACGACATGCAGATTCGGCTCGATGGCTTGCAGCTGAATTCATGGATGATGCCCTTCGCGCAGTTTTATTCCCTGCCCAATACGCTGGTGCAGCTGGGCGCGGGCACCGGCTCGCAGCCCTTCAAAACGGTGCAGGACTACGACAACTGGCTGGCGCGGGCGGGCCAGTTTCCGGTGTGGGCCGACTCGGCCGTCGGCAACTTCCGGCGCGGCCTGCAGGCCGGCGTGGTGCTGCCCAAGCCGCTGGTGCAGAAGATGGTGCCGCAGTTGCAGGCGCAAGTGACGGAGGATGCCACTAAAAGCCCGTTTTACGGGCCCATCAACAAGCTGCCTGCCAGCTTTTCGGAGGCCGACAAAACCCGGCTCACCGCCGCCTACCGGCAAGCCATTCTGACCCAGCTGGTGCCCGCCTACCACAAGCTGGCCGACTTTCTGCAGACCGACTACCTACCGCAGGCCCGCACCAGCGCGGGCATTGGAGCCGTGCCCGGCGGAGCCGAAATGTACCGCTACGGCGTGCGCCAGATGACCACCACCGACCGCACGCCCGACGCCATTTACCAGACCGGGCTGGCGGAGGTGAAGCGCATCCGGACCGAAATGGAAGCGGTAAAAAACCAGGTGGGCTACCAAGGCGACTTAGCGGCCTTCTTCGCCTACCTGGGGTCTGACCCCAAATTCACGCCCTACAAAACGCCGGCCGACGTACTGAACGCCTTCCGCGCCATTCAGGCGCGTATCACGCCCAACTTACCCAGGCTGTTCGGGCGCACCCCCAAGACGCCCTTTGAGATTCGGCAGACCGAAGCCTTTCGGGCGGCTACGGCCTCGGCCGAGTATAACCGGGGCACGCCCGACGGCGCGCGGCCGGGCATTTTCTACGTACCCATTCTGGACGCCACTGCCTTCAACACGACCTCGGGAATGGAGTCGCTATTTTTGCACGAGGCCATTCCCGGCCATCACTACCAGCTTTCCTTGCAGCAGGAAAACACCAGCCAGCCGCAGTTCCGGCGCTTTGGCGGCTACAGCGCGTTCAGCGAAGGATGGGCGCTGTACTGCGAAAGCCTGGGCCCCGAACTGGGCCTCTACGCCGATCCGTACCAGAAACTCGGCGCCTTGGGCGACGACATCCACCGCGCTATCCGGCTGGTGGTGGACGTGGGCCTGCACGCCAAAGGCATGAGCCGCGAAGAAGCCATCAAGTACATGATGGCCAACGAACCCATCAGCGAGCAGGGCGCCACGGCCGAGATTGAGCGCTACATGTCGTGGCCCGGCCAGGCGCTGAGCTACAAAACGGGCGCGTTGAAACTGCGTGAGCTGCGCGCCCGCTACGAAAAGCAGCTGGGCAACAAATTCGACCTGCGTGCTTTCCACGACGAAGTTCTGGCCGGCGGCTCGATGCCCCTGGCCGTGCTGGAAAAGCGGATGGACGCCTGGGCCGCCCGGCAGCGGTAGGGCCTTGCATCAGCCCGTCCGGCGTCCCCAGCTTTCGCGCGCGCCTGCTGCAAATTGCGACCGCCAACCAAGCCAGTTAGCACGGTTTTCAGGCCAGGGTACCGCAGCGCGAACTTGCTCGCTTATGCTCCGACACCCCGATTTGAAAACCGCGCCAAAGGCACCCAACGCCCCGGGGCCCCGGCTATGTGCACAGCACCGCCTTTGGGCACTGGCACGTGGCGCACGGCGCCATTGACGCGCCGCCCACCTGCCCTGTGCAGCGCAAGCCCGGCGGCCATCACAATACCCCCTTCCGCAACTACCTGGCCCGCAACTCCCTGCGGGCCATGGCCCGCCCCACCATTCCATTCGCTAGCACCCCCGCATGTCCCATCCCGCCGCGCCTGCCGCGCCCGCCGTCTTTCCTAAAGCGCTGCCGTTCATCATCGGCAGCGAGGTAGCCGAGCGGTTCAGCTACTACGGCATGCTCACCATCCTGCCCACGTTTCTGGTGGCGCAGTTCTTCAACCCCACCCACGCCGGGGCCCTAACGGCCGGAGCCGAGGCGCGGGCCAACGAGCTGGTGCACTCGTTCGCGGCGCTGGGCTACGCGCTGCCGGTGGTGGGGGCCCTGCTGGCCGACTGGGTGCTGGGCAAGTACCGCATCATTCTGTATTTGTCGATTTTGTACTGCGGCGGGCACGCGCTGCTGGCCGCATTCAGCGATGATTTGGCCGGCTTTCGGCTGGGGTTGCTGGTGGTGGCCGTGGGCATGGGCGGCATCAAATCGAGCGTGTCGGCCAACCTGGGCGACCAGTTCACCCAGGCCAACGCCTCCCTCCTACCCAAGGCCTACGGCTGGTTTCAGATGAGCATCGACGTGGGCGCGGCGCTGGCCACGGTGATTACGCCGCTGCTCTACCAGCACTTCGGGCCCGCCGTGGCCTTTGGCGTGCCGGGCTTGCTGATGGCCACCGCCGCCCTCACCTTTTGGCTGGGCCGGCGGCGGTACGTGCGCGTGCCGCCCACCGGCTTTCGGGCCGGGCTGCGCCAGACCCTGGGGCCCGGGGAGGGCCGGGCGGCCCTGCGGCGCATCCTCGCCGTGTTTGCCTTCGTGCCGGCGCTGTGGATGCTGAACGAGCAAAGCTCCTCGGAGTGGGTGCTGCAGGCCACGCACCTCAACCGGGAGCTGTGGCCGGGCTTCACGCCGCTGGCCGAGCAGCTGCAGCTGGCGGGCATCGTGTTCGGCATCGGCATGAATCCGCTGCTCACCTACGGCATTTACCCAGCCCTGGCCCGACGCGGACTGCACGTGACGCCGCTGCGGCGCATGGGCGCGGGCATGGTGGTGGCGGCGCTGGCGGTGCTCATCATCGGCGGGGTGCAGCGCGGCGTGGATGCCGGCGGCCACCCCTCGGCGTGGTGGCAGGTGCTGGCCTACTGCGTGCTGGTGAGCGGCGTTATCACGGTGGCCATCACGGGCTTGGAGTATGCCTACACCCACGCGCCCCGGGCCCTCAAAAGCCTCACCACGGCTTTATGGGTGCTCACCATCGCGGCGGCCAACTTCGGGCTGAGCCTGCTGAACGGCAGCATTGCGCGGGGCGGCTGGCTGGCCGGCTTGCACGGAGCCAACTTCTACTGGTTTTCGGTGGCCCTGATGGCCGTGAACGTGACGCTGTTTGCCTTGGTGGCGACGCGCCAGCACGAGCAGGTTTACGTGGGCCCCGGGGCGGCATAACGTTTTTTATTTTTGCTATTGGCTTATTTGGATTGGCCCGGCGCGTTTTGCCGGTTAGGTTTACAAAAAAACCGGCCGCCGGCTCCTGCCGGCGGCCGGGCTCGTTGTCTTTCTTTCACCCCGTATCCGTCCGTATGACCCCCTTTTTCCGCACTACCGCCGGCTGGCTGCTGGCTGGCCTGACCCTGGCCGCACCGCTGGCCGCCACCGCCCAAAAGAAACCCGCCGCCCGCAAGCCCGCGACTAACGCCGAGAGCGCCATCCGCCAGGCAGACATCAAGCGCGACTTGTTTGCGCTGGCCGACGACCACTTCCGCGGCCGCGAGGGCGGCACCCTGGACGAGCTGAAGGCCAGCGCGTGGCTCGCCGACCGCATCCGCGAAACGGGGATGCTGCCGGCCGGCGACGACGGCACATACTTCCAGTTTTTCCAGCTCCAGCGCACGCGCCTCACCAAAAGCAGCACGCTGAGCATGGGCACCCACCAGTTGCGCGTGAACCACGACGCCGCCATTGTAACCCCCGTCAACGCCGCTGTGAACGCGCCGCTGGTGTACGTGGGCACCGCCACGCCCGAGGAGCTGGCCAAAGTAGACATCAAAGGCAAGGCCGTGGCACTCCAGATTTCGGGCGCGCCCACCGACGGCGTTAGCTACCGGCGCTACCTGTTTGGCAAGCTGCGCACCCAGGCCGCCGACCTGCTGAAGGCGGGTGCAGTGGCTATCGTGTTCGTGTCGGATGCCAAGGCCGAGGCCGTGTACGACCACTGGGGCCACATTTTTGAGCGCGGCAACTACGGCCTCCCCGGCGATGCCAACCTCCGGGTGCTGAGCCAGGCCCCCACCGTGTGGCTGCCGGCCAGCGCCCTGAGCTGGGTGCAGCAGGCGGGCCAGCAGTTCGTGGCCGATTTGAAGGTGGAGACCTTCGCCTACCCGTCGGTGAACATCGTGGCCAAAATGCCCGGCACCGACGCCCAGCTCAAGAGCGAGTACGTGCTCTTCAGCACCCACCAGGACCACGACGGCACCCGGGCCCCGGTGGCCGGCGACTCCATCTACAACGGCGCCGACGACAACGCCACGGGCTGCGCGGCGCTGCTGGCCATCATGCGGGCCTTCAAGCAGCAGCCGGCCCGCCGCTCGGCCCTGTTCGTGTACCACGGCGCCGAGGAGCGCGGCCTGATTGGCTCGCGCTACTACTCGGCCCACCCCACGGTGCCCGAAAAGAGCATCGTGGCCGTGCTGAACGCCGAGATGATGGGCCGCAACGCCGCCGACAGCGCCGCGCTGCTGGGCTCCACGCCACCCCACCGCAACTCGTCCGATCTGGTGAACACCGCCCTGGCCGCCAACCAGCAGGGCCCCAAGTTCAAGCTCGATACGGAGTGGGACAAGGCCACCCACCCCGAGGGCTGGTACTTCCGCTCCGACCACCTGCCCTACGCCCGCCTGGGCGTTCCGGCCATCATGTACACCTCGCTGCTGCACGTAGATTACCACACCCCGCGCGACGAGGCCAGCCGCATCGACTACACTAAGCTGACGAAAATGACGCAGTGGATGTACCTCACCGGCTGGGCCGTGGCCAACCGCACCGCGCCCCCCGCCCGCGAGCCCGGCTTCAAGCTGGAGCGGTAGTGCTACGCCAGGGCCCTAAAAAAGGCCGGGGCCGTGCACTGCACGGCCCCGGCCTTTTTTAGGGCCCTGGGAGCCAATATGGTTTAGGCTGGCTACTACTTGAACATAATGTAGGCCATACGCTTAAGGCCGGCCAGGGTCAGAATCCGGGGGCGGTACCACTCGCTAAAGTAAATCTTCACGGCTTCCTGGCGGCGGCCGGTGTTCACGCACTCCGTGATGGCAATCGGGGCTTTTTCTAACAGCCGGCGCTTCCGAATGGCCTTGGCCCGCGGCGTTTTCACGGGCGTATTCTTAATGAGCTCGAACGACTGGTAGGTGGCGTCGTTGGCCGAGCCCTTGGAAATGGCTTCGGCCGTGATGCGGTACTTGCTGGTATACTTGTTTACGAAGTACGTCTTCGCGCTCTGCAGTCCCACGCTAAGGCCAAAACTGTAGTCGCACGCGTCGCCGGCAGCTACGTCGTACGGCACTTGCTTGATAGTTTCGGCGTCGATCAGGTAGCCGTCGCACGGAAATTGGCTACTCAGTCCGGCTTCCAGCGGTGTCAGCACCGAGCCTTCGTACTGCGGCTCGCGGTAGTAGTCGCGGTTCAGGGTTTCGGAGCCCTCAAAGTCAATCTCGCCGTTTTCGGCGATAATGTACTGCTTACCGTAAGCCACCTTCAGCACCGGGTCCTCGGCAAACACGGCGCTAAGCGTTTCCAGCGCGTCGGGCAGCAGCAGGTCGTCGTCGTGAAGCAACATCACTTTATCGCCTTCCACCAGGCTGAACAACATGTTTACGTTGCGGGCTTGCTTCAGCGACGGCACATTGTGCACGTAGCGCACAATAATCGGCGAGTCATGGCGCAAGGCTTGCACCACCATTTGCGTCTCATCGTCCGGCGAATCGTCGCCAATAATGATTTCGTAGGGCAAAAGGGTTTGCTTGAGGCAAGAATCGAGGGCCTCCAGCAATAAGCCCGCGCGCTTGTATGTAGGAATTACAACAGAAATTTTCATTTACAACGAACAGAAGCTAGAGCGTGAGGACAACCAAAAAAAAGGCTTATGTATCGTGTTTTTCAGATTTTACATCATTAAAGACTTGCAAGTGTTTGATGATGTAAAGTGATTAGCGGACAATAATTCAGAAACTCTATTGAATAAACACACTAATTGCTACTAAGTAAGCGCAGAAGCTGTGAGGAAAAAAATTTCATAAGATAATCCCTTGGTCAATCCACGCAATTCTCCTAAAGGCTTGAGCACAACGGGGCTTTTATGCCAGTTGTGCTAACCATGTTGCGTTGAACGCGTGGGAAAAATCATTATTTGCCTACCCTATGCCATTTATGAACCTCACCAACGCCGAATGGGCCTTCGTAACGGGCCGCTGGCTGCTGGGTGTAGCCTTTCTATCCCATCTGCTGGTGCGGCTGCCCAAGCTGGCGGCGTTTCAGGCGGGGCTGCTGGAGCAGTTTGTGGGCACGGCGCTGGGGGGCCCTACGCGCTGGCTCTGCCGTTTGTGGAGGGCAGCATTGGGCTGCTGCTGCTTATCGGCCTGCTCACCCGCCCGGCGCTGGTGGCGGCCATGCTGGTGCTGATGCGCCTGGTGCTCGGTAGTAGCCTGCTGGAGCAGTGGGCCACCGTGGGCACCCAATTGCTTTACGGCTTGTGCATTTTTGCCTTGCTGCTGCACGTGCAGCACAACCGCCTGGGCCTAGACCGGGTTGGTAAGTATCGCTGAACCCGAAACCGGAGCAGAAAACCTCTGCTAGCTGTTTACTGATAATTGCTAACTGTTAATTGAAAAAATGCGCCACATCACCGCCGCCGATATTCACGGCTTCGAGAAGGTTTACCGCCTCAACTTCGTCAACGGCCTGCCGGGCTTTAAATCGGCCAACCTGGTGGGCACGGCCGCACCCGACGGCTTCCCCAACCTGGCCATTTTCAGCTCGGTGATTCACCTGGGCTCCAACCCGCCCCTGCTGGGCTTGGTTACGCGCCCCACCACCGTGCCGCGCCACACCTACCAGAACCTCAAGGACAGCGGCTGCTACACTCTCAACCACGTGCCCACGACCAAGCTGGCGGCGGCCCACTACACATCGGCCGATTTCCCGTCCGGCATCTCAGAATTTGAAGCCTGCGGCTTCACGGCGGAGTACCACGACGGCTTTCCGGCCCCCTACGTGGCCGAAAGCGCCGTCAGCATCGGCATGCGCTTCCTGGAAGAACACGCCATCAGCAACGGCACGGTGCTGGTGGTGGGCACCGTCGAGCACGTGTACCTGCGCACCGCCGGCCTGCGCGACGACGGCACCCTCGACTTGGTGAGCATGGGCACGGCCGCCATCTCGGGCCTCGACGGCTACCACGAAGTAGCGCCGCCCGTACGCTTTGGCTACGCCCGGCCCGGCAAGCCCCCGGTGGCCGAGTAGCGCAGTTTTGAAACCAATTAAAAAAGACGAATTAAAAAATCTGCCCGTCAGATTTTTTAATTCGTCTTTTTTAATTGGTTTGAAGCGCCCGCCTGGGGCCCCGGGCGGGCGCTTTCCGCGTTGGGCTAAAGCTGGCTTCGGCCGCCGCAACGGCTAATCGGCCGGGCGTTGGCGGCGGGCGCGCTCGGCGTAGCGGTCGGGGTTTTGGAGCTTATTAGCACTTTTTGCCGAACGGCGCTTCTTTTGCGTGCCTCGGGCCAGCAGCAGCGCAACGCTCGCCAGGGCCCCGGCCACGAGCAAGCCTTTGGCCCAGGGGGTGGCCACCGGCGGCGGCACCGAGCGCACGCCGCTGGCATCAGCCGTGGCGGGCGTGTGGACGTAGCGGCCAATTTTCGGCCGGGCTACCTCGTCGAATTTTCGGGCCAGTTGCAGCAGCTGCTCGCGCAGGGCGGGGCCGTGCATGGCGATGTCGTGGCCGGTGGCGGCCACCTCGGGCACCAGGCCCGCCGGGCGCTCCACCACGGTAGTAAAGGCGTCACCCGCCACCAGTACCCGGTCTTCCTCCCGGGAGAAGGATACGTGCCCGAACGTGTGGCCCGGCGTGTGCAGCCAGCGCCAGCAGGGCAGGCCGGGCACGCTCCCATCGGCCAGCAGCGCCTGCACCCGGGGCCCCAGGTTGAGCAGTTTTTTGGGGTACAGAAACGAGAGGTACGCCATGGCCCCGCCGCTCACCGTGGGGTTGGGCGGCGGGTAGCTGGAGCGGCTGGTGAGGCAGGGCAGCTCCAGCGGGTGGGGGTGCACATGAGCGCCCTGCCAGGCGGCGAGCAAACCTGGCAGGGCGCTCACGTGGTTTAAGTAACTGTTGATGAGTAGGATGGCCACCGGCGGCGTGGCCCAAAATACCTCGTTGGCGCGGCGCTGGATTTTCCCGGCCGAGCCGGGCAGGCCGGCGTCAATCAGCACCCAGGGGCCCTGCGGCTGCGCAGGGGCCACGGCCGCGTAATAGAGGTTCACGAACACGTCGCGCAGCACCCACAAGCTGGGCACTACGGACATAGAATCGGGCGTGCTGGCCCGCGAAGCGTGGTTGGAGAACATCGGACGGGGAAAAATGGCAGAACCAGCCAGTTGGCCTTGCTTTGTTTACGCCTGGGCCCGCCGCCACGGCCATGCCCCCGGGGCCCCGGGGGCATGGCCGTGGCGGCGGGCCCAGGCGGCGGGCCATAGTTCAGCTTAGCGCAATTCGCAGGTCAGGGTACAGCCTGGTTACGGCCGGACCGCCGGCTTTTTCAGCCAGCCGACCGATTCTCGGCAAGGCAAACAAATGGCGGCGGGGCAACCGGCCGGCTGACTGAAAAAGCCGGCGGACCGGACCCTGGCCTGAGAATTATGCCAGCGCACTTCTCAGGCCAGGGTCCGTGCTTTAAGCGAGGTAATAGTGCAGCGCTACAAAACAGACTACAAAGTTTTTAACGCTGCACTAATCACTACCTATCAGTTGCCCAAAATCCACCTTAACCGGACGCAAAAAAGCCCGCGGCCGGACGGGCCACGGGCTTTATTCCAAACAAAAGCCATCAGCGAACAGCCGAAAGCCAAAACGCCACTATTTAGGGGCCTGGGTTTTGTCAACCGGCGTTTTGCTGTTGCTGGTCGACTGGTCGGCCACGGGGGCCAGCTTGCCATTGGCCGACTGGGGCGAGGCGACGCTGCTGCCGGCGGGGGCCGAGTTGATCTGGTCCTGCACGGTGCCTTTTTTTATGGCTGCGGCCGAGCCTTCGCCACCGGCTGGCTCCACGCGCTGGCGCTCGCTGATGCTGTCGCGCATTACGTCGGAGGTGCGCCAGGTGGGCGTCCAGCTGAAGTTGGCTTTGGGGGCCGTATTGATGCCCGGGCTGTACTTGGCGTAATCGCAGCTGGTGAGGACTGGGGCGGTGCCCAGCAAAACCAGGGCGAGGAGGAGGGTGCGGTTCATGAGCGGAACGGTAAAGAGTATTTAACCTCAAAGTACGTAGATTCTGATCGGACTGCTGCCCGGCGCGGCCGGTTTCGGGCGTAATTTTCCGCTCCGTCTCCCCCAGTTGCCATGCCCGAACTTCCCCCCGAAGGCCAGCCCTCCCGCCTGCGCCGCGCCCTGGCGGCTGCGGGCCGCGTGGCCACCGCCCCAGTGCGGGGCGCCGCCTACCTGGTGGGCTCGGCGCGCGCCCACCAGCATTTTTTCCTGCCCGTGCTCAACGGGGCCCTGGGCGACCAGCTGGCCGCCCGCTACGACCCGCGCGCCCTGCGCATGAGCTTCCGCGTGGACGGCCACGACGTATCGGTGGCGGCTCTGGGCCTGCGGGCCCCCCGCCAGCAAACGGTGGTGTTTTTGCACGGCCTGATGGGCGACGAGCAGATTTGGCAAACCGGCTTTGCCGACGCGCCCGACTACCGCCGCTACGGCCCCCGCCTGGCCGCCGAGGCCGGCGTGCGCGCCCTCTACATACGCTTCAACTCCGGCCTGCACCTCTCCGAAAACGGACGCGAACTCAACTGCCTCCTCTCTGAGCTGGCCACCGCCTACCCCGACGCCCTCGGCAAGCTGGTGCTGGTGGGGCACAGCATGGGCGGCCTCATCATCCGCTCGGCCGGGTATTACGGGAGCAGCGGTGGGCAGTTAGAAGTTAAAAGCGAGCCGCTAAAAACTCCGGAACCCAACGCCAAAGAGCCTGGCCAGCCTTTAACTATTAACTCCCACCTTTTAACTGAAGGCGCCCCCTGGCTGGCCCATTTACGGGCCGTGTTTCTGCTGGGCACGCCCAACGACGGCTCGTGGCTGGAGCAGAACAGCCACTTTGCGGCCCATTTGCTTAAGCGCATCGACTTGTTTCCGACCCGGTTTTTGAGCAACGCCCTCAACCAGCGCAGCAACGGCATCAAGGACCTGCGCCGCTCCATTTTGGTGGACGAGGACTGGCAGGACGCCCACGCCGATGACCTGGCCCCGCCCCGCACCGCGGTGCCGCTGCTGCCCGGCGTGGCCTACCACCTGCTCATGGGCTCGTGGCTGAAAACCAACCGGCCGGCCGCCCTGCGCCAGTACTTCGGCGACGGCCTGGTGAGCCGCGGCAGCGCCCAGGGAGCCGATATTTTTGGCAACGAAGCCGCCCTGCCGCCCGGCACCAGCGTGCGCACCGCCGAGTTCCAGCAGCAGCACCACAGCGGCCTGCTCACCCACCCCGAGGTATACCAGTACCTCAAGCACTGGATCTGAGCTGTCAGTTGGCAGTTGGCAGTTGGCAGTTGCTCGTTGTCAGCAAATACATATTGCATTGACTGACAACTAATAACTGACAACTAAAAAAACGACGGAGCGGGCAGGCGCCCGTCTGTGGCCGCCTGCCCGTTTCGCTGATTAAAATTGCGCCGGGGCCCTAGTTGGTAGGCGAGCTACCGGGTGCGGCTATACCGGTACCGGGGCCCGTGCCCTTGGGGTTCGTATTGCCGCTGGTAGTGCTGCCGGCGGGCAGCGTGCTACTAGGCTTGCCGGCGTCGGTGGCTTCCGCTGTAACTGTCGTGTCAGCCGGAGAAATGGACATGGGCGACGAGGCCGCCGCGTCGGTGCTGGTGGTAGTGCTGGTGCTGGTTTCGCTCGTGCCTTTGCTATTGCAACCGCTGAGCAACGCGCTGCCCAGCACAGCGGCCAGGGAAATCTGGGAGAGTTTCATAAGAAGTTGGCTGAGAAGAAGGACTGTTTGAAAAAACGTACCGGGCTATACGGACAATTCCGGCCGGCGCATAGCCCGGGAAACACTTATTTTTTGCCAAGAGCTTGCGAGCTACGCGCCTACCGCCAGCTGCCGGGCTGGCCCGCTGGGGGCCCAGTGGGCTAGCGCGGAGCCGAAGCAGCGCTGCCGGCGCGGGGCACGGCGGCCGAGTCGGCCCCGGCGGCGCTCATCTTCGAGCTGGGGTTGGTAGTATCGGAGCCCGGCGAGCCTTAGCGGGTGGAGTCACCGTCGCCGCCGCTCTTGTTTTCGCAGCCGCCCAGCAGCGCGGTGCCCAAGGCCAGGGCGGCGAGGAATGCAGGTTTTTTCATGGTCGTTGGTTTTATGGAGGGAGTGGAAAAGACCCGCGCCGCCGCACAGGGCCCCGCCAGCTACGGCCGTTTGCGCCGGCACTCAGCCTCGTACACACGCCGCCCCAACTCGCGCAAAAACGGGAAGCCAATGGCGTCGTACTCGTATTGGTCGTCGTTGAGGGTGCCGTTGGCGTTTACGTACACCACGGCGCTGAGCAGGAACTCGACGCCCCGCGCCGAATCGGCCACGTAGGCGTTGTCAATGAGGAAGCCGTAGGCTTGGCCAATTTTGTTGAACACCTGCACGCCCGGCGGCAGCGCGGCCTGCCCGCCCCCGCCCAGCAAAAATTTGGCGTAGGTGGCCGGGTAGTGGGCAGCGTCATAGCGCGGGTGCGGGCTGGCGGCGGGGGCCTCCCCCATCGCTGTGCGCAGCAGGGTGTAGTCGGCCGGGGCCAGGGCCAGGCGGCGGCGGGCGGGCAGCGTTTCGGGAAAGAGCACGGCGCGCAGGGCCCGCTGCTGGTCGCGCAGTGGGAAGATGTTCTTCTGGCTGAGGTTTAGGGGCCCCGGCACCACCGCAGCGCCCACCACGTGGGCCCGGCCAATGGCCATGCCGCGCAGGCGCCAGTGCGGCACGGGCCCCGGCCAGCAGGCGGCGGGCTGGCGGTACAGCAGCTGGCGGGCGGCCGTATCGGCGCAGAAGCTGACCGGGTTGGTATGGAGCGAGCCGGGCGGCGCGTCGCCCACCGCCAGGCGGCCCACGATACGGGTGCGGCGCAGGCCCAGCCGCCGCAGGCCGGCTTGCAGGGCCCCGGGGCCCACCAACTCATAAAGGCGGTTGTAGGCATCGTTGTCGCTCACGAGCAGCACTTTGCGCACATAGTTAGCCACGGTAGGGCGGCCGCTGGCGCTGCTGGTGTCGCGCCGCACCCGCGTTTGGCCGGCAAAGGCTGAGTCCGTCAGCATGGGCGAATCGGCGGTGAGGCCGGGCGCCTGGGGCCCCAAGGCGCGCAGCCGCGCCAGGGCCAGGGCGGCGGTGGGCAGCTTCACGGTGCTGGCGGGGTAGAAGTACTCGCGGGGCCGCAGCCGGTAGCCGTAGCGGCGGAAGTGGGGCCGGCCCCGGGCGTCGCGCCGGATGCGGGTGTACAAAATCTGGACGCGGTAGGCGGCCGGGTGGGCCAGCACGCGGCCCAGCACGGCGGTGTTGCGGCGCAGTAGCTGGCGCAGCAGGTTGCCCCAGTGCAGGCCTTGGGCCCCGGCGGTGCGGGGCGCGAGGGCCCCCGCCAGCAGCGCCAGCAGTACGGCCGCCGCGCGGGCCCCGGGGCCCCCAAGCCGAAGAATGTTCATATTGGCCAAGGTAGGCACGGGCCACCAGGGGCCCCAGGGTTTCGGCAGCGGCCGGACAAATATTAAGTTGTCAGAATATAAGCATACCGACGCCGAGCGTAGCTTTGCTAAGGCAGTTGTTTAGGAAGGCTACTGCACGTCATGCTGAACGCAGTGAAGCATCTCTACTGCGTCGTCTGAGCCGTTCAACGAAGCGGCAGAGATGCTTCACTGCGTTCAGCATGACGTGCAGTAACCTTTCCTGAGCAGCTTTGCCACATCCTCCGTTTTCCTGCTGATATCCCATGAAAAAACTTTTCCGCACCGGGCTGGCCGTGGGGCTGCTCTTCGCCGCCGGGGCCCCGGCCCGCGCCCAGGCCGTGGCCAACGGCAACTTCGAAGCCTGGGCCGCCCGCAACGGCGTCGACTCGCCCACCGGCTGGCTCACGATTGATGAGGTCATCGGCGCGCTGTCGCCCATCCGTTTCGCTACGGGCACCTTCACGAAAACGACCGACACCCACGGCGGCACCTACGCCCTGCGCCTCGAAACCAAGGCGACCCTGTTCGGCATCGTGCCTGGGGGCGTGACGCTCGGCACCAAGCTGGGGGCCCTCACCGCCGCCGCACCCGCCGGCCTGCCCTTCACCGGGCGGCCCACCACGCTGCAATTCTATTACAAGCTGACGGGCGCCCAGCCCCCAGTAGCCATCAACGGCGCGTTTACCGAAGTATCGCTCACGCGGAGCGTCAACGGCCAGTCGGTGATCGTGGCCGTCGGCGCGCAGAAGTTTACCACCGTCACGTCGGCCTACGCGCTGGCCCAAGTGCCGCTCGTCTACGCGTCGTCAGCCACGCCCGACTCGGTACACGTAAGCTTCGGCTCCGGCCTGATTAACATCTCAACTGGGGCCCCCACGGGCGGCACAGCGGGCACCGTGTTCCAAATCGACGATGTGGCCTTTACCGGCACAGCCACCGCCACCCGCGATGCGGCCCTGGCCGCTGCCCTCACCGTGGCGCCCAACCCCGGCCCGGGCGGGCGCTACGTGCTCCGCGCCCCGGCCGCGCTGCTGGCCGCGCCCCTGGCCGTGGTGGACGCCACCGGCCGCACCGTGCGCCGCGAAGGGCCCCCGGCCGCCGCTGCCACCGCCCGCCCCCTCGACCTGGCCGGCCTGGCCGCGGGCGTATATACCTTGCAGCTATTCACCAGCAAGGGCCTGATTACAAAGAAGCTGGTGGTGGAGTAGGTTGGGTAGAACTGCCGCAAAATCAATAAAAAAGGCGCTCCGCGGAGCGCCTTTTTTGGTAGTGTCCGGCCGCGTTGAACGGCTAAAGCGTGGCCGATTCGGCGGCTTTTCTTTTCAGGTTGAAGCGGTAACGGACCCCCAGGCTCAGGCCCCGGGTCCGGCCGTTCGGAACGCCCGCCTGCCAGTACGACTGCTTGGAAATGTTGGCCGTGTTGCGGCTGTACGTCCAATCGCCCACTATTTCCCAGCGTCGGTTGAAGATAAAACGCCCCGCGAGGCCCACCGTCAGGAAAAAGCCGGGCTGCCGTACTTCGATCAGGTTATACCTGATGACCTGGCCGGCAACGGTTTCCGTCTGCTCGAGTCGTCCGTGCGAAAAGCCGTAGGTGCCCCCGGCCAGCGCATCCATGCTAAACCGGCGGTCTGACGTCCTAATCAACGTAAAGCGCAACAGCATAGGAACTAACGTATTCCAGGTATTATCTGTGCGAATATCGGCAATAGGTTTTCCGGCCGAGTTAACACCCGCGCCGCCACCCGTGAATGTGTCGTGCATGTACATAATACCGGCCTGCACGGCCAGCCGGGGCGAAATGTAATATCCCGCATTTACATACCACGGCGACACATCCGTTACGTTTGGAAACGTTGAATAATTGAAGATGTATTGATGGTAGGCCCATTGCCCGCCCACGTAAAACCGGTACGGAGCCGGAACCTGCTTCGTGTTCGTGTCCTGCGCCCGGCACATGCTGGGAAGCACGCTTCCGACAAGCGCCAGCAAACCGGCGGCTATTTTCCACATAGCAAAGCGGGATCAACTGCTATGTGCTTGTAATTAATCTCCTTTGAGGCTATTTTTCGCAACCTCAGAGTGCAATCCCTCCCTAATAACGCAATGGGAAAGCCGTATGCGTTTCCTTTTTTCATGGTAGTGAACTGAAGGCAAAAGCGAGTTTTTGATTGGTTGGAAAGGATGACCAAATCTGATCGGTATTTACTTATTCAAAAATAAATTCATCATGTATAAGTAAAAGATATGATTCGGAGTTAATTCGTTTTGAGGTAGTTGACAGGGCATCAGCATATTTACTGGCCCCCAACCTCCACCAAAAAGCCCCAACGGCCCCGGCGTGAACCGGCAACCGTTGAGGCTTTTGGATTGTGGAGAAAACGCTACGCGGCCGGCGGCGCGGGGCCCCCGGCGGGGGCTTCGGCGTCCGGGGCGGCCAGGGCCACGCGCAGCTCACCGAAGCCGGTGCCGACCACGAAGCCGGGCAGCGTCAGGCTGGTTTCCAGCTCGATGGACTGTAGCTCCGTGGGCTGGCCGTCGGCGGTGGCGGCGGTGGGGGCCCCGGGCAGGCCGTGCAGCACTACGCGGTAGGTGGCGTAGGCGGGCTGGTAGGGCCCCTCGATGGCCTGGGCGAGCACCAGCTCGGTGGCGGTGCCGGTGGCCGTGAAGCGACGCACGGTTTGCTGGCCCTGCTCCTGGTAGGCGTAGCCCTCGCCGCCGTCGTCGTAGAGGCAGCTCTCGGCGGTGCCGTTTTTGTAGTACACGTGCAGGGTTAGCTCGTCCACCACTTTTTCGCCCACGTATTGCAGCACGGGCTGCATGGGCAGCACGGCCCCGGCCTTCACGAAGAGCGGGATGCGGGTGAGGTCGGCGCTGGCCCACACCTCGCTGCCGCCGGCCTGGAGGCCATCGGTCCAGTAGTAGTACCAGTCGCCGCGGGGCAGGTACATCCAGCGGCCGTCGGCTCCCTGGGCCGTAATGGGGCAGACCAGCAGGTTGTCGCCGAGGCTGAACTCGGCCATCCGCAGGTAGGTTTCGGGGTCGTTCTGGTCGAGGAAGGTGAGCGGGCGCAGCATGGGCGTGCCGTGCGTGGCGTACTGCCAAAAGGCGGTGTACATGTAGGGCAGCAGGCGGTAGCGCAGCTCGATGAAGTGGCGCGCCAGGCTGGTGTAGGGCTCGCCGAAGCTCCAGGGCTCCTGGTCGCCGTGGTCGCCGGAACTGTGGGTACGGAAGAACGGGTGGAAGGCCCCCAGGGCAATCCAGCGGGCGTACAGCTCGCCGTCGGGCGCGTCGATGAAGCCGCCGATGTCGCTGCCAATGAAGCTAAATCCGCTGATGCTCAAGCGCTGGCATTGGATATTGGCCAGCCACAGGTGCTCCCACGAGGCGATATTGTCGCCGGTCCAGCCCGAGGAGTAGCGCTGGCCGCCGGCGTAGGTACTGCGCGTGATGGTGAAGGGCCGCTTGGGGTAGGCGAAGCGCTTCACGCCCTCGTTGGTGGCGCGGGCCATCTGCATGCCGTAGACGTTGTGCGCCTTGAGGTGCGAGGCCGACTGGCCGTCGTAGTCGAAGCGCACGTCGGGCGGGAAGGTACCTTTTTCGAACACCGCCGGCTCGTTCATGTCGTTCCAGACGCCGGCCACGCCCACGTCCTTAATCAGGCCCTCAAACAAGCCCGCCCACCACTCGCGCACCTGCGGCTTGGTGTAGTCGGGGAAGTTGCAGAGGCCGGGCCACACGGTGCCCTTCATCAGGGGCCCGTCGGCGCGGCGGCAGAAGAAATCGTTGGCGATACCCTCGTTGTAAACGGAATAGCCGGGGTCAATCTTGATGCCGGGGTCGATGATAACAACGGTTTTGAAGCCGTCGGCGGCCAGCTCCTGCACCAGGCGCCGGGGCTCGGGGAAGTGCGTAGGGTGCCAGGTGAAGCACCGGTAGCCGTCCATGTAGTCGATGTCGAGGTACAGGGCGTCGCACGGGATGTTGCGCTCGCGCAGGCCCCGGGCAATTTCCTGCACGTTGGCCTCGGGGTAGTAGCTCCACTTGCACTGGTGGTAGCCCAGCGTCCAGAGTGGGGGCAGCTCGGCGGGGCCCGTGAGCAGGGTGTAGGCCTCGGCCACCTCCAGCAGCGTGGGCCCGTAGATGAAGTAGTAGTTCAGCTCGCCGCCGTTGGCCCAGAAGCTGGTGACGTCGGCGCGCTCGGCGGCGAAGTCGAAATAACTGCGGAATGTGTTGTCGAAGAAAATGCCGTGGGCAATTTTCTGGTGCAGCACGTGGTAGAACGGGATGTTCTTGTAGAGCGGGTCGGAGCCCTTGGTGTAGCCGTAGGTGTCGGAGCCCCAGTTGGTGAAGCGGTGGCCGCGCAGGTTCATGTTGGCGGGCTTGTCGCCGAGACCGTAGTAGTGCACGCCGGGGGGCACCTGCTTGCTCATCTTCACCTGGTCGTTGCCGGTTTCGTCGTCGTACTGCCAATGAAAGCCCTTCTCGTCGTCGCTCAAAATCGTGCCCGAGCGGTCGAGCACGCGGGTGCGCAGGCCCTCCTTCTGCACCGTGCAAATAAGGCGGGCGGTGGTGAGGCGGTAGTGGTCGGCTTTCTCCACAAACTCCAAAAACGTGGGCGCCGGCTGCACCGCATCGGCCGGCACGGCGTACGAAAAATCGGGTACCAGGGGCCCGTCGGTGAGGTAGCGAAAACGCAGGATTTTGTCGGTGACGACGGACAGCGCCAGGCGCACCCCGTTGTCGCAGCTGAACAGGTAGCGGCCGGGGGCCAGCTCCTCGGCCCGCCGCACGTGGCCGGCCGTATGGTCCTGATGAGCCGTGGCTGCCAGGTCGTTGACCATGTAATTATTCTCCTGGATCGATGGGTTCATAGTGGATAAAAGTGGGGACTAATAGGGCGCGTTGGCTTAAAAAAATACCGGCCAAGCCGGTCGGTACGTTGTATATACCCGCAAGATAAAGCGCCTCACCGGCGCGGGCGACAAAAAATCAGCCAAAGTCGGCGGACCCGATAATTCGCTCGGCCAACGCACAGCCCTTGTCTGTGGCCCGGTCGGGCCCCATCTTTGCCCACCTCCCCCACTTTCCTGCCCGCGCCCGCCATGCCTCTTCCTCCCCCCGTTTTGCTCGTGCTGGCCTGGGACGACGCCGACCCTGCCGTTCACCGCGTAGCGGCCACCGCGGCGCTGCCGGCCCTACCCACCCTGCCGCTCGTGCGGGCCCTGGCCGCCGCGCAGCCCACCCTGGCCGTGCTGCCCCAGCTGCCCGAGCCCGGTGCCGCCGAGGCCACCACCGAGGCCGGCCCCGCCGTAATAGACTTAGGCGCAGGCTCCCATTTGGTGGGCTTGGGCGACCTTGCGCCCGGGACACTGGCCGCCGGCTGGGCCGCCGCCGCCGCCCGCCCCGTGCCCAACGCACCCGCCGCCGGGGCCCCGGCCGGTCTTGCCAACGTGCAATTGCGCCCGCCCCTGGCGCAGCACGCCGCGGCCGGTTGGCGGGCTCCCGCCGCCCCGTACCTCGGCAGCGCCGAAACGGCAGCAGCCCCGGTTGTAGCAGCCCTAACCGTGGAAACTTCGCTGGCAGAAACCACTTCAGTAGACGAAGCGGCCGCGGCTGCCACACCTGGGCTGGCCCCGACGGGGCCTGCGGGGGCCCCCGCGCCGCCAGCTGCACCCATTTCTGTGCTCCCTGGCGTCGCACCGGCGCCGCTGTTCGACCAACCCGAGGCAGAAATTGGCGCGGGCGAGGCGGCCGCTTTAGCCGAAGACGACCCCGACCTTTCGGTAGAAGTGCTGCCCGTGGCTGCGCCCACGCCGGGCCCCGCCCGCGCCTCGCTCACGCAGGGGCTGGCGGCGCTGCACCGGGCCCCGGCGGCCGAGGCCGCACCGCCCACCTTTGGCCTCTCCGACGGCCTGCATTACCGCGTTATTCAATACGCCCGCTTTGCCACGTACGTGCTCGACGGCGACGGCGAGGACTTCGGCGTGATTTACGCCCCCGACTGGCCCACTTGGCTGGCGGCGCTGGAAGTCCGGGCCCGCACCCGGCGGCCGCTGGTGGTGCACCTGCGCCTGCTGGCGGCCGAGTCGGCGGCGCCGGCCGAGCGTGGCTGGCTGCTGGAGCTGGAGCGCATGGCGCTCCGCTTCGCCCACACCGTGCTAGTGACGAGCGACGAGCTCCGCGCCCAGGCCCTCCGCCACTACCCCTTGCTGATCCCCGGCCAAGTGCGCACCGTAGCCGCTGACGATGCCGACGGCGTACGCGCTGTGCTGGCCGAAATTGACCGGGCCACGCGGCCCTAACAGGGGCCGCCAACGGGGAAACCGACACGCCGTCGTGCGGCCGAGGCCCCGCGGGCGTTAATTGGCGCCTGGTTCGGTTATCCCCAAAGTTTTCCCGTTATCCCCATTTCTACTCCTTTATCCCTGCTTTTGATGGAATCCTTTCAGGCCGAACAAGAATTTGAAGCCGTGCTCGAAACCGACAGCGCCGACGGCGGCCTTTTCGTGGCCGTGCCGTTCTCCGTGCAAGATGTGTACGGCACCAAGGGTAAGCTGCCCGTGCAAACCACCCTCGACGGCTTTCCGCACCGCACCACCCTAGCCCCGCTCGGCGACGGCCACCACGGCCTGCCGGTGCCCCGGGAAGTGCGCCGGGCCCTGGGCAAAACCGTGGGCGATACCCTGCGCGTGGCCCTGCGCCACGCCCCCGAGGTGCACGTCGTAACCCTGCCGCCCGACCTGGCCACGGCCCTCGACGCCACGCCCGCCGCCCGCACGTTCTTCGAAACCCTCCTCCGCCCCGACCAGCGCGACTACGTGCGCTGGCTCGACGGCGCCAAAACCGCCGAGGGCCGCACCCAGCGCCTGGCCACCACCCTCCAGCGCCTACGCAACGGCCTAAAGCGCGCTTAGGGCCCCCAGGGCCCCGTGCCATGCTGACCCTGATGAAAAAGTACCCGTTTGTTTCTGCTCCTCGCATTTAGGGCCCCGCTGCCAGCCGAAACCGCCGTGGTGCTGGAGCTGCTGAAGTAGCTATTTAGTCTCAGTACCGCCAATCAACCAATAAAGACAAGTTACCCAACCATCTGTTGGAACCTGACCTAAGATGAGTTCACGAAACTCACCTCCAATCCTAGTTTCGTAAACTTTGAAAGGTAAACGAGTTCCTTAAACTCAATCTGTACAATAGGGCACTTTTGCCAGGTTGATATGTGCCCTTGGGCAGCGGTTTACTTAAACGAGCGTTTTAGGATGCCTGCTCCTACTTAGCTTTTCGGTCTAATTGAGCAAAGAACTTTAGCGCCATCAGCAGTGGACTTACGACCATTAACAACAACCCAACCAGGCGTAGGGCCCCAAAAATGCTGCTCATCGTGTAATTTCCTAGGGACTCCATTTCCGCAATCCCTCCTCCGGTTGACAAAACCAAGCCTGTGACAAAAAACAGGAACAACTTAACGAAAGAGGGTATCCATTGCATAACAGACCTGTACTTAGATGAAAAGCAAGCGCTAAAGTAGGTGTTTCCTCACGTTTACAAAAACGGTGGTATTACTACAGTCATAACCGCCTAGGGGCCCCAGGGCCCTACGCCAGGGCCAGCACCAGTGCCACGCGGCTGGGCAGGTACACGCGCAGGTGCTGCTCGTAGGTTTCGTAGATGTAGTGCTCGTCGGGCCGGTCGAAGCCACCGAACTGGCTATCGTCGCTGGAAAGGACCACGCGGTAGCGGCCTTCTTTGGGCACCCAGAAGCGGTAGTCGGGCTGGCTGGCCGTGACGTGCAGGTTGACGATGACCATCAGGGGGCCCCGGGCGAAGGCCAGGACTTTGTTTTCCTCGTCGTGGTGCAGCAGCTGGGCGGGGCCGGCGGCCAGCACGTGGTGGGCCTTGGCCAGGTGAATCAGGGCCTTGTCGAAGTCGCCGAGGAAATGGTACTTCAGATCGGGGTTGTCGGCCAGGCTCCACTGGCGGCGGGCGTGCTGGTAGCTCCAGCCGTTGCCCTCGCGGGGGAAATCGACCCATTCGGGGTGCCCAAACTCGTTACCGATGAAGTCGAGGTAGGCCTCGCCGCCGGCCGTGAGCGTGAGGAGGCGGATGATTTTGTGCAGCGCCAGGGCCCGGGCGGCGTTGGGGTCAGGATCGGCCACGGCCATGTGGTGGTAAATGCCGTCACCGAATAGCCACTGGGCCAGAGTTTTGTCGCCCACCAGGGCTTGGTCGTGGCTCTCGGCATAGGCCACCGTTTTCTCGCCTTGGCGGCGGTTGGTGAGCACGTGCCACAGCTCGCCCAGGTTCCAGCCCTCGTCGGGGGTGTGCTTGAGCAGCTTAATCCAGAAGTCGGGGATGCCCATCGCCAGGCGGTAGTCGAAGCCGATGCCGCCCTCGGCGATGGGGCGGCACAGGCCGGGCAGGCCGCTCATGTCCTCGGCCACCAACAGGGCCCCCTTCCTGAACCCGTGCACCAGCGTGGTGGCCAGTTGGAGGTACAGAATAGCGTCCTCGTCGGCCCCGGGCCCGAAATACTGCTCGTAGCCCACGAAGGCCACGCCCTCGCCGTGGTGGTGGTAGAGCATGCTCGTCACGCCATCGAAGCGGAAGCCGTCGAAGTGAAACTCCTCCAGCCAGTAGCGCAAGTTACTGAGCAAGAATTGCTGCACCTCGGGCCGGCCGTAGTCGAACAGCTTCGAGTCCCAGCCCAGGTGGTTGCCCCGCTCGCCCTCGTGGAAGTACAGATTGCCCGAGCCGTCGAAGTCGGCCAGGCCCTCGGCCTGGTTTTTCACGGCGTGCGAGTGCACCACGTCGAGCAGCACGGCGATGCCGCGCCGGTGGGCCTCGTTGACGAGGTACTTCAGCTCCTCGGGCGTGCCGAAGCGCGAGCTAGGCGCGAAAAAGTTGGCCACGTGGTAACCAAACGAGCCGTAGTACGGGTGCTCCATCACGGCCATCAGCTGCACACAGTTGTAGCCGTCGGCCTCGATGCGGGGCAAAATGTGGTCGGCAAACTCGCGGTAGAGGCCCACACGGCTTTCCTCGGTGGCCATGCCCACGTGGGCCTCGTAGATAAACGGCTCCTTCACGGCCACCGCCACCCGGAACTTCTGGTCCGTCCAGGCAAAGGGCACGGCGGGCCGCCACACCTGGGCGGCGTAGTCCTTGGTGTGGTCGTCCTGCACTACGCGGCGTGCGGTGGCGGGCAGGCGGTCCTGGGCCCCGTTGGCGCTGACGACGTGCACCTTGTACTTACTGTTGTGCACCAGCCGGTCCTTGTATTCCTTGTCGGGCAGAAAAATTTCCCATACCCCGTAGTCGAGCCGTTGCAGCGGGTTGGCCTGGCGGTCCCAGCCGTTGAAATCGCCCACCAGGTACAGCGCCTCGGCCCCCGGGGCCCACTCGCGGTAACGGAAGCCACGGCGGCGGCCGTCGTAGTGCAGGCCCAACTGCTGGTGGGCCGTGGCGTAGGCTTCGAGCGAGCCGTGGTGCGCTTCAATTTCGGCCAGGCGGGTGGCCAGACGCTGCTGGCGCTGGCGCAGGACCGGCTCGAAAGGAACGAGCCAGGAATCCTGCTGCACGAGCGGCAGTTGGGGAACGGGAGCAGCGGACGGGGCGGTGGGTTCCATGGGCGGGGCAGGAAGGGTTGGCGGGTGATACGCGAAAGGTAGCGGCGGGGCTGCGAATGCAGGGCACGGCTAAACGATATCCCCCGGGCAAGTAAGGAGCAGTTTACATCTATTCTCGAAATACCTCCAAATCCGCGTTACTTGCAGCCATGAAGAACACTATCCTTGCTCTCCCCTTGGCCGTATTAGCGGCCTGCACCAGCGGGCAGCCCCGCACGGCTCCGGCGTCGGCGCTGGAAGGCTCAGGGCTCTCGTCGGTGCCCACGGGGGCCGGCGCGCCGCTGCTGGCGGCCCACGCCATGGTTATTTCGGCCCACCCGCTGGCCTCGCAGGTGGGGCTGGCCATTCTGCAAAAAGGTGGTAATGCGTATGATGCAGCCGTAGCCGTGCAGTTTGCGCTAGCCGTGGTGCTGCCCGTAGCGGGCAATATCGGCGGCGGCGGCTTCCTAGTGTACCGGATCCCCGACGGCACCGCCGGCACCCTCGACTTCCGCGAAACTGCGCCCGCCGGGGCTACCCGGGATATGTACCTGGACCAGGCCGGCAACGTGGTGCCCGGCCTGAGCACCGCGGGGCCCCTGGCCGTGGGCACGCCCGGCACCGTGGCCGGCATGGTGACCCTGCACGACAAGCTCGGCAAATTGCCCTGGGCTGCGTTGATAGCCCCCGCTATTAAGTTGGCCCGCGGCTACGCCCTCACCGAGCGCGAAGCCGCGGGCCTCAACCGGACCCACGACGATTTTATAAAGTATAACCCCGGCAACCCGTCGGCCTACGTGCGTCCCGGCGGCACCTGGCACGCCGGCGACACCGTGCGCCTGCCCGAACTGGCCTCAACGCTCATCCGCATCCAGGACCAGCAGCGCGGCGGGTTTTACCAGGGCGAAACGGCGCGGTACTTACTGGAAGAAATGCGCCGCCGTGGGGGCCTCATTACCCAAAAGGACCTCGACGGCTACCAACCCAAGTGGCGCGCGCCGCTGCGGGGCCAGTACCGCGGCTACGAGGTCATCACAATGCCGCCACCCAGCAGCGGCGGCGTGGCTCTACTGCAAATGCTGCAAATGCTGGAGCCCACCAACCTCAAGACCTTGGGCTACCACACGCCCGCCGCCACGCACCTGCTCACGGAGGTCGAACGGCGCGTGTACGCCGACCGCGCCACCTACCTCGGCGACCCCGACTTCGGCCACGTGCCAGTGGCGCAGCTGCTAGCGAAGGATTATAACCGGCAGCGGGCCAGCACCATCCGCACCGATGGCCACGCCACGCCCAGCGCCGAGGTAACCGCCGGCCCAGGCCTGCCCGGCTACGAAAGCAACGAAACCACCCACTACAACATCGTGGACGCCGCCGGCAACGCCGTGAGCTGCACCACCACCCTCAACGGGGCCTATGGCAGCAAAGTGGTGGTGCCCGGCGCGGGCTTTTTGCTAAACAACGAGATGGACGACTTCTCGGCCAAGGCCGGCGTGCCCAACGTGTATGGCCTGGTGGGCGGCACCGCCAACGCCGTAGCTCCCGGCAAGCGCATGCTCAGTAGCATGACGCCCACCATTTTGGCCCGCAACGGCAAGCTGGCCCTGGTGGTGGGCACGCCCGGCGGCAGCACCATCATCACCGGCGTGCTCACCACCATCCTCGGCATCGTGGATTATGGCCTCGACCCGCAGCAGGCCGTGGCCGCCCCGCGCCTGCACCACCAGTGGCTGCCCGACTACATCGACGCCGAAGCCGGGGCCCTCACCCCCGCCGCCCAGGATTCGCTCCGCGCCCGCGGCTACGCCGTGCACCCCCGGGGCCCCTGGGGCCGCATCGAAGCCATCGAGGTGCTACCCAACGGCCAGCTCTCCGGCGGCGCCGACCCCCGCGGCGACGACAAAGCCCTGGGCTACTAAGTAGTGGCCCGTTAGCTTTTAGCTGATAAGTATCCGTTGCTAATTAGTTTGATGTAAAGAACGTCATGCTGAGCGCAGTCGAAGCGTCTCTTATTCGGAATCAACTACAACGTTTAGAGTTGGTTACGCAGTAAATATGCTTCAAATAGCTCAGCATAACCATCTATTTTAACATAAACTGCTCACTAACGCGTACTTAACACCGAAGATGTACATAAACCTGAGCACTGCAATAGGTATAGCGTGGGTGCTGCGAGTCCGCGCGGTTGAACGGTAAACTGTAGCGCGGACTTTAGCTGCCAACTCATAAAAAAGGCTGCCAACCCCGCGGGTTGACAGCCTTTTTCGTTCAGCAGTCTAGCCGTCGGCTAGCCTTTCAACGACGTGCCGGCGGCGCTCAGGGCCTTGCCCAGCTCATGGAGCTTGGCTTGGGCATCGGGCGTAGCCGAAGCGGCGGCCTTGCTGGTGTGCTCGCCGAGGGTGGTCAGGCTGCTAGCCAGAGCGCTGGTGTCGGAGGCACCGCTGCCCAGGGCATCGTGCAGTTTCTGCAGTTCCGAGCTGATGCCCGCAAGCTGGGTGTTGCCTTGCAGGGTTTTGATCCAGCCGGCGATGTTGGGGCCGGCGGCACCAGCAGCGTTAGCGAGGCCGCCTTTCAGGGCGGTGAGGGTGGCGTCGAGTTGGGGTTGCGTGCTGTCCATGATATTGGAAAGGTTGAAAAGTGAGAATGTAGCTGTTTAACGCACTTCCCGCGCCATTGTTAACCCCAAGGTGTACAATATTTTGGCTTTTGGGAAAAAACAATTTGGTAATAAACTTCGTCAGGTATGGTCTGTTATGCGGCCGGCCCCCCGGGCTTACCAGCCCGGAGAAACACCAACGACCCCCGGGGCCCCGCCATGCGCGGGGCCCCGGGGGTCGTTGGTGTTTCTCCGGGCACGGGCCCTAATTTTGGGCGGGCTGGGTTTTGGCCACCAGGCGCAGGTTGCCAGCGGCGGTGATGAGTTTCTGACTCAGCCCGCGGATTTTGTCGCCATTGCCCTCGAAGTTATGGGTGTTCAGGGCCGACTGCGACGTCAGTTCGCCCATGCGCTGGAAGGCCTCGGCCATGCCGGCGGCGTTGTTGTTGCTGATGTGGGTGTTGAGGGCTTCGAGCTCCTGCACGATGGGGCCCAGCACCTTCTGGTCGCCGCTGCGTAAGTATTGCAGCCAGTTGCTGATTTGGTTTTGGCCGGCGCTGGCATCGCCCACAAAACCCTTCTGGGTGGCGTCGAACAAGGAGCGGATGCCGGCTTCGGCTTCGGAAATGAGGTTCATCTTTTAGTTGTTGGTCTTTAGTTGTTCGTTGTCAGTTATTCGTTGTCAGTTGCCAGATTGTTCAAAAAGAAACGAACAACGAACAACTAAAAGGGGTGCAGGGCAAAAATACAACCGGCGGCTGGCCCGCCGCTATGCGCCAGCGGCCGCCAGGGCCTGCACGTCGGGGTGCTCGGGGTTAAGCACGATGACCGAAAACGGGTGCTGCTCACCCTCGCGCTTCTCGATGCGCAGGGCCCCGGCCGTGCGCAGGCCGTTGATGAGGTCGCGCCGCTCGTACTCGGGCAGGGCCGGAAACTCGTCCGTCAGCCGGCGCAGGAAAGGCGTGAGCCACAGCTCGTGCACGGGGCGGTGCTGGCCCAGGCGCAGCAGCTCGGCTACCATGAAGGCCAAGCAGCTCAGCTCGTCGGGGCCCGCGAGGGAGCGCACGGGGTCGAAGGCCGGGGCGGCCTCGGCGTCGGGCGCGGCGGGGGCACCGGCGGCGGGGGCCGCGGGCGCGGGGGCCACCGCTTCGGGCGCGGCCGGGCGGGCGCGGCGGCGGGCTTCGAGCAGGGCCAGGGTGGCGGGCGGCAGCAGCTCACGGGCGTCGAGGAAGTGCTGGGGCCCCAGGTTCTGGAGCAGGTCGCCGGAGGTGGCCTCGCGGAAGCCGGCCACCAGCACCTGCCGGGCCTGCCGCCGCAGGTGTTGCAGCAGCGGGATGTAGTCGCGGTCGCCGGCTACGAGCACGAACGTGCCAATGTCGGGCCGGGTATAAAGCACCTCCATGGCGTCGATGCAGAGCTGCATATCGGCGGCGTTTTTGTGGTGGGTGCCCAGCACGTTGCGCGTGCTCACGCCCATCAGGTAGAGGCCGCCCTGGGGGGCCGTGGCCAGGCGCTCGAAATCGGCGTAGGCGTTCAGCACCAGGCAGTCGAGGCCGCGGGCGGCCAGGTCGTCGCGCAGCTTACGCACCAGCGCCAGCACGTAGTCGTTCAGGTCGGGAGGGTCGTGGAAATGGTTTTTGAGAAAGTAGTACACGTTCTCAAAATCAACAAATACCGCCGCGTAGGACGGCCCCTCGGGAGCAGCACGGTTCAACATACCCGTAAAGGTAGCGGCCGGGGCCGGCGGTTGCTTTTGCGCCGGCCGCCCCGTTGCTTTGCCCGATGCTGGAACCCTTCGCCTCGGCGCGCCTGCGCTACCGCCCCCTGGGGCCCCCAGACGCAGCCGGTTTGTTTGCCCTCGATAGCAACCCCCACGTGCTGCGCTACCTGGGCACGCCCCCGCTCGCCGACCCCGCCCAGGCCCGCGCCGCGCTGGCCCGCGTCCAGGGCGCATACCGCGCCGGGGCCCCCGCCCGCTGGGCCGTGGAGTTGCGCGCCACCGGCGAGTTTTTGGGCTGGGCCGGCCTCAAGCTGAACCACGAACCGGTAAACGGCCGCGCCGATTTCATCGACGTTGGCTACCGCTTGCTGGAGCCGCACTGGGGCCAAGGCTATGGCACCGAGGCCGGCCGGGCGTGGCTGGACCACGGTTTCGGGGCCCTGCAATTGCCGCTGATTGCGGGCTACGCCGAGGCCACGCACGGCGCCTCGCGGCGCATTCTGGAGAAGATCGGGCTGGAGTTCATCAACCTGTTCGACGCCGCCGACGGCACGCCCCACGCGTGGTACGAGGCGCAAAACCCGGGCCCGGCGCAGTAGCGCTGGGGCCCCACGGGGCAACCACCGCCGCCGGGGCGGGGCGTGGACGCTGCGAGTCCGCGCGGTCGGACGTCTTCGATGTGCGAACTTGCCCCGTCAATGCTACCTTTTATGCCCGACCATCCCGACGCCCACCTGTTCACCGTGCGCCATCCCGAGTGGGCCGCCAACGCCACCATTTACGAGGTAAATGTGCGCAACTACACGCCCGAAGGCACCTTCCGCGCCTTCGAGGCGCACTTGCCGCGGCTCCAGAAAATGGGCGTCGTCATTGTGTGGCTGATGCCGATTCACCCCATTGGCGTGGTGGGGCGCAAGGGGTCGTTGGGGTCGCCCTACGCGGTGCAGGACTACTTCGGGGTGAACCCGGAATTTGGGGCCCTGGAAGATTTGCAGCACCTGGTGCACACGGCCCACGGCCTGGGCATGAAGGTAATCCTCGACTGGGTGGCCAACCACACCAGCCGCGACAACCCGCTAATTGAGGCACACCCCGACTGGTACCGGCACGACGCCCGGGGGGCCCTGGTGCCGCCCGTGGCCGGCTGGACCGACGTGGTGGCCCTCGACTATACCAATCCGCACCTGCGCACCTACATGATTGAGGCCCTGTGCTATTGGGTGCGCGAGGCCGGCCTCGACGGCTACCGCTGCGACGTAGCCGGCCTGGTGCCCACCGATTTCTGGGACGAGGCGCGGCCGGCGCTGGAAGCCATCAAGCCCGTGTTCCTGCTGGCCGAGTGGGACGAATTGTATCCGTCCGGGGGCCTCAGCTGGGAGGAATTCAACAGTGACACGCATCTGCTCGAACGGGCCTTCGACGCGAGCTTTGGCCTGCGCCTGCATTACCTGCTCGACCGCATCGCCGAGGGCCAGGCTGCGCTGGCCGACATTGATACGTACCTGGCCGCCGAGCGCGCGAAGTACCCGCCCACGGTGTACCTGACGCACTTCACCAGCAACCACGACGTGAACAGCTGGGACGGCACCGAGTACGAGCGCCTGGGGCCCCTGGCGCAGCCCTTCGCCGTGCTGGCGGCGCTGCTGCCGGGCCTGCCGCTGCTGTACTCGGGCCAGGAAGCCGGGCTGAACCGCCGCTTAGCTTTCTTCGACCGCGACCCGATTGACTGGCGGGACTACCCGCTCCAGGATTTTTACACCAAGCTGTTCCAGCTCAAAAAGCGCCACCCCGCCCTGCGCAACGGCGACCCGGACAGCACCTTCCACCGCCTGAACGGGCCGGATGGCCTCTACGGTTTCGTACGCGAAAAGGCGGGCTCGGCGGTGATTGTGCTCGTCAATACCACGGCCGAACCACTCGTGCTGCCCGGTCAAAAGATGCCCGTATCGCCCCAGAAAGGCCTGTTCGACGTATTCAGCAGCGAGACCTTGACGCTGGCCCAGCCCAAGGCGCGCACCGTGCCGGCCCACGGCTGGCGCGTGCTGCGCACCCGCGACTAGCCGCATCTACTTATTTACCTCACCATGCCCTACGTTTTTCTATTCCTGGCCATTATCAGCGAGGTGATTGGCACGACGGCCCTCACGGCTTCCAACCAGTTTACCAAGCTGGGGCCCAGCATCGTTACGGTGGTGGGCTATGGACTGGCGTTCTACTTTTTCAGCTTTTCGCTGCGGGCCATTCCGTTGGGCGTGGCCTACGCTATTTGGGGCGGGGTGGGCATTATACTGGTCACGCTTATCGGCTTTTTCTACTTCAAGCAGCGGCTCGACTGGCCGGCCCTGGCGGGCATCGGCCTCATCGTGGCCGGCGTGCTGGTGATGCAGCTTTTCTCCAAAACGGTGTCGGACTAGGGGCCCCGGGGCCCTAAAAAAGGCGGGCCGCCCAGGGAATTTCCCTGGGCGGCCCGCCTGGCTTTTAAATAATCCCGGGGCCCTATTCGGCCAGCTTTTGGGCGCGCCAGGTGTTGTTGGCGCGGTTCACGTCGGGCAGAATATTGTCGGGGTTCAGCGTCACTTGCAGCAGCGGCGAGGTGGAGTTATAGCGGAACGTCCAGGTGCCGCCGCGCTGCCAGATTTCGACGGGCAGGCGCACGGTGGTGGTTTTGCCGTTGGTTTCCTTCACCTCGGCCGTGACGGGCATGGCGGCCTGGCCGCGGTTTTCAATCGTGATGAGGGCCCCCTTGGCAGGGTCCTGGTTCACGTAAGCCACGGTGGTCACGGCCTGGTCGAGCAGCCAGTTCTCGAAGAACCACTCGTGGTAGAACCAGTTCAAATCCTCGCCGGCCACGTTGTTCATAGTCCGGAAAAAATCGCGCGGCGTGGGGTGCTTGAAGGCCCAGCGCTGGATGTAGGTACGGAAGGCGTAGTCGAACCGCTCGGGGCCCAAAATCTCCTGGCGCAGCAGGTACAGGCCGTAGCCGGTTTTGGAATAGGCAGCAAAGCCCAGGTTGCGGGCCTGCGTCACGTCGGGCACGGTGTAGGGCACATCGGCGTTGGGGTCGAGCAGGCTGTAGAGGATCCCTAACGAGGCGCGGCCCTCCTCGTCGGCCAAGGCCTTATACTCGCCGTTATTGAAGTTTTTGGTGGACAAGATATTGATAAACGTGTTGAAGCCCTCGTCCATCCACGGGTACTTGCGCTCGTTCGAGCCCACGATCATCGGGAACCAGTTGTGGCCAAACTCGTGGTCGGTCACGCCCCACAGGTCGCCTTTTTTCGAGCGGGCCCCGCAGAACACAATGCCCGGGTACTCCATGCCGCCCACCACGCCGGCCACATTGGTGGCCACCGGGTAGGTGTATTCGTACCACTGCTTCGAGTTGAATTCGATGCTTTTCTTCACGTACTCGGTGCTGCGGCTCCAGGCTGAGTCGCCGGCGGCTTCGGCGGGGTAGAGCGACATGGCCAGCGACTTACGGCCGCTGGGCAGGTTCATGCGGGCGGCGTCCCACGCGAAGGCGGCCGATGCGGCCCAGGCTACGTCGCGCGCCTGCCGGCACTTGAAGTGCCAGGTAAGGCGGCCGTTGCGGCCGCTGGGCCGCGAGCCGGCCTGCGTCACTTCCTCGGGGCCCCGCACAATCACGGTTTTGTCGGAAGTGGCGGCCTGGGCCAGGCGCCGCTGCTGGGTGCCGGTGAGCACCTCGGCGCCGTTCACCAGCTCGCCCGAGCCGCCCACCAGGAAGTTGGCCGGCACGTTGAGGGTGTAGTCGAAGTTGCCGTACTCCAGGTAAAACTCGGCCGTCAGGTAGGGCAGCGTGTTCCAGCCTTCCACGTCGTCGTACACGGCCATGCGCGGGTACCACTGCGCCACCTCGAAAATCTCGCCGTTCTTGGTGGGGAGGCGGCCCAGGCGGTCGGAGCCGTACTCGGGGATATTGAAGGCGTAAGCAATGCTGATTTTAAGCTTGTCGCCGTGCGGCTTCATGGCCTCGGGCAGAATAATCTGCATCCGCGTATCGCTGACGCGGTAGTTGGCCTTCAACTTCTTGCCGTGCAGCTCAATACTGACCATTTGTAGCGAATCGCCGCCCGGAAAGTTGCGCGCCGAGTTGCCGTTGCGCGCGCCGCCGTTGCCGAAGCGCCCGCCGGCTACTGGCGTAACCGCTGACCCGCGCGAGTCGGCCCGGAACAGGTTTTGGTCGAGTTGCAGCCACACGAAAGGCAGCGCGTCGGGGCTATTGTTGGTGTAGGTGATGACGACCGTGGCGCTCACGCGGGCCGCTTTCTCGTCGAGCGAAGCGGTAATTTGGTAGTCGGCCGCATTTTGCCAGTAGGTGGCCCCGGGCTGGCCGCCGGCCGTGCGCGTGGCGGGCCCCACCTGGTTCAGGTAGTCGGGCGTGAAAAGCGCGCGTGCGCTGTAAGGCGGCAGGTTGGCCGGCGGTTGCGGCAGGGGAAACCGACTGACCGGTGCAGGCGCTGGGGGTGGCGGCGGCGGGGTAGGCCGAGTAGGCTGGGCCTGGGCCGTAGCCGTGCCGAGCAGTAAGGCCGCGGCTAGCAACCTAGTAAAAGAAAGTTTTTTCATGAAAAATAGCTAGAGCAAAAACATCACCGCCAAAAGTAGCAGCCGGGGCCAAAGAAATGGATACGCGGCCCGCGGCAGTTTTCGGCCGCGCCGCAATACCGGGGGCCCCGGCGAGCGCGGCTTCGTACGTGAAAAAACCCACTGGGTGGCCGGCTGAGGCCGGGGGCCCGGATTGCCTTTCTTTGCTCCATGACTATTTCCCAACCCCTGGCCCTGGCGGGCGTGCACCACATCGCCATCATCTGCGCCGACTACGCCGCGTCGAAGGCCTTTTACACCGAGGTGCTGGGCCTTGAAATTATCCGCGAAGTACACCGCATCGAGCGTGATTCCTATAAGCTCGACTTGGCCGTAAATGGCCAGTACGTTATCGAGCTGTTTTCTTTCCCGAGCCCGCCGCTACGCCCCAGCCGGCCCGAGGCCCTGGGCCTGCGCCACTTAGCCTTTGCCGTGGCCGACCTAGCCGAGGCCACGCGGCGGCTCGCCGCTCACGGCGTGGCCTACGAGCCCATTCGGGTGGATGAGTTCACGGACCGGTGCTTCACCTTCTTTGCCGACCCCGACGGGCTACCGCTGGAGCTGTACGAGGTGTAAGCGCGGCGGCGTTCTTTGCGGGCAAATTCTGCGTTTGAACTGCCCAAGATGCCCAAAATTTACTTTCTGGCCCTGCTGTTGGCCCTGGCCGGCTGCGCCACCCGCCCAGCCGCCTGAACGTGGCCGCCAGCTACTGCGACCCACCCCCGCCCTACCGCTACGACCCTACGTTTGCGCCGCGGGCCGATTTTGCGGGGGCCCTCACGCCGGCGCTGCTGGCCCGCTACCCGCGCCGCAACTTGCTCACGGCCAAAGCCGCCGGCCTGCTGCCCGCCCTCACCACCTTGCTGAGCCTGGAAGCCACCGCCCACCAGCAGCCGGGGCCCGCCGCCGAGGTAGCCGTGCTGCGCCTGCGCCAGCTGATTGGGGCCCAGATGGCGCTGGTGAGCACCACAGTGACGAGCCTGAACGCCGAGCTGGACTGCGAGGGCGAACGCGCCGACCAAATGGCTGGCTACCTCAAGGCCCGGGATGACCGCCGCACCTAGTGCCTCAACGTGCTGTCCATCAGCATTGGGGCGGCCAGCGGCATTGGCACACCGGTGGTTGACAACAAGGCGACCCAGTATACGTTTGGCATCGGCGGGGGCCTGCTGGCGGCGGGCCTGGGGCTGCTGACGCTGACCGGCGGCCACTCGACCGAGCTCACGCACCCACGCAACCTGCTGGCCGACGTGTGGAGCGAAAAACCGGCGTCCGACGTGTTTCCGCCCAGCGTGTGGTACCTGCTCACCGAGCCCGCCTTCAGCAACGGCGGCCAGACGAGCCTGGCCCACAACGCCCGCCGCCGCTGGGAGCACTACGGCCAGCTCGCCCAGCCCAATTCGCCGAAAGGCAAGCAGTTGGCGGCGCTGCTCTTCGGCACGGACGGCCAGTACTCGACCGACCAACTCACCGTGCGGGCCAACGTGCTCAACGAGTTACAATCGGCCGTGCGCCTGCTCAACCAGGAGCTGCAAGGGCTACTGCTGGCACTGAACAAAGTGGTGCGGTAGCTAATTTAAAAGGGGTTGTCAGTTGGTCTTTGTCAGTTATTAGTCGGTCTATAAGGCTGTTTATAAAGTTGATGAAACCAATAAGAACGTCATGCTGAACGCAGTGAAGCATCTCTACCGCTTCGCCGGGGCTGTTCAAAAAAGCGGTAGAGATGCTTCGGCTGCGCTCAGAATGACTGGAATACTGCTTTCTAAACAGCCTGGCTTATTGCCAAACAACTGACAACAAGCAACTGACAACGAGCAACTCAGGAGCCGCCCGTCGCCAACAGCCCGGCGGAGGCCCGGGTTTGGCGCAGGTTACGCAGGTAGAGCAGGCCAATGAGCAGCGCCAGGGCCCCCTCGGCCAGCACGGTGGCCTGCACGCCGATGCGCTCCGAGGCCACGCCCACTAGCAGGCTACCCAGCGGCAGCGCGGTGGTGTACACCAGCACGTAGAGGCTGATGACGCGCCCGCGCATGGCCGGCAACACGGTGGTTTGCAGCAGCGTCACGTTGATGGTGGTCTGGGCCATCATGCCAAACGCGCCCACCGCCAGGAAGGCCAGCGCCGGCCAGTACCACGGCGTGTAGGCAAACAGCAGCAGGCCCACACCCAGCACAAAAGTATTGACGGTCATTACTTTACCCAAATCAGTGCTCGGCGGCAGCGACGTGAGGTACAGCGCGGCCCCGAACCCACCCAGCCCAATGGCCCCGTCGAGCAGGCCGAAGGTGGTAGCCGTGCCCTGGAAAACGTCCTTGGCGTAGACCGGCATGAGGGCTGTGAAGGGCAGCACCAGCAGGGCCATCAACCCCAGGGCCCCGATGATGAACCGGATGTCCGGCGTGTCACGCACGTAGCGGAAGCCGTCGGCCAGCTCACCCAACAGGGCCTTGGGGTGCGCCCGGGCCACGTGGGCGGGCAGCCGCAGGGCCAGCAGCGACCCGATAACGGCCACGAAGCTGAGCGCGTTGAGGCCGAAGCAGGCGGCGGCCCCCAACTGCTCGATGGCGAAGCCCGCTACGGCCGGCCCCAGCAGCTTCGAGAGGTTGAGCATGGTGGAGTTGAGGGCCACCGCGTTGGGCACGTCCTGCTTGTCGTCCACCAAATCGTACACCAGCGACTGCCGGGCGGGCACGTCGAAGGCGTTGATGATACCCAGCACGGCGCTTAGCCCGATGATGGCCGCTACCGCATCGTGCTGCCAAAACACGGCCAGCGCCAGCAGCCCGGCCTGCATCATCGACAGCACCTGCGTGGCCAGCAGCACCCGGTAGCGCGAGTAGCGGTCGGACACGACGCCCCCGAGCAGCGAGAACAGCGCCGACGGGAACAGCGTGGCGAACACGCTCACGCCCAGCATAAACTTGGAGTGCGTCTCGGCGTACACCACCCAGCTCACCGCCGTTTTCTGCATCCAGGTACCCAGCAACGATAGGGACTGACCGCCGAAAAACAAGCGAAAGTTGCGGCTGCGAAACGCACGCAGGGCCTCGTACTCCATGCCCAAAGGTGGGGGAAATTCGCGCCCCGGCCTTGGGGCCCCGGCGAGGCTGCCGGGCCGGCCCCGGGCGGCGCGGCCAACCCAAACCAGTTTTTGGGAGTTTAGGAGGGAGCTGCACTGGCCGCTTTCGCTTTTTTCTCCCGTTTCATCTTCCAATGGCAACCCCTCGTGAACTGGGCCACTCCGGCCTGTACATTGCCCCGCTCGTGCTGGGCGGCAACGTGTTCGGCTGGACGGCCGATGAAAACGCTTCCTTCGCCGTACTCGACGCCTTCGTGGCGGGCGGCGGCAATGCCATCGACACGGCCGACGTGTACTCGGCCTGGGCCCCCGGCCACGAAGGCGGCGGGCAGTCGGAAACCGTGATTGGCAAGTGGCTGGCCCAGCGCGGCCGCCGCGACGATGTGCTGATTTTCACCAAAGTGGGCATGGAACTGGGCCCCGGCAAAAAGGGCCTGTCGAAAGCCTACATCAAGCGCGCCGTCGAAGATTCGCTGCGCCGCCTCCAGACCGACTACATCGACCTTTACCAAAGCCACAAAGACGACGAGAGCCTTCCCGTAACCGAGCCCCTCGAAGCCTACGCTGAGCTGCTGAAGGAAGGAAAAATCCGCGCCATCGGAGCCTCTAACTTCAAGCCCACGCGCCTGCAAGCGGCCCTGGATGCGGCCAAAAACGGCCTGCCCCGCTACGAGAGCCTCCAGCCCGAATACAACCTGTACGACCGCGAGGCTTTTGAGAAAGACGACCTGCCCATCGTGCAGGCCAGCGGCATCGGCGTCATCCCGTACTTCGGCCTGGCCGCCGGCTTCCTCACCGGCAAGTACCGCGCTGAGGCCGACCTCCAGAAGAGCCCGCGTGGCGCCGGCATCGGCAAGAAGTACCTGAACGGCAAAGGCCTGGCCCTCCTGAGCGCGCTGGATGCCGTGGCCGACCGCCACTCGGCCACCCCGGCCCAGGTGGCCCTGGCCTGGCTGATGCAGGCCCCCGGCATTACGGCCCCCATCGCCAGCGGCACCAGCCCCGGGCAGGTGACGGAGCTGACCGAAGCCATGAGTTTGCAGCTAAAGACCGCCGACGTGACCGAGTTACAAGCCGCCCGGCCGGTAGCCACCGCGTAGGCCAATCAATACATTTCGACCAAAAAAGCCCCCACGTTGAGGGTACCCTTTTTGAGTGGCAGCAAAGTTATTTTTATTCAGCATATTATTCACAACAAAGGTGCAGTTACTCAGTGCTCAGGTCCTATTCCTTCACCAGAGTGAGGTCGTCGGCCGCCGCCTTAGCATCGGCCAGCGTATTTTGGTTAGTCAGGGCCGCCGAGCATCCGATTTGTCGGCTTTCTCCTACGCCACCAAAGTATTATTGAGCAAGTATAGCGAGCCCAACACTGTTTTAGAAGGCCGGACGAACACGGGTACATAGCGGAGCGTGACGACCGAGCCTACCCACTCCACTGTTTGATAGCCAACCTGCTTGCCCGACCCGTAACGGGCCCGCAGTGCCGCTAACAGGGGCTCGGCGTCCGCCGCATCGCTGACGCCGAGGTTTAGTTTGGCGATGTGTCCGCGATAGGCGACCAGAATAATACCACCGTAAAGTCGTAGCCCATTAACTACCAGAGCAATGTTGGCGGCCCGGGCTCCCACTAGGGCGGTATTAGTTGCTTTCAGCTCGGTGAGCACGAGGGGCACCTCTGGCAAGCCTACACCAAAGGCAATAGGGCCGATACCATTGGTAGAGTCGAGGGCTGCCAGGCTAAGGGGTAGGTCCCAGGCAACGTGCGGAGAAGCGGGAAGCGGCACCTGCGCCACTGCTGGCGTGGCTAGCCAAGCAGCGACCAAGAGCCAGGCGCATACCTGCCAGTAACTATAGTGGGTGGACATGCGGCAAAACTAGCCGCTGTCTTTCCTACACCAACGCAGGTTATCAACTTAGCTTATTTACGACCAGCGTTAGGGCGCTACGTCGACAAAGGTGTAAGTGCGGGCCACTTCGAGCGGCTGGCCGTCGGCCTCGGCATAGGGGTATACGAAGTAGTTAAGGGGCAGTCCAGCCTGCTTGGGTACCAAGGCCAGGTCGCGGCCGCGGGTGAACTCAACGCGGTTTTCGTCGTGGGCCCCAAAGAAGTAGGCGCGCTTGCTGGGGTCTTTGGCCGCCTCAGAGGCATCGACGGGCATCCAGCCGGTTTCCTTGGTGAAGAACTCGGCCCAGCAGTGGTAGCCCTTGATTTCACCCTGGCCGTGCCCGGCCGGCAGCGGCAGCCCGATGCTGAAGCGCGCCGGGATGCCCAGCGCCCGGCAGTATCCGATGACGATGGCGTGGAAATCAGTGCAGTTGCCGCGCCGCGCGTCGCAGGCGTAGTAGATATCGCCGCGGCCCCAGCCCTGGCCGGTTTTGTCGTAGGTCACGGTGCTCACCACGTGCTCATAGATGGCGCGGGCCTGGGCCAAGGGTGTGGTGGCGTGGGCTTTATCCACCACTTCCTGGGCCTGGGCCTTTATTTTGAAGTCAAGTGGCACGAGGCGGTCGGGGGCCAGCCAGCGGGCCAGGTTGGGGTCGCGGGCCTCCGTTTCGGCGGTGGCGTGGTCGTCGGTGGCGCGCAGGTTCAGGTGCTCGCGGCGCGTAATGCGGGCCGTGAGCGTGACGACCAGCGGCGCGGTGGGCACGGCGGCGGGCCGCAGGTGCAGCATTTGATTGCCGTAGGCGTCCTTCTCGACGGTGTAGGGCCCCGGGGCCTCAATTTTCAGGTCGGCCACGTCCTGGCTTTTGTCGGCGTGGGGCACGGGCATCCACACCTCCAGGGCCCTAGTACCGGCGGCCGGTACGGGCACCGTGGCCTGGCACGTGAGCAAAAACGTGCGGCTGCGCAATGCGGCCGTGGGCGCGGTGGGGGTAGGAGCGGCGGCGCTCAGCAGCAGCGCGGTGGCAGCGAGAAAAAAAGGCTTCATTAAACGGGGCAACTGATTGAGCCACAAAATTACGCGCTGGCCCCACCCCGGCTGGTAGCCATGGGCAGGTGAGTTTTCGTGAAAAAATAGTCCACTGCCCCGGCTAAATGCCACCGCACCCTCTACAGAGCCGTAAATGAGCCGGCGGCCGTTATTCCCCACCCACCCTTTGTGCCCTTGGCTGTTCCCATCGAACCCTTTACCTGGCACCGCATATTGTGGCCGGACGACGCGCCGGCCGCCTGTTTGGGTGCACTCGCGCTCTGCTGCGCCGCCGCGTACCTGCTCACGCTGGGGCCCTGCACGTGACCGGGCGGCGCGGGGTGCGGCAGCTGTCCATTTTCGAGCTGAGTATTATCCTGACCTTGAGCTTGGCGGCCGGCAACGCCATTTTCTACAACGACATGCCGCTGCTGCACGTGGCCGCGGTGTTTGCGGTGGTGACGGCGCTGTACTGGCTCTTCAACCGCTTCACCGAGTGGTCGCCGCACTTCAGCAGACTGGCTCGAAGGGGCCCCGCTGCTGCTGGTGGAGGACGGCCGGGTGCACATGGAAAACTTCCGCCAGCTGCGCCTCACCCAAAAGAAGCTGTTCGGGGAGCTCCGCCAGCACCAGGTAGAGCACCTAGGCCAGGTGCGCTCCTATATGGAAACCACCGGCAACTTGAGCATCTACTTCCACCCCGAAACCGAGCCCGTACGCCCCGGCTTGCCCACCTGGCCCGAGCGGTTCCGGCACCTCCAACGCCGCGCCGGGGCGCCGGGGCTCCACGCCTGCTGCCGCTGCGGCCACGTGCACACCCTGGCCAAGGGCGACCAGGTACCGTGCCCCACCTGCTAAAACGACCACTGGCTGCCCGTGTGCAACGCGTAGCGGATGGCCTGAGCGGGCACGAGTCCGTGCACAGACTCGTACAGGGCGACCCCCTCTCCAGCGGCTCGTAAACCACTCTAAACGAGTGCAGGCGCTTAGCAAACCCAGAATTTCCGGGGCGAACACGGCGGCGCGGGCCTAGCGGCCGTACTAACCCCAGCGGACGCCCCCCGGGGCCCCGCCGTCCATTCCAAGCAACTCGTTTTATGAAATCACCCAAGAAAACCGCCCCCAAGCGCGTGCTCGTAACCGGCGGCACCGGCAAGCTAGGCAAGGTCTGCGTGGCCGACCTGCAAGCCCACGGCTACGACGTGTTCGTCGTGGATGTCGTGGCCCCCGAAAAAGGCATCCCGCACATCATTGCCGACCTTAGTGACTTCGGCCAGACGCTCGATGCGCTGTCTTCCACGGGCAAGGAAATCCACGCCGGCGTGGGCAACCAGGCCTTTGATGCGATTGTGCACCTGGCGGCCTTCCCCACCCCGCGCCAGTACCCCGATGCGCACCTGTTCCAGAACAATATCATGGGCACCTACAACGTGTTCGAGGCAGCGCGGCGGTTGGGTATTCGCAACGTTATCTGGGCCAGCAGCGAAACCACACTGGGCGAACCCTTCGACGGCGCCGAGCCTTACGCGCCCGTGGACGAGGACTACCCGCTACGCGCCAAGAGCGCCTACGCCCTGGCCAAGGTGCTGATGGAGGATATGGCCCGCCAGTTCTGCCTCCAAACGCCGGATATGAAACTCGTCGGCCTGCGCTTCAGCAACGTGATGGAGCCCGCCGACTACGCCAAGTTCCCGGCCTACGACGACGACCCCGAGGAGCGCAAGTGGAACATGTGGGCCTACATCGACGCCCGCGACGGCTCGCAGGCCATCCGTAAGGCCGTGGAGTGGCAGGCCACCGGCATGCACGCCTTCATCATTGCCAACGCCGACACGGTGATGTCGAAATCCTCCACCGAGTTAATGAAGAACTTCCTGCCCCACGTGCCGGTGCGCAAGGAGCTGGGCGAGCACGAAACACTGCTTTCGATTGAGAAAGCCCGCCGCGTGCTGGGCTACGAGCCCGAGTTCAGCTGGCGCGAGGAGAAGTCACGGTAAATTTAGCCTTTGAATAAAAAGTTCGGGTGTTTGACCGCTCACTTCTTGAAACCCCGGTGCGCCAACACCGGGGTTTCGCTTTTTACAAGCTACCGTGTTGGTGGGACGTGTACCATAGCTTAAGGCGAAGCCAACGGCGGGCACATCTTTGCGGCTATGCCCAACGCCGTTGCCGTCCAATTGCCTTTCTGGCAAGATCCCCAAAGTCCACTTGCACTCGCCATTAGCGTAACCAGTAGTAGTTGTGAAGTTTTTTTTACCCTCTGGGACGAAGCAGGGGAAGAATTACCCAACCACCTAGGCAAAATCACCTTTTCCGAGTGCTGGGCCACAAGTACCGTCAGCACCGACTTACTACCCTATGCGGCGGAGCCACACGCCTTTACCTCCTTCCTGCTGGAAGTACCCAACTCCGCGTGGCTGGCCGCTACCCGCGAGCTGCGAGAACGGCATTACTACGGCTGGAAGCACTGGGACAAATTCAAGTACCACCGCCACTATGTGGTGCAAGGCGGCGAGGGCTACCTCGAAGTACTGGCCTCCAGTTTTGCCGCCGGCCTGGCATCTGACGATGAGTGCCGCCGATACGCCTTTTTGCGGGACTAATGCTGGACGTAAGTGGTGAAGGCTAATGCCCGACCCATCTTTGTGGCCATGCCCGACCCCGCCGCCCCCCTGCCCTACCTCGTTTTCGACTTCGACTCCACCTTCACGCAAGTGGAAGGCTTGGATGAGCTGGCCGCCATTGCCCTCGCCGGCCAGGCTGACCAGGCCGGGCGGGTGGCCCAGATCAGGGCCCTGACGGACCAGGGGATGGCGGGCGAAATCGGGTTTCAGGAGTCGCTGGCCCGGCGGCTGGCACTGCTGGGGGCCCACGAGCGGCATTTGGGGCCCCTGGTGGCGCGGCTCAAAACCAGGGTCAGCGAGAGCATCCGGCGCAACGGCGACTTCTTCCGGCAGCACGCCGAGCGCATCTACGTGGTGAGCAGCGGGTTTCGGGAGTTTATCGAGCCGGTGGTAGCCGAGTTTGGCATTGAAGCCAGTCATGTGCTGGCCAACACGTTCACGTTTGACGCCGAAGGCAACATTACCGGCTGCGACGCGGCCAACGTGCTCAGCCGCGACGGCGGCAAGATTCGCCAGCTCGTGCTGCTCGACCTGGAGGGGCCCGTGTACGTGGTGGGCGACGGCTACACCGACTACCAGATTCGGGAGGCCGGGCTGGCCCACCGCTTCTACGCCTACACCGAAAACGTGGTGCGCCCTACCGTGGTAGCCCGCGCCGACGAAGTATTGCCCACTTTTGACGAGTTTTTGTATCAGCTGAAATTACCGATGACCCTTTCGTACCCCAAGAACCGCATCAAGGTCCTGCTCCTCGAAAACCCCGACGCCCGCGCCGCCGAGCTCTTCCGCGCCGAAGGCTACCAGGTAGACGAAGTGAAGGGGGCCCTGGACGAGGCCGAACTCATTGCCCGCATCGAAGGCGTGAGCCTGCTGGGCATCCGCTCCAAAACGCAGGTGACCCAGCGCGTGCTCGACGCCGCCAACCGCCTCATCGGCATCGGCGCCTTTTGCATCGGCACCAACCAGATTGACCTGGCCGGGGCCATGAAAAAGGGCGTGGCCGTGTTCAACGCACCCTTCAGCAACACCCGCTCGGTAGTGGAGCTGGCGCTGGGCGAAATCATTATGCTGGCCCGCCGCATCCCGGTCAAAAACCCAAAAATGCACGCCGGCGAGTGGGACAAGTCGGCCGGTGGCTCGTTTGAGATTCGGGGCAAGACGCTGGGCATCATCGGCTACGGTAATATTGGCTCGCAGCTCTCAGTGGTGGCCGAGGCCGTGGGTATGAAGGTGCTATACTACGACGTAGCCGAAAAGCTCCAGCTCGGCAACGCCGTGAAGTGCAAAACCCTAGAAGAACTGCTGCCCCTGGCCGACGTAGTGACACTACACATCGACGGCCGCACCGAGAACCAAGACTTTTTTGGGGCCCCGCAGTTTGCCCTGATGAAGCCGGGGGCCCTGTTCCTCAACAACGCCCGCGGCCACGTGGTGGACGTGCCCGCCCTGGCCGCCGCCCTGCGCAGCGGCTACCTCGGCGGCGCGGCGGTGGACGTATTTCCGCACGAGCCCAAAACCAACGCCGAGGCCTTCGAGAACGAGCTGCGCGGCCTGCCCAACGTGCTGCTCACGCCCCACATCGGCGGCAGCACGGCCGAGGCCCAGCGCAACATCGCCGAGTTCGTGCCCGAGCGCCTCATGGAGTACACCAACACCGGCAACACCCAGCAGAGCGTCAATTTTCCCAATATCCAGCTGCCTACGCAGCAGGCCCATCGCCTTATTCACATCCACGCCAACGTACCCGGCGTGCTGGCAAACATCAACAACGTACTGGCTCAGCACCACGTCAACATCCTGGGCCAGTACCTGAAAACCAACGAGCACATCGGCTACGTGATAACCGACATCGATAAGGAGTACGACCAGGACGTGATTCAGGCCCTGCGGGCCGTGGAGCACACCATCAAGTTCCGGGTGCTGTACTAGAGCGATTTCCAGGTCAGCACTCTACCCTACTAAGATCGGGGGCATAAAAACGGGGCAGTCCGACCTTTGGGGTTCCTACACCAAAGGTCGGACTGCCCCGTAAAGCAAGGCCTCATTGCCAAAATTACGACCGTTCTCCAACACGTGCCCCTGGTGCGGAATCTGGCGCGGTAAAAATTCATTGCCCACTTCATTATTGGGCTGATAAAGAGCCGCAACGTGCAGTTTTGCGAAGTGGCCCAGCACCTGAACGACGCCGTCAAGCCCGCCTCGAACGAACCCCGGGTTCAGGGCTTTTTTCGGGAGGTTGACCTGGACTACCTGGTGTTGGCCCGCTTGCTAGTCAGATTTTTACCAGTCCAGAGCAAGCTCCGCCTGTACCTGGACCGGACGGAGTGGGCTGCCGGCCAGTGCCGGGTCAATATTTTGCCCGTGGCCGTGGGCCAGGACGCGTTTCAGGTGCCGCTCTACTGGGAGTTGCCCGACAACCGCAGCGGCAACTCCAATGCCGCCCAACGCAGCGCCGTGCGCGAAGTCTGCCGGGCCGTGCCGGGCCACGAGCGGGTCGGCCTGGTGCTGGGGGACCGGGCGTTCGTGGGCCATGCTTGGTTCAAGTGGCTCCAAGACAGCGGGCTGAATTTTGTCATGCGCCTGCCCCGGCATCACCTGCTGCCCGATGCCCACGACCAGCGCCAGGCCATTGCCGACCTGAAGCTGGCCATTGGGCAGGTGCGCCACTTTGCCCAGCGGCAGGTCGACGGCATCTGGGGACAGGTCTGGGTCAAAGCGTTGGCCGGGGGCGACTTCCTCTTCCTCTTTGGCACCGCCGGCTTGCCCGACCTGGGACAACTCTACGCCCGGCGCTGGACCATTGAGCAGTGCATTCAGAACCTGAAAGGGCGCGACTTTCAACTGGAAAACAGCCACTTGCGCTGCCGCCACGAGCTGCGTAAGCTCCTGGCCCTGGTCACATTCACCTACGCCTTTTGTTTGAGTGTGGGCCAAGCCGCCGACCAGCGCACGCCCATCGCCCGCAAAAACCACGGCTATCGGGCCACGAGTCTGGCGCGCAATGGCCTAAGCATCTTGCGTCAAACCACCCGCCCAGCCACTGGTACCCGGCACAAACTGGTCCGATTAGTTGAAGCCTTATTAGATTGGATGGTGCGACAACTGACTAATTTTCAAACGCCTGTGAAAATAGTAGGATAGAGTACTCTGAGAGGCCACCCGAGTAGGTGGAGAAGATGGACGCCAGGTGAGCATGGCCACTTATTTGGATAGCCTCGTAAGCGCGAGCGCGGGGTTAAAAAAAAGCGCCGGGCCTGGGGGCCCGGCGCTTTGCCGTCTCGTTTTCTACTGGGGTCTCTAGGGCAGCTCCTAAGTCAGTGTACGTGTTTTAAGAGAGTTAAAAGTGGAGAGTTAAAATCTTTTCGGATTGCTCTTTAACTCTTCACTTTTAACTAAGTACAGTCGTGCGGAAACCGCTCTAGTGGTGGGCCATCTGGTTTTTGTCGCGCTGAATCTCACGCTGGTCGCGCACTTTTTGCAGGCGCTCCCGGGCCAGCTCGCGCTTGTCCTGGGCTTGCTCCCGGTGGTCGGTCTTAGCGTCCTGGCGGTCGGCCCTCAGGTCGGTCTTGTTGGCGGCCAGGTGGTCCTTGGTCGCGTCCAACTTGCCTTTGTCCTTGGCCAGGATGGCCTCGTGGTGCTTGTAGGCCATTTCGTCCTTGTGCAGCTCGCCCTTATCGGTCTTGAACTCTTTGGTATCGCGGGCCAGCAGGCCGCGGTCGTGCTCGCGGGTGCCCAGGTCGTGGGTCAGCTTTTCCTTGGCCGTGGCAAGGCCCGCTTTAGCCGTGGCCAGCGCCTGCTCATCGGCGGCTATCCGGGCGGACGAAGCCCCGCTTTTGACGTCGGAAATCACCTTCTGGGCATCCGTCTGCACCGTGCCGCGGTCGCCCTTCAGGGCCACGTGGTCGGTGGCCAGGGCCTGGTTATCGCCTTTGAGCAAGGCCTTGTCGGTGCTCTTATCGGCGCGGTCGAGCTTGAGGTCGGCGTGGTCGAGGGCCATGTCGTGGCGCCCGTGGCGCAGGTCGGCCCGCTGTTCGGCCAGGGCTTTTTCCAGGGCGGCCACGCGCTTTTCTTCAGCCTTGATGGTGGCCTTGTCGGCGGTAATGTCGGCGGCGTCCTTGGTGAGGCCCGTCCGGGTGCTGGCAATCTCGGTTTCCAGCTTCGCAATCCTCTCCTTTACCTGCTGGAGCTGCTGCTCGTCTTGCGTAAGGTTTTGGGCATGGCCGGCGTAGCTGCCCAGGCAGACAATGGCTGCCAAAATAATTTTTTTCATGGAAGTGGAAAAACGGGGGTGAATGAAAGGCAAAATGTGAACGTCGGCTCGGCCCCGGGCTGGCGCACGCCTGGGCCCGCCGGCAGCGGAAGTGCTTGATTGAAAACAGAAATAATGCAAAGGCCGGCCGCGACAGCCAGCGGACGGGGGTGCGGGGCCTTCGCGGCCGGCCCGGCCCCCGTGCCGCGCCCCTGCTCCGCCGCCGAAGGGCTAGCGAGAGCAAGTACGGTGGTTGGAACCCGCCATGGGCCCAAGGTTTAACTCGCGTTAAAAAACAATCTTTTTTTTATTAATCAACTATTAATCAGTTGTTCACTTGCCTTGCCGGCTGGTGTTCCAGCTGTAGCTGAGGGAGAAGCTGACGAAGCTTTTGGCCCCGAAGCCGGCTTCGTCGTCCTCGTGCGGAAGCTTGATGGGGAGGGCATAGTTGTAGGTGGCTCCGAGCGTCAAATGCCCGATGCGGGCTTTCACGGGCAGGGCCAGGTTCCAGCCCATGAGGCCGAAGTCGTTGACTTGCTCGGTAATGGGGGCCGCGGCGGTTTTTTTGGTTTTTTTGGCTTTGGCGGCCTGCACTACTTTGGGAGAAAAGATTTGGTAGCTCGTGTTTTCGGTACCAATGATGGCCGACAAGCTGGGCAGCACGAACAGCTTATCGATGAAGCCCAGGTGTTTCCAGGCCTGGTAGCCCGAGAGCGAGGGTACCAGACGGTGCCCGGTTTGGCCGTCGCCAAACAAAAAGGCGTAGCTGCTGCCCAGGCTGAGCGGCCCGAAGTCGTAGCTCAGCAGCAGCCCGCCGGTGTTGGCCAGCACAGCCGAGCCGCTTGCGTTGTAGAAGTACCGGTCGTACGAAACGTTATACAGCAGCTTGCTACCCAGCAGGTTGCCGTAGCCCAGGGAGAAGTCGGTGAGCACGTAGCTGGGGGACGCTTGGCTGTAGAAGCCGCCCGAGACGCCCGCGTAGGCCCCGCTGCGGTGGTTGTAGAGCAGCGACGGTGTGGTTGCACTCTGCCGGACGCCGTAGTCGCGCCCGGCAAACAGCACCCGGGCGGCGTAATCAAGCCGCAGCACCACCTGCGAAGGTAGCCCCGCCGGCCGGGCGGCCAGGGAATCGGCGCGCGCCGCTGGCGGCAGTATGGGCTGGGCCTGGGTGCGGTGCGGGGCCACGCCAAGGCAGGCCAGAAAGCCAAGCAAAAACAACCTGTTCGCCACCGTGCGCGCCAGAAAAGTGTGGAGGGGCCCGGCCGCCGGCGCGGGCCAGCGGCCCACTCCTGGCCCGGTGGGCCCTTGCCAGGTAAGAGCCCCAAAGCCGCTCAGCGTTTAATCCGGTTTCCCTTATTGGGCTGCTTTCTTTCCGCTGGCCCTGGCGGACGGCCCGGTGCAGCCCCCGCACGCCAGCAGGCAACCAAGGACGCGGCGGGCAGGTTGGGCAGCCCAGGCAGGGCCTGGGGCGTGCCGCTCAGCGGCGAGGCCTGGCGGTGGATGGGCTGCCAGCGGTGGTGAGCAGCGCCGCCGTGGCCGCCACGGCCCCTACCGCGCCGGGCAGGGCCACCGACAGGGTTTCGGCGAAGGGCGAGGGGCAGGCGGTGGCCACGGGGGGCCCCAGGGCCCCGGCAGCCCGCACGATGGCTACCACGGGCGAGTAGGCCACGGTGCCGTCCGGGTCTTCCTGGCGCAGGCGGTAGTAGGCGGTGCCGGCAGCCAGGCCGGTAGCGTCGGCAAACTCGTAGCTGAGGGCGCTGCTGCTGCCAGCGGCGGCTACGCTGCCCACGGCGACGAACTCGGCGCCCACGGCACGCTCAATTACGAAGCGGGCGCTGTTTTTTTCCGAAGCAGTGGCCCAGCGCAGCACGTTGGCACGGGCCGTGGCTTGGCCGGTAAAGGCCGTGAGCGTAACGGGCAGCGGCGCCGGCTGCGTTTGCTCGTAGCGGAGCAAGGTGCCGTTGGCGTTGCCCACGTACAGGTCGAAAAAGCCGTTGCCGTCGATATCGGTAATGACCAGGGCCGCGCTGGGCGTACTGATGTTGGTGCCTTTGTCGTCTGTGAGGGTATTCAGCAACTTGAATTTCACGGAATTGGCCGCAGACTGCGTGTAGAGGACAGTGGTACCGGCCTTGTTGCCGAGCAGCATGTCGAGGTAGCCGTCGCCGTTGTAATCGGTCAGCAACGGCTTGGCCCCGTCGCCGGCGTCAATGACGGTGCCATCGACCAGCTTACATTTGGCTAGGAGGATTATTAAACGTGAGCGAACTGGCAGCCATTTGCTCGTAGCGGAGTATGGTGCCGTCGTTACTGCCCACCAGCACGTCGAGCAGGCCGTTACTGGCGAGGTCGGTCATCGCGGGCCGGGCGTACGAGCCGTTGGTGGGGGCGCTGGCCGTGGCCGTGCCGTAGGGGTTGGCAAAAAGCAGGGTCCGATTGAAGCGCAGCGCATCGGTACCCGTGGCAGCTACTTGCTCGTAGCGCAGCACCCGACCAATTTCCTCGCCTACCAGCAGCTCCAACAGGCCGTTGCCGTCGAGGTCAGTCAGGGTAGGCTTGGCGTACTTGGTGTTGGCGTTGTTGACGTCGCCCACGGTCAGGGCAATGCCGTTGGCATTTTGCAGCAGCGTGCCGGGGCCGAAGTTAGTCGACTTAGCAGCCGATTGCTCATACTACCGAATGGTGCCGTCGCCTTGGCCCAGCATCAGGTCCACCAAGCCGTTGTTGTTGAGGTCGCCCATCGTGGGGGTCGAGTAGTTGCCCGTGGCCGTGACCACGTTGCCAGGCGCCACCTGAGCAGCATACTTCACATCCGACGACTTGCGGGTGATGCCCAACTTAGGTGCCGTGAGGGCCGTGCCCTTCGTAGTAGTGAGGCGCATGTAGCCCGTAGCCGCGGCCGGCGGCATCACCACCTGCACCTACTGGCTACTTCCTTTACCATTACCGCTACCGATGCAGGGCTTACGCATCAAAAATTCTGCACCTTTTTTCTAGCTCGTGAGGGCACATTTGGTTCGAAAACCTGACTACCACAAATGGTTGTGAAACGGTACCGGATGCAGTAAAGGCACTCGTGCAATTTTGATGCGTAAGCCCTGCTGCACCCCTACCGCCGGATGACGAATTTCGTGACCCAGAATCTGTAGTCGCGCCCATAGTTATCTGCAGGATTTTGGCTGCTAGAGCTTCAACAACCGGTGCATGGTTTGTTGGCCCGCCGTCCGGATTCGCAACAGGTACACGCCTGCCGGCAAGGTGCGCATATCGAGCGGAACGGCCCCGCCACCTTCCCATGACTGCGACAGCATCAGTTGGCCGTTGAGGCTGAACACATCCCCGGTACCCGGCTGCGCAGGCCCGGCAGCCAGGGTTATCAATACCTCATCGGATGTTGGATTGGGAGCGAAGGTGAAGCGGATGAGACGGGTTTCCAGGTTCACGGCGCTCACCGGTGAGTAGCTTGTTGTGCCATCTGTATCGACCTGCCGGAGACGGTAGTAGCTCTGGCCTGCCAGGGGCTGCCCGTCGGTGGCCTGGTATTCAGTCAAAGTCGTCGAAGTGCCTTGGCCCTTGGTGGTCAACAGGCTTTCGAAGCGACGCCCGTCGGCACTACGCTCTACGACGAAATAGGCAGCGTTTTTCTCCGATGCCGTGGCCCAACTCAGCACCACCCTTCCATTGGCTACGGCGGCGTCGAAACGCACAAGCTCCACCGGCAGCGGTGTTGCGGAGCAGATAGTGGTGCTCGAGCCGACAGTTCCACTCTGCGTGTCGAAGCCTCTATGAGTGGGCTGCGCGGTGTTTGATTCGCAGAAATTTAACTGGTTGGCAGAGGTGTTGCCGCCAAAAATGCCACTATTCGCCGAGGTACCCGTCACGGTAAAGCTGCCGCGCAGGGGGCTGGCCGGGCCGCTGATAGTCCCACTGTTAGTGAACGAGCCGATGGTAGCCACCGTCCCGCTATTCGTCACGGTCCCGCTATTGGTGAAAGATGATGACACGTTTATCTGACCGGAACGGCTGTTGACCAACGTGCCGGTGTTGGTGGACGTTTGGTAAGCCGTGACATTCAGCGTGGCTTGGTTGCTGATGCTCCCTTTGTTGTCAACGCCGCCCGATAAGTTGAAGGTACCCGCCAGGTTGCTGATGCTGGAACCGGCCGGCAGGACAAAGCTCGGCTTGCTGATGGTAAACGTGCTGTTATTCTGGAAAGTCGTCGGCCCATCAACGATAAGTCCGTTGCCCTGCGTGATGGTGCCGCCAGCCAGCGTCGTAAAAGTATTAGGACCCGTGACGGGAAAGTGGATGTCCAGACCCCAGTTACCGCTATTATTTATTGTCAGCGAGCTTTCATTTACTGGTACGCCCTTCCAGGTATTGGCCGTCGTATTTGAATGATTGATGGTCAGGCTGCCGCTCACGCTCACCTGGGTATTGTTCCAGACGCCGCTGTTGGTGATGGTAGTAGTGCCCGTCAGTTGACCGAACCCTTGGTTGTTCCAGGTGCCCGAATTGATGATGTTGGCATTACCCGGGCTGCCCACCGTGAATGAGCCCAGCGCCGCATCCCAGGTGCCCTGGTTGTTGATGGCGAAAGCCGTGAGCGAGTTCATGGCCAGGCTGGCGCTCCAGGTTTTGCTACTGCTATTGCTGATGCTCAGGCTGCCAGTAAAGTTGGCTCCCACCTGCCCACTCCAGGTGCCGTTGTTACTCAGCACAAACGCCTGGCCCGTGGTCGAACCGCCATAGAAAAGCACGCCGTTGACCGTGCCCGTGTTAGTAAACGTCAAGTTGCCTTTGGCTTCTAATTGATTGCCGCCGCCCCAGGTACCAGCATTCACCACCGTGAGCGGCGCCATAATTTTATTGCCGCCGTTATAAAAATTCCCGCTCCAGGTAGCCCCACTGTTGTTGTTGATGGTTGTAGTGGCATTGATGGCGTTGGAGCTACCGGAGACGTTGCAGCCACTGTTATTATTGATGACGCAGTTGGTCCCCTTAGTGGTCACAGTCAAGCTTCCGGTGTATGTGCTGGAGTTGCTGCCGTTAAAATTGACAGTACAATTGGGGGCGTCGATAATGATATCCCGGCTGAGGGTAGTTGCGGTCACGCAAACGACCTGATTAGCAGTCGTGATGTTATAAGTCGTATTAGCGTTGTTATTAGCTATCGTCAGGTTGCATGCTTGTGCCAGGGCGGTAGCATGGGTTCCGGCTACCAGCCCCACGCACAATAGTAGCATAATCCAACGGCCAAGGTTTCGGAAAGCGGGTGAGCGACGAGTATTATTTTTCACAATAAACAAGGATTAGTTGAAAAGTAGCTGGTTAATTTTTTTTAGAGTCTAGCTGTAGTGCTCCCCAAAAACTGGACAGTTTAGGCGGGCTAGCTTAGCTCGATTATGACCCCAAAACGCACCCGCCGCCGCTGTACGGCCGAGTTTAAAACCGAAGTGGCGCTGGCCGCGCTTACTGAGCGTCAGCCCTGGCTACCGATGATTCTCATGGTCTGCCCGTTGATTGTTACCGATTCGAGGTCTTTCGGGCCGAGGCCGGCGCCCGAAATGGTGACCGTGGCGCCCGCCGCTGCTTGGGCGGGGCTGAAACCGGAGATGGTTTAGACTACGGCGGCGGCGGGCAAGCCCAACGCCAAGGCGGCCAGCAGGGCCCGGCGCAGGGCCGTCGAAAACGAAAGAGTAGACAAGAACAACATGGAGAAAGAATAAAATAGCGAAGTGAAATAACCTGAACCTTAATCGAAGCTAAGTGCTCGTAAAGAGTGTTTTCCTGGTTAGTTTGAGTGATACAAAATTACCAGGGGCCCCGGGCAGGGCGGCACAGGGACCCCGTCCAGGGCCCCTGGTTTTCGGCAAACACGCACCGAAAAACCGCCAATGGGAGCATTTTCTCGGCCAACGATAAGGGCTAATTATGAGCTCAATTTTGAAATATGAAATGATTGATAGATAATATTGAATAATGCCTGGAGCCCGGCCCGCCACGGGCCCCGCCCTTGCGCCGATGGCGGCCCCCGCACTACCTTGTTGCCCCAAACGACCTCCTCATGAACCGCCGCTTTTTCCTCCGCACCGGCGCGCTGGCCAGCGCTGCCGTTTCCACGCTCACGCTAGCCGGCTGCTCCACCGCCCCGTCCACCCCGGCGCAAACCGACCCGGCCGCGGCGGGCCCCACCGGCGCGCCCGGGACCTTCGCCCTGCACGAAGCCACCGTGGCCGACTTGCAGCAGCACATGCAATCGGGCAAGTACACCGCCCGGGCCCTGTGCGAGCAGTACCTGAAGCGCATTGAAGAAGTAAATACCAAGGGGCCCAACCTGCGCGCCATCATCGAAACCAACCCCGACGCCCTGAAGCTGGCCGATGCACTCGACGCCGAGCGCAAGGCCGGCAAGGTGCGGGGGCCCCTGCACGGCATTCCGGTGCTCCTCAAAGACAACATCGACACCGGCGACCAGCAGCAAACCACCGCCGGCTCGCTGGCCCTGGCCGGCCATAAGGCGGCGCAGGATGCGTTTATCGTCAAGCAGTTGCGCGCCGCCGGGGCCGTGGTGCTGGGCAAAACCAACCTCAGCGAGTGGGCCAATTTCCGGTCGTCGCGCTCGACCAGTGGCTGGAGCAGCCGCGGCGGCCAAACCAAAAACCCCTATGTGCTCGACCGCACGCCCAGCGGTTCCAGCGCAGGCTCGGGGGCGGCCGTGGCGGCTAGCCTGTGCGCCGTGGCCATCGGCACCGAAACCGACGGCTCGGTGGTGTCGCCCAGCTCGGTGAACGGACTGGTGGGCCTCAAGCCTACCGTGGGGCTGCTTAGCCGCACAGGCATCATCCCGATCTCGGCCACCCAGGACACGGCCGGCCCCATGGCCCGCACCGTGCGCGACGCCGCCCTGCTGCTGGGGGCCCTGGCGGGCGAAGACGCCGCCGATGCCGCTACCAAAGGCAGCGCTGCCTACGCCCAAGCCGACTACACCAAGTATCTGGACACGAATGCGTTGAAAGGCAAGCGGCTGGGTGTGGAGAAAACCCACCTCACTGGCACCTCGCCCGCCATTGCGCTCATGCAGCAAGCCATGGCGGCCCTGAAAGCGCAGGGCGCGACGGTGGTTGAAGTAGAGGTGGCCAGGCCCGCGGGGGCCCTCGGCGACGCCGAATACCAAGTGCTGCTCTACGAGTTCAAGGCCGGGTTGAACCAGTACCTGGCCGGGGCGGGGGCCCCGGTGAAAACCCTGGCCGACGTCATCGCCTTCAACACCCAGCACGCCGCGCAGGCCATGCCCTTCTTCCAGCAGGAAACCCTGGAGCTAGCCCAGAAAACCGACGGCCTGGCCAGCACCAAGTACCGCGCGGCCCTGGCCCGCTCGCAGGGTGGCGCCCGCAAAATCCTCGACAACGTTTTGCAAACCAACCGGCTCGACGCCATCGTCGGCATCACCACCGGCCCGGCCGGCTGCATCGATTTGGTGAACGGCGACTACTCCTCGGGCCTCGATTTCTCGTCGGCCGCGGCCATGGCCGGCTACCCGCACCTCACCGTGCCCATGGGCCAGGCGCACGGCCTGCCGGTGGGCCTTTCGCTGGTGGGCCCTGCCTGGGCCGAGGGGCCCCTACTGGGCCTGGGCTACGCCTACGAGCAAGCCACCAAACTGCGCCGGGCCCCCGAGCTGCGGGGCCCCATAGCGGGGTAGCGGCGGGGCCCCGGGGCAGTTTGGAAGGCGACGCAGTTGCCGCCTGTCCAACCGCCACCCGGGGCCCTACCTACAGCCGCGCCCGCACCTGGCGCAGCACGCGTTCCATCTCGTTGCGGATGTCGCCGCTGTCGACGATATGGTTGTTGTTCAGGAAAGTGAAGGCCAGCAGGCGGCCGCTTTTGGTGCGCAGGTAGCCGCTCAGGTTGGTATTGTTGGCGAGCGAGCCGGTTTTGCCCCACACCCAGGGCCCCTGGGCGTCGTGGTAGCGCTTGCGCAGCGTGCCCTGGCGGCCGCCGGCGGCCAGCAGGCTCAGCAGGCGGGGCTCGGGTACCTCCCGGTGCAGTTGCAGCAACAGTGCCTCCAGGGTGCGGGGCGTGACAAGGTTCTGGCGCGAGAGGCCCGAGCCGTCGGCCCAGGCCACGGGGTCGGGCAGAGTGCCGAGGTATTTTTTGCGCACGTACCGAATCACGCGCTGCGCACTGAGCGAATCGTGCAGGCCCACGGTAGTGCTGGCCATCAGCAAGAGCTGCTCGGCCAGGAAGTTGTCGCTCACGCGCAGCATCCGGCGGTAGAGGCTGTCCACGGGCAGGCCGCGCAGGGTATGCACCACATCGGTGGGGCGCGGGCGCCAGGGGGCCCCCACCAGCGGCCGCCGCAGCGTATCGCCGAGCAGGCGCAGCGTGAAGGCGCGGCTGGTACGGAACGGCACCTCGTCGATCCACCTTTTATTAAACGGCGCCACCACGTAGAAGCGGTTCTCGTCCAGGGCCCGAATTACATGGGTGTCCTTGTCGATATTAGGCGTGCGCAGCGCGGCCGGCACGGGCCCCGTGAGCGGCGCAAAATACTGGGGTAGCACGCGCAGCCGGCTGGCCACCTTGCCCGCGGGCGGAGTGGCGTAGAAGCGCACGGTGTTCCCATAAATCGGAAACGCCGTGCGCTCGGGCTGGAAGTAGTAGCCGAAATCGTCCCAGGGCCAGCCGGGACCGTAGGGCGTGGAGCAGGCAATGTCGCAGCTGGCGAGCAGGCCGGGCGCACGTTGCAAAAACGCGAAGGCGCGGCGGCTGGGCACGTCGCCGTGCAGGAATGTGGGGTCGCCGGTGCCCTGGAAGAACAGCGTGTCGCCGCGGCTGAAGTAGCGCAGGCTGGGCAGCGAGTCGGGCAGCAGTTTCAGGCCGGCGTAGAGGCTGAGCAGCTTCATGTTGCTGGCCGGCACGAAGTATTTGGTTTCGTTTTGGGCGAACAGCGGCTCGCCGGTGGCGGCGTCGGCCAACACAAGGGCCACGGCGTGGGGCCGCAGCACAACCGAGCTGTCAAGCAAATTACGCAGCCAGGGCAGCTTTTCGGCGCCGGGCAATGGGGCCGCGGCAGGCATTTTTTCAGGGGCCTGGGCGCAGGCGGCGAGGTGGGTGGCGCCCAGCGCCAGCAAACTCAGGAAGTAGAAGGAACGAAGCAACACGGGCCCCAATTTACGCAATAGTTGCGAGCGAGGAGCTTTTTGCCCGGTGCCGGGCCCCGGGCGCCCCGCCCACCCGGGGCCCTATTGGACGGCGGCTGGCGGGCTCCCGAACTGGGTTTTCAGCGCCTGGCAGGCGGCGGGCGAGATGGCCGGGCGCTACACTACGATAGTGGTTTTTTGGGTGGCTTTACCTTTTTTATCGCGCTCGGCAGTTACGTTTTACAGCGTCAGGAACTGGCAGGCATCGTCGTTGGGGGCCCGGGTACAGCTTCACGCGGGCAAACTGGTCGAGCTCGGTTTCGGCCACGTAGGGCTTGAGTAGGTGAAACTAGCCGGTTTCGAAAGCCCGGCGGGCGTCGGCGGTCTGCGCGATGTAGCCCACGGGATGGGCCAGCGTTTCCTCGTCGGCCCAGGCACCGGTGGCTTCCGAAAAGGGCTCCTGCGCCTGCGCCGCCGCCATCAGGTAGGCGCCGCCCACAATGATGGTAGCCTCAATCAGCCAGATGGCCCACAGCACCAGGCCCGACGGCGTAGTGCTTTTCAGCGACCAGGTGCCGGTTTCGTTGATTTGGCGTGTGGCGTTCCACATGTGCGACGGCTACGCCAGAATAGCCGTAAATAGGCTGGGGCTGAATGAGGTACTGGCCACACTCAGCCCCGCCGAGCTGATGACCTTCAATGCCACGCCCGGCTCAGCGGTAGCGGCGGGCGCTTTCGTCCCGAAAAGCATGGTGAGGTACACGCTCCACTCCAGATACACGGCCACCAGGCCCACCAGCAGGGCCGGCCGCGCCATACCCCCCGGGCTGCGCAACTGGCCCCGCCGCATCAGCCCCCGTAGCCCCGCCCCTAGGGCCCCGCCAAACGCCAGGCACAGAAAAAACTTATGTAGCGGCTGTGCCACAGCGCGTAGCCGTAGGCAAATGCCAGCGCGGCGGCGGCTATGCCGCCCAGCAAAAATAGCAGCACCCCGCGCCGCGGCATCTTGTTGGATGGCTGGTAGTAAAGGCCCATGTGGCGTACGAAAAGGACGGTAATTGGCCGCCGTCCAGGCTCGAAGAACCGAAGAAATTAGGCCCGCCGCGCCGCAAAATCGCGGCCCAGAGCCGGCGGGCGGCGGCGGCACTATAACTTTGTCCCCCGTCATGCCTGAACGCTCCAACCCCCCAACCCCAGCGTCGGCCGCGAAATTTATTTTCGTCACCGGCGGCGTCACCTCTTCACTCGGCAAAGGAATCATTTCCGCCTCGCTGGCCAAGCTCTTGCAGGCCAGAGGGTTCCGAGTCACCATCCAAAAATTCGATCCGTACATCAACATCGACCCGGGCACGCTCAACCCCTACGAGCACGGCGAGTGCTACGTGACGGACGACGGTGCCGAGACCGACCTTGATTTAGGCCACTACGAGCGGTTCCTGAACACCCCCACCTCGCAGGCCAACAACGTCACCACGGGCCGCATCTACGACACCGTGATCCGGCGCGAGCGCGAAGGCGCCTTCCTTGGCAAAACCGTACAGGTGGTGCCCCACATCACCGACGAGATTAAGCGGCGGATGCTGCTGCTGGGCGAAGGCGGCGAGTTCGACGTAGTAATTACCGAAATCGGCGGCTGCATCGGCGACATCGAGAGCCTGCCCTTCGTGGAGGCTGTGCGCCAGTTGCGCTGGGAGCTGCCGCCCAACGATTCGCTGGTAATTCACCTCACGCTGCTGCCGTACTTGGCCGCCGCCGGCGAGCTCAAAACCAAGCCCACGCAGCATTCGGTGCGCGACTTGCGCGAGGCCGGCTTACAGCCCGACATCCTGGTCTGCCGCACCGAGCACTCCATCCCGCCCGAAATGCGGCGCAAAATTGCGCTGTTTTGCAACGTTAAAATCAACTCCGTCATCGAGTCGCTCGACGCCGACACCATCTACTCGGTGCCGCTGATGATGCTGAAGGAGCAGCTCGACGAGCGGGTCATCAAGCGCCTGAAGCTGACCGGTGGGGCCCTGCAGCCCGACCTGGAGGCGTGGAAAGATTTCCTGGGCCGCCTCAAAAACCCCACCGAGGAAGTGACCATCGCCTTGGTGGGCAAGTACGTAGAGCTGCCCGACGCCTACAAGTCCATCAACGAGTCGTTCGTGCACGCCGGGGCCCTCAACGAGTGCCGGGTAAAGGTGCGCAGCATCCAGTCGGACCACCTCACGCCCGAGAACGTGGCCGAAAGCCTGCGCGGCGTGGATGCCGTACTGGTGGCCCCGGGCTTCGGCGAGCGCGGCTTTGAGGGCAAGATTGCCGCCGTGCAGTACGTGCGCGAAAACGGGATTCCGTTCTTCGGTATCTGCCTGGGCATGCAGGTGGCCGTGGTGGAGTACGCCCGCAACGTGCTGGGCCTGACCAACGCCAACTCGACCGAGATGGACCCCCTCACGCCGCACCCCGTCATCGCCATGATGGAGTCGCAGAAGGACATTACCCAGAAGGGCGGCACCATGCGCCTGGGGGCCTACGCCTGCGACTTGCGGCGCGGCTCGCGGGCGGCCAAGGCCTACGGCAAGACCCACATCAGCGAGCGGCACCGCCACCGCTTCGAGTTCAACGGCGAGTACCTGGCCCAGTTCGAGGCCGCTGGCATGTCGGCCTCGGGCACCAACCCCGAAACCGGCCTGGTCGAAATCATCGAGCTGCCCCAGGCCGTGCACCCCTGGTTCGTGGCCGGGCAGTTCCACCCCGAGCTAAAAAGTACCGTTGAGAACCCCCACCCGCTATTCGTGCGCTTCGTGCGGGCCGCCATGCAGCACCGCAAGGGATAGGCAGAATATTAGGGGCCCCAGGCCGTCATGCCAATAGGCCGTCATGCTGAGCGCAGCCGAAGCATCTCTCCTGCAGCAGTAAATAAATTACTCAACGGGAGAGATGCTTCGGCTGCGCTCAGCATGACGGCCTGTCTATAAACACTTACTGGGGCCCCGCGCCATCGGCGGGGGCTGCCGTACCTTTGCGCATCGTTTCACAGTTACGTTAATGGATAAAAATTCCGCTACCGGCCTATTTCTCATATCGGCCCTGATTCTGGTGTACTTGTTCTTCTTCAGCCCCAAACAGGCCGACGTTGAAAAAGCCAAAAAGCAAGAAGCCGCCACGGCCGCCGCCCGCACCGCCATCAAGGCCGCCGCGGGGTCCCCCGGGGCCGCCATCGCCGCCGTACCAGCCGGCGGCATCGTCCCCGACGCGCCGCTCGACTCGGCCGCCGGCCCGGTGCAGGCCGTGACGCTGCAAAACGCCAACCTCACCATCACGTTTTCCTCGCGCGGGGGCCGCGTGACGGCCGTGCGCCTGAACAAGTACAAGACCTTTTTCGGCAAGCCGCTGAACCTAATTGACGCCAAGAGCGCGCGCTTCGACACGCGCTTCCGAACCGTGGACGGCAAGACGATTCACTTCTCGGACCTGAACTTCCAACCCTCGGCCGTGACCACGGCGGGCCCCGCCCAGCGCGTGAGCTTTACGGCGGCGGTGGCCGGCGGCACCATCGTGCAGACCTACAGCCTGCCCACCGACAGCTATGAGCTGGCCTACGACCTGCGCTTCAACGGCCTGGAGCGCACCGTGGCCCAGGAGCCGCTCACGTTCACGTTCCTCGACCGGGTGCGCCAGACGGAGCAGGACCGTAAGCAGAACCAAAACCACTCCACCATCAACCACTACTCGGCCGCCGGCAGCCACACTGCCATGGCCGAGACCAGCGAGAAGCCCGAGGAAAGCAAGTCGGAGGGCCCCGTGAGGTGGGCCGCCCACAAGCACGACTTCTTCGTGGCCGGCCTGATTGCCGACGACCAGCCGTTCAGCACTGGCACCTTCAACACGGCTGTGCCCGACGCCAACGACTCCACGTTTATCAAGACCATGAGCACCACGCTCACCTTGCCAGTGGCCGAGGCGGAGCAGGGCCGCGGCCACTTTCGCTACTTCTTCGGCCCCAACTCGTTCAACCTGCTCAAAGCAGTGACCCCGGGCTTCGACCGCAACGTGTACCTGGGCTGGGGCCTGTTCCGGTGGGTGAACCAGTTCATCATCCTGCCGGTGTTCCACTTCCTGGCCCAGTACATCAGCAACTACGGCATCATCATCGCGCTGCTGGTGCTGCTCATCAAGCTGGTTACCTGGCCCCTCACGTACAAAACCTACGAGAGCCAGGCCCGCATGAAGGTGCTGAAGCCGGAGATTGACGCCATCAAGGAGAAGTTCGGCGACGACGCTACCAAGGTGCAGCAGGAAACGATGAAGCTCTACTCCACCTTCGGAGTAAGCCAGCTCAGCGGCTGCGTGCCCACAATCCTCACGCTGCCCATCCTGTTCGCCATGTTCCAGTTCTTCCCCAACGCCATCGAGCTGCGGCAGGAGCACTTCCTCTGGGCCAAGGACTTGAGTAGCTACGACGTGTTTGCCAAGCTGCCCTTTTTCGTGAAGTGGTACGGCGACCACGTGTCCATGTTCACGCTGCTGATGACGGCCTCCACCCTGCTCATGACCTGGCAGAGCAACCAGGTGAACACGGCCATGCAGGGCCCCATGAAGTTCTACAGCTACCTGATGCCCATCATCTTCCTGTTCGTGCTGAACAGCTTTGCCGCGGGCCTCACCTGGTACTACTTCGTGTCGAACATCATCACCTTCGCCCAGCAAGCCATCACCAAGACGTTCGTTGACGACACCAAGATTCGCGCCCAGCTCGAAGCCAACAAGGTGAAGAACAAGGACAAGAAGCCCACCGGCTTCCAGGCCCGCATCGCCGAGGCCATGAAGGCCTCGCAGGAGCGCGAAGCCCAGGGTAAGAGGAAGTCTTAACCGCAGATTAAGTACTCACGCACAAGTAAGCGTATTGAATTGAACGTCATGCTGAGCGCAGTCGAAGCATCTCTACCTCGTAAGTAAATAATTACTATTGCGGTAGAGATGCTTCGACTGCGCTCAGCATGACCGCCTTTTTTACTACGGTTACTTTTGCGCGACTACTTAAGTGGATTTAACAGATAAGAACGGATTGTAATTGCTCCCTTATCTGCTACCAAAAAAGGCCACTCAATGAGTGGCCTTTTTTATTGGCTTTGGACGGGTTAGCCCGGGCTGCCGGCTTTTCGCCGGCTGCCCGGTAATCGTCGAATCGTTGAACCGCTGCAGCGTTGAACCGGCTCCTGGGGCCCCTACCTCGCCGCAACGATTGGCGGGCAACCGGCGAAAAGCCGGCAGCCCGCTCCACCCAGGGCCCCTTCCAATGGCTCCCCCGAATCCGTTCTTATCCGTTAAATCCACTTAATCTGCGGTTCAGATTTTCCACACGCTCTCCAGCAGCAGCTGGTTCATAGGATTCGCCTTCAGGCCGCGCACGTTGTTCTGGCTCAGGCGAATCAGCTCGTCGTAGTAAAGGCTGATGACCGGGGCCTCGGCCACTACGAAGCGGTCCATTTGCTGGTAGAGGGCCGTGCGCCGGGCCGCATCCTGGGTGCGGATAGCTTGGTCATACAGACGGTCGTAGGCGGCGCTTTTGAAGTGGGTTTTGTCGGGGCCCGCGGGGCTGAAGTTGGGGCTGTAGAACAGGGCCAGGTAGTTTTCCGCGTCGGGGTAGTCGCCGAGCCAGCTCTTGGCGAAGAAGGCGGCCCGGCCATTGTCCACCAGCTCCTGCTGGGCCGCCGACTGGTTGATGTCGATTTGCACCTGGATGCCCACGTTGGCCCACTGCTTTTGCAGGTACTCGCCGATTTCCTTGCGCTCGGCCACCGTGCTCAGGCGCAGGCGCAGCGGATGCCGGGGGCCCCAGCCGGCCGCCCGCAACAGCGCCCGCGCCCTGGCCGGCTGGTAGTCGTAGCCCGGCACCAGTGTCTGCGAAAACGAGGGCAACGCCGCCGGCACGAAGCCCGACGTGCCGGGCTGGCCCACGTGGTTAAGCAGATAAGCAGTCATTTCGGGCTTATTCAGGGCCCAGGCCAGGGCCTGGCGCACGCGCACGTCGCGCAGGGCGCGGCCCTGCACCGCCTGCTCGCCGGTGAGGTGGGTGCTATCGAGCTGAATACCGAGGTATTCGGTGTTCAGGTACGGCACCTTCTGCACCGTGAACTTGCCCCGGAAATCGGCCCGCACGGTGCCGTCGCGGTTCATTACCAGGTCGCGCGAGCCCTCGCGGATGCCCGATAGGAAGTCGAGCTTGCCCTGCATAAATGTCAGGAATTCCGTTTTGCGGTCGGCAATGAAGCTGATGGCCACCGCATCCAAATACGGCAGCTGGCGGCCCCGGGCATCGCGCCGCCAGTAGTGCGGGTTCTTCTGGTATAGCAGCACGTTGCCCTCATCCCAAAGCCGGAACTGGAAGGGCCCCGTGCCCACCGGATGCTCCCGAAAATCCTTGCCGTACCTGGCCACCGCCTCGTGAGGCACCACGTAGGCGTAGTGCATGGTGAGGATGCCCAGAAAAGGAATGAACGGCGCCTTGAGGTGGATGCGCAGCGTGGAGTCGTTCACGGCCACGAAGCAGGTATCGCTGGGGGCCCCATCGGGCGTTTCCAGCACCTTGCCCCGGAAAATCCAGCCGCCGGTGCTGGCCGTGGCCGGGTCGAGGATACGTTTAAAAGAGTACACAAAGTCGTGGGCCGTCACGACCCGCCCCCGCCCGCCGGGGAATACCTCACTGTCGTGAAAGCGCACGCCCGGCCGCAGCACGAACGTGTAAAGCCGCCCGTCGGGCGACACGGTGTAGCGCCGGGCCAGCGCCGGGGCCGGCTCCAAGGCCGAGTCTAGGGCCACGAGGCCGTTGTATAGCTGCTCATCGGCCCAGCGGTTGGCCTGGTTGCGAGCAAAGGCGGGGTCGAGCGAGGTGAGAGCCTCGGGCTGGTTGTAGCGGAACACCCGGCGCTCGTCGGGGGCCGACGCGCCGGGGCCCTGGCAGCCCGCCAGGGCCCCAGCCCCGGCCAAAAATACGGCCCAGGGGCCCCAAAAACGCCGCATACGAACAGAAATGAACTTAGCTTGTTCGGGCAAAGGTAACGGTACACCGTTGGCTCTAGCCGGGCCAACGATGCACCGCTTGTCTCCTCATTCCCATATTCCACCGCACCAAAGCTATGCAGCTTACCTATCTGGGCCACTCGGCCTTCTTAGCCACCATCGGCACTACCCGCGTATTGTTCGACCCCTTCATTCGCCCCAACGCGCTGGCCAAAGACATCGACGTAGACGCCATCGAGGCCGACTACATCCTGCTCTCGCACGCCCATGGTGACCACATCGCCGACGCTGAAGAAATTGCTAAGCGCACCGGCGCCACCATTTTGGGCATTGCCGAGGTGGCCGGCTACTTCGGCGCCAAGGGCATCGAGGTCATCGGCACCAACCTGGGCGGCAAGGTGGCGCTGCCCTTCGGCACGGTGCATTGCGTGGCCGCGGCCCACTCCAGCTCGTTCCCCGACGGCTCCTACGGCGGCGTGCCCATGGGCTTCGTTATCACCCCCACCGAGGGGCCCACGTTTTACTTCGCCGGCGACACGGCCCTGACCTACGACCTCAAGCTCATCGGCGAGCGGTACAAGCTGGATTTTGCCTTGCTGCCCATTGGCGACCACTACACCATGGGCCTCACCGACGCGCTGGTGGCGGCCGACTGGGTGGGGGCCCAAAAAATCATCGGCATGCACTACGACACGTTCCCGCCGCTGGTCATCGACCACGCCGCTGCCCTGGCCGAGGCCCAGGCCGCGGGCAAAGAGCTGCACTTGCTAAAAATCGGCGAAACCATAACCCTGTAGCCACCGGGGCCCTGGGGCCCCAAAAACCCTTTGCCGGATTCGCCGGGCCTGCCCGGGCTTGGCGAATCCGTTTTTTTTAGCCTTATTTTGTAGAAGGGGAAGCCGGGCCGGCCGGGCCGGCTTTGCTAGCCTCGTTGGCTTATTTCTATCTTTCCAGCCCCGGCCGCCCCTGTATTCCGTTACTTCTCATGGGAAAAATTATCGCGGTAGCTAACCAGAAAGGCGGCGTGGGCAAAACCACTTCGGCCATCAACCTGGCGGCCTCGCTGGCCGCCCTCGACTACCGGACCCTGCTTGTGGACGCCGACCCGCAGGCCAACGCCACCTCCGGCGTGGGCTACGACCCCAAGGACATCCAGCACAGCATCTACGAGTGCATGGTCGATGGCATCAACGCCCGCGACATTATCTTGAGCACCAACATTTTGCCCCAGCTCGACCTCATGCCCTCCCACATCGATTTGGTGGGCGCCGAGGTAGAGATGATTAACCTGCCCAACCGCGAGGCCAAGATGAAGGAGGCCCTGCGCCCGCTGGCCGAGGAATACGACTTCATCATTATCGACTGCTCGCCCTCGCTAGGCCTCATCACCGTCAACGCACTCACGGCGGCGCACTCGGTTATCATCCCGGTGCAGTGCGAATACTTCGCCCTGGAGGGCCTGGGCAAGCTGCTGAACACCATTAAAATCATCCAAAGCCGCCTGAATACGGACCTGGAAATCGAGGGCATCCTGCTCACGATGTACGACGTGCGCCTGCGCCTGAGCAACCAGGTAGTGGAGGAAGTGCGCATGCACTTCCAGCAATTAGCCTTCGACACCATCATCCCGCGCAACGTGAAGCTGAGCGAGGCCCCCAGCTTCGGCATCCCCGCCATTATGCACGACGCCGAAAGCAAAGGCTCCATCAGCTACCTCAACCTGGCCCGCGAAATCGTGGAAAAAAACAGCGTAGCAGCCCGCCCCGAAGCCGAATCGGCCGACGAAGCAGCGTAGCATCAGTTACGCCATCATGCTCATCTGGTTATCCGCATCTTTCCCGCTGACTAACTCATCCAGCGCCACAAAAATGCTATGGAGTCCTACGCCGAAATGATGGGCCGGCCACCCGGTTTTCGGGTGACCTACCGCTTCTTTACTGCTGAGGAGGGAGGCCGGTGGTCACCGCCCCACCAGCATACCCGGTGGGATTTTCGGTACGATGACAAGTCGGTTCACACGGGCACATTTATGATTTGGCCGGAATTTTTGGGATTGGACGGGGAGGTATTACCAGCGGGAGAAATTCCTCGGCTTGGGCAGGCTGACATGTTTTTTTTCGGCCCGGGGCCTCAAGAATTCCACCGCCAGCACATTCGACCCGGCGTGCGGGGCTACTTTGTGGAAGGAGGCTGGCGCGTAGGCGTTTGCGAAGTAATTGAGGTGCTGGGACTTCGCATTAGTTCCGAATCGTGAACTAGCCCCAGCGGAGCGTCCCGTCGGTAGCGTCACAGATAAGGAGAACCATTAGAGCCCCAGCGGGGCGATCCAAACGTTTGCAAAGACTTGGGCCGCCCCGCTGGGGCTTTGGAACGCAGAAGGCTTTTTATTCTACCGATGGACCGCCCCGCTGGGGCTCGCAAATGTTCGGCAAAATTTGAACGGCGGGCCCCGGCTTGCGCTTCGCCCGACTATCCGTAATTTTGAACTTGCTGCTGCCGCCATTTTCCGCAGGAGCTGCCGCGATGACCGTAGACAAGAACGACGACAAAGCTCCCATCAACCCGCTGTTGCCGCAGCCCAAGCGCAAGATGAGTGGCCTGGGCCGAGGCCTCAGCGCCCTGATTGAGGGCAGCTACGAGAAAAAAGGCGACCGGGAGCGCATCGTGGTGCCCCACCCGGCCAACTCGGTGGGCCTGATTCCGGTGGAGCAAATCGAGGCCAACCCCTACCAGCCGCGCACGCACTTCGACCAGGAAGCCCTGGCCGAGCTGGCCGACAGCATCAAAATTCAGGGCATCATCCAGCCCGTGACGGTGCGCCAGCTGGGGCCCAACACCTACCAGCTCATCAGCGGCGAGCGGCGCTTGCAGGCCTCCAAGCTGGCGGGGCTCGACGCCATTCCGGCCTACATCCGCAAGGCCGACGACCAGCAGATGCTGGAAATGGCGCTGATTGAGAACATCCAGCGCGAAAACCTCAACGCCATCGAAATCGCCCTCAGCTACCAGCGCCTGCTGAGCGAGTGCGCCCTGCGCCAGGAAGAGCTGGGCGAGCGGGTGGGCAAAAACCGCTCGACCGTGACCAACTACCTGCGCCTGCTGAAGCTGCCGCCCGACGTGCAGGTGGGCTTGCGCGACGCCGAAATCACGATGGGCCACGCCCGGGCCCTGGTCAGCATCGAAGACCCCAAGCAACAGGTAGCGCTGTACCGCCGCATCGTGGCCGAGGAGCTGTCGGTGCGCCGCGTGGAAGAGCTGGTGCGCAATGGCTTCGGCCGCACGCCGGCCGAGGGCCCTGGCAGCGCGGCCCGCCCGGCGGCCGAGCCGGTGGTACCCGTGGCCGAGCTGCGCCGCACCGAGCGCCACCTCACCGACCGCTTCGGCTCGCGGGTGCAAGTGCGCCCGGGCCCCAAGGGCAGCGGCGAAATTAAAATTGCCTTCGATTCGGTGGAGGACATGCAACGCATTCTGCACATTCTGCACCCGGCTTAGTGAGGTTTCCTTTCACTGTTAGTCCGTTGGGTATGAACAAGTCTTTGCTGCGGTTCGCGGCATTGTTGCTGCTGGCGCTGGGCGCCGCGTGGGACCCCCGGGCTGCCCACGCCCAAGTCTTCGACCCCACCAATCCCAACGCCGTCAACCCCGCCGCGCCGCCCGTGGTGCGCCCCGACACGGCCCGCATCCGCAAGCCCACGCTGGCCGACAAGCGCAAAAAAAACGCCGAAGACTCGCTGCGCCGCACCGCCACGCTGTTTGGCTACCGCATGACGCCCCCGGCCAAGGCCGGCTACCTGGCGCTGGTGCCCGGCCTGGGCCAGATTTATAACCGAAAATGGTGGAAGCTGCCGCTGGTGTACGGGGCCCTGGGCACGGTGGCGGGCATCCTGATTTTTGAGCAGCGGGCTTTGACAGAGTATAGCAAGGCCAGCAATTTGCTGCAAACCGACTCGGCGGTCCGCGCCCAAAAGTTTCCCATCGCTGTGCTGGGGCCCCGGGCCGGAAAGGAAAACAGCCCCGAAGCCATCCAGAACGGCATCGTTTTTTACCGCCACTACCGCGACGGGTTCATCTTCTACACCGGCATCGTTTATGGCTTGCAGGTGCTCGACGCCATCGTGGACGCGCACCTGAAAACCTTCGACGTGGGCGACGAACTTACCCTACGCTGGCAGCCCACGCTGCTGTGGGCCCCCGGGGGGCCCGGCGTTCCGATGGTGCCGGGCGTGGCCGTGGCCCTGCACTTCAAGTAACTTTTCGCATGAACATCCTCCTCATCGGCTACGGCAAAATGGGCCGTACCCTCGAAGCCCTGGCCACCAGCCGCGGCCACCGCATTGTGGGCATCGTGGACCCCGGCCAGTCCGACGGCCCGGCCATCGCCGACTTTACGGCCGCCACCGCCGACGTGGCCATCGAGTTCACGCGGCCCGACGCGGCCTTTGCCAACGTGGCGGCCTGCCTGCGCCAGGGCATCCCGGTGGTCTGCGGCTCGACGGGCTGGCTGGACCGCTGGAACGAGGCCGGGGCCCTCACCAACGCGCTGGGCGGCAGCCTGTTCTACGCCTCCAACTACAGCGTGGGCGTGAACCTGTTCTTCCACTTCAACGAGTACATCGCCGCCAAAATGCACCAGTTTGGGGGCTACGACGTGGCGGTGCGCGAAATCCACCACCTCCAGAAGCTCGACCAGCCCAGCGGTACCGCCGTCACAACCGCCGAAGGCATCCTGGCCCACTTCCCGGCCAAAACCAGTTGGCGCAATACCCCCGCCGAGGGCCCCGCCGAGCTGGCCGTCCTCAGCGAGCGCACGGCCGACGTGGTGGGCACGCACGTGGTGACCTACACCTCCGACGTGGACACACTGGTGCTCTCGCACGAAGCCCACTCGCGGGCCGGTTTTGCCCAGGGGGCCCTGCTCGCGGCCGAGTGGCTGCCGGGCCGCCCGGGCGTGTTCGGCATGAAGGAGCTGCTGGGCCTGTAGGACCCCGGGCGCGAAAGCTGACGCGAGCTTCGTTAGCTTGCAGCTGCGTTCTTATTGTTTTAATTTACTTCTGCCCCGAGCGCCGGCTGCGGCCCGCGCCCTTGCCCTATGGCCCTTTTCAAAATCAAGCGCTACGGCGCCAACGCCGCGCCCCCCAAACCCAAGAGCAAAACCCGCGAATGGACCGATTCGCTGGTGTTTGCCATCGTGGCGGCCACCCTCATTCGTTGGGCCACCTTTGAGGCCTACACCATCCCCACGCCCAGCATGGAGGACACGCTGCTGGTGGGGGACTACTTGTTTGTGAGCAAGTTGCACTACGGTACCATCACGCCGCAGACGCCGCTGCAAATCCCACTCACGCACCAGACGGACCCGATTTTCCACCTGAAAAGCTACTCCGACCTCATCCAGTTACCCACGTTCCGTTTCCCGGGCTTCAGCAGCATCAAGCGCAACGACGTAGTAGTATTTCACGTCCCGTTTGAGCTGGAATTCCCCGCCGACCTGCGCACCAACTACATCAAGCGCTGCGTAGCCATTGCTGGCGACAAGCTCGAAATCAAGGACCGCCAGCTGTACATCAACGGCCAGGCAGCCCCCAACCCGGCTGGCTTGCAGAGCAAGTTCTTCATCCGCATTCCCGAGGCCAACGACGAGGTGGTGGCCGCCTTCCGCGCCCAGCGCGTGGTGGATTACCAGCAGCCCAACGGCGACCCGGTGCTGAGCGAGGTGCCCGGCTACGGCCTGGGCTACGAAGTGGACTGCACGCCCGCGGTGGCGGCCTACTTCAGGCAGCAGCCCTACGTGAAGGAGGTCATCGCCGAAACCATCCCGGCCGGCCAGCCCGAAATCAACCAAGCGGTATTCCCCGACAACCCCGACTACCCGACGACCATCAACTTCCCCGGGGCCCCCGGCCTGCATCACTGGAATAAGGACAACTATGGCCCCATCTCGCTGCCCAAAAAAGGCGAAACCGTGGAGCTAACGGCCGATAACGCGCTGCTTTACTACAAAGTTATCCTGCGCTACGAGCACAACGAAGGCATCTCGATGCAGGGCGGCGTGATTTTGCAGAACGGTAAGCCACTGAAAACCTACATGTTCAAGCAGAACTACTACTTCATGATGGGCGACAACCGCCACGATTCGCTCGACTCGCGCTTCTGGGGCTTCGTGCCCGAAGACCACGTCGTAGGCAAAGCCGTCCTCATCTGGCTTTCGATAAACCCCTACGCCGATTTCCTCCACAAAGTGCGCTGGAGCCGCCTATTCCAAACCATCAAATAGGGAGAGGTTAATAGCAAAAAAAGAACGTCATGCTGAGCGCAGCCGAAGTATCTCTACCACTTGCTAATCAACTGATTTAGTGTGTGGCAGAGATGCTTCGGCTGCGCTCAGCATGACGTTCTTTTTTGACTTAAAGCAGTCTCAGGGTCAGTGTACCCGGCGCTGTAGAACGAAGTGCCACTCCGTTCTATAATTCTTCTGTACTTGCTTGTACACTGACCTGAAAACCGCTATAAACCGAACTACCAACTGATGGGGCCCAGGCCTTTGCTTTCGAGCCAAGCGTTGGTTTTGCTGAAAGGCTTGCTACCGAAGAAGCCCTTGTCGGCGGCGTAGGGCGACGGGTGCACCGACTTCAGCACCAAATGTTTACTCGCATCGATTAGCTCCGCCTTCTTGCCTGCGTAGGCCCCCCAGAGGATGAATACCACGTGCTCGCGGCCCTCCGATACCTTGCGAATGACGGCATCGGTGAAGTCTTCCCAGCCTTTTTTCTGGTGCGAGCCCGGCTCGGCGGCGCGCACCGTGAGGGTGGCGTTGAGCAGCAGTACGCCCTGCTGGGCCCAGCGGTCGAGGTTGCCATTGGGGGCCGGCGGCGTGGCGGGCAGGTCGCTCTGCAACTCCTTGAAAATGTTATGCAGCGAGGGTGGCGTACGCTGCCCGTCAGCCACCGAAAACGAGAGGCCGTGGGCCTGCCCCCGGCCGTGGTACGGGTCCTGGCCCAAGATGACGACCTTCACCTGATCGAATGGGCAGGCGTCGAAGGCGTGGAAGATTTGGGGCCCCGGCGGGTACACCGTGGCGGTGGCGTACTCGCCTTTCACGAAAGCGATGAGGTGCTGGAAGTAGGGCTTGGCGAACTCGTCGGCCAGCACGAGCTGCCAGCTCGCGGCTATTTTTACCATGGGGTAGAAGAAATTACGAAATGTTTCCGACCTTGGAAAGCATCTTTGGCGTAAAACCAATCGGCACGGGCCGCTGTTGGATTCTCAGCTTTATTTGACCGATTCTTTTATGCCTACCACCACTACGCAGGGCGTTACCGTTTCGGTTACGACAAATTACCTGCCTGATTATTCCAGCCCCACGCAGGAGCATTTCGTGTTCGCCTATAAAATTACGATTCGCAACAACAGCGAGTTCACCGTGAAGCTGTTGCGGCGCCACTGGCACATTCACGACGCCAACAGCCCCGTGCGCGAGGTGGAGGGCGAAGGCGTGGTAGGCCGCCAGCCCGTGCTTGAACCCGGCCAGTCGCACCACTATATGAGCGGCTGCAACCTGAAGTCGGGCGTGGGCAAAATGCGCGGCACCTACCTGATGGAGCGCGTAGCCAACGGCCAGGAATTCAGCGTTGAAATTCCCGAGTTCACCCTCATAGTGCCCTTCCGCCTGAACTGAGCCCGGGGCCGTTGGCAAATGGCTTTTAGCTTTGCGAGCGCCGGTTGGCCTGCGTTATTGCCAGTGGCCGCCGGGGCCCCACTTGTTTGAACTCCTTGCTTACCTGAAGTACCGGCTGCGCGCCGGCACCGCCCACGGGCTGCACTCGCCGTTCGTGTATGGCCTCTACACTACGGTTATTTGCCACGACGGCACGTTTGCGGCCTTTGCCCCCATCGAGGCGCGGCGGCAGGCGCTGCTGAGCAGCCCGGACAGCATCACCGTCACCGATTTAGGGGCCGGCTCGCACACCGGGGCCGGGCAGGTGCGCCGGGTGGCTGCCATTGCCCGCACCGCCGCCAAGCCGCCGCACCTGGCGCAGCTGCTGTTCCGGCTCGCGAACCACTTCCGGCCCGCCACCGTGCTGGAACTCGGCACCTCGCTGGGCCTCACTACCGCCTACCTGGCCGCCGCCGACTCACGCCACCGCGTCGTCACGTTCGAGGGCTGTCCCAACGTGGCCGCCGTGGCCCGTGAAACCTTCGCCGCACTGCACCTGGCCAATATTGAGCTGGTGGAGGGCAACCTCGACGACACTCTGGGCCCAACCCTGGCCGCCCTGGGGGCCCCCGTCGATTTTGTGTTTTTCGACGGCAACCACCGCCGCGAGCCCACGCTGCGCTATTTCGAGCAGTGCCTAGCCAACGCTCACGAAGACAGTGTGTTCGTGTTCGACGACATCCACTGGTCGGCAGAAATGGAGCAAGCCTGGGATGCCATCCGGGCCCACCCGGCCGTGACGGTCACCGTGGACTTATTCCACATCGGCCTGGTCTTTTTCCGCAAAAAACAGCCCCGCCAGGATTTCTGGCTGCGTCCCTGATCTTCGGCAGCCGAGATCATCGCTCGTTGTAGGCAGGGGCCCCGTAGCATCAAACCGATCACAGGTAATGCCCCGCAGGGCCCCGATGCTAGGCGTTCAAGCCTTGGGCGCTCACTTCGCCTGTGGGGCGTACGGCGTCGCGCAGGCGCGTGAGACGCTGGAGCAGGCCTTCCAACTGGTCGAGGGGCAGCATATTGGCTCCGTCCGAAAGGGCCGTGGTGGGCGTGGGGTGGGTTTCGATGAACAGGCCGTCGGCGCCCACCGCAATGGCGGCCTTGGCGATGATTTCAATCAGGGCGGGCTGGCCGCCCGTCACGCCGCTGCTCTGGTTGGGCTTTTGCAGGGCGTGGGTCACGTCCATGACCACGGGCACGCCGAAGCGCTGCATGGCGGGCAGGTTGCGGTAGTCCACCACTAGGTCGGAGTAGCCAAACGAATTGCCGCGCTCGGTGAGAATGACGTTCATGTTGCCCGATTCCTGCACCTTGTCGACGGCAAATTTCATAGCCTCACCGCTCAGGAACTGGCCTTTCTTGATGTTGACCACCTTACCGGTTTTGGCCGCGGCGATGAGCAAATCAGTTTGCCGACACAGAAAAGCCGGGATTTGCAGCACGTCCACGTACTCCGCCGCCAGTGCCGCTTCCTCCGATTCGTGAATGTCCGTCACGGTGGGCACGCCGATTTCGCGCCCCACTTTTTGCAGGATGCGCAGCGCCTTTTCGTCGCCGATACCAGTAAAGGAATCGAGCCGCGAGCGGTTGGCCTTGCGGTACGAGCCCTTGAAAATGTACGGAATCTGGAGCTTGTCGGTGAGGTGCTTGATGCGCTCGGCGATGCGCAGGGCCATGTCTTCGCCTTCGATGACGCAGGGCCCCGCCATCAAAAAAAACTGGCCCGACTGGGTGTGGCGGAAATGCGGAAGCGTGTTGGCGAGGGCGGTGAGCATAGGCTGTAATTAGTTCTTTTTGAGGCAGATGAACAGCTCGCGCCCCTGCCGGGGCCCGAGCGAGTTGGTGGCGGTTTCGAAGTGCCGAAACGCGAAATATGGAGCAAAGTACGCGCGGTACTCGGCGGCCGTGCCCCCGAAGGGCGGCTCGGTGGCTCCGGCAAAGGGGGCGTCGAAGAGCAAGCCCACCAAGGTGCCGCCGGGGCGCAGCAGCCGGGCGCACTGCTGGGCGTAGGCCAACCGCAAGACGGGGGCCAGGGCACAAAAAAACGTTTGCTCAACAATTAAATCATAGGGCGGGTCGTTGGACAGGCCAAAAAAGTCGGCCTGCAACAGGTGGCCGGCGGGGAAATCGGGCACCCGCGCGGCCAGGGCCCCGAGAGCCTCGGGCGCAAAATCGGCCACGAACACCTGCTCAAAACCCGCCCGGTACAGGTATTCGGCCTCGTAGGCCCGCCCAGCCCCAGGAATGAGAATCCGAGGCTGCGCAGCGGTGCGTAACTGGTCGAAGTAGGCGCGCAGCGGCGGCGTAGGAGCCCCGGCGTCCCAGGCGTCGCGGCCGGCGGCGTAGCGCTGCTGCCAGTAGGCCGCATCCAAGGGTGGGATAACCGATTTCACCTAACAAAAGTATACTGCCTGGGGCACCTGAATTTCGTAAAAGCTTTCAGCCCCTACTTTTACGCCGCCCGCCCCTTGGGCCGGCGCGCATTTGCCCAACTTTTTTTCGCTTAAACCCCACCCGTATGAACCCGAACGAAAATTCTGAACCCCGCCAAAACAACAGCCGCGTTTACCTCTGGGTAGCCCTTGTGTTGGTGCTGCTGGGCATCAACGGCGTGCTGTTGTACCTGCGCAGCCAGGAGCAAACCAAGAACGAGCAGCTCACAACCGACGTGCAGGCGAAGGACACCAAGCTGGCGGAGCAAATTAAAGAATACGAGACAATTAAGGCCGATTTTGAGCGCCAGAGCCAGGAGCTGCAGAAGCTGGGCCAGAGCAACGACTCGCTGCAAGCGCGCATTGCCGGCGTGAACGCCGACCTGCTGCGCCTGCGCTCCTTCAAGGCCGGCAGCTTTTCGCTGGCCATGCAGAAGCAGTACAAGCAGCGCGCCATGAACCTGGAAGGCCAGCTGAAAAAGCGCGACGAGGAAATTGCTCAGCTCAAGCAGGATAACGAAACGCTCTACACCGAAACCACCACCCTGAAGCAGCGCCAGAACAAGCTGACGGATACCATCAGCACGATTGCCAAAACCAACCGCGACCTATCGGATAAGGTGACGGTGGCCTCGCGCTTACAGGCCGATAACATCAAGGTGGCCATCATCACGAGCAAGAATAAGGAGAAAACGGACGACAAGGAGGAGTTCAAGGCCAAGCGCGTGGAGAAGGTGAAAGTGACCTTCACCCTGGGCCGCAACGACGTGTCGCCGAAGGAAAGCAAGGCCGTGTACATGCGCATTCTGGAGCCCGACGGTGCCGCCCTCTACAACCTGAGCACCGGCGGCGGCACCTTCACCGTGGACGGCCAGGAGTCGTTTTACACCCAGAAGCAGGACGTGGTGTACGATAACACCCGCCAGCCCGTGGTATTTACTTACGCCAAGGGCGCCGCCTACAAAAAAGGCGTGCACACGGTGGAGCTGTACGAAGGCGGGGCCCTGATGGGCAAAACTACCTTCACCTTGAAGTAAGACCGCGGATTAACTGGATTTAACGAATAAGAACGGATTGTAATAGCTTCTTATCTGCCACAAAAAAGGCCACTCCTAGAGTGGCCTTTTTTATTGGCTTTGGCCCGGGCTGCCGGCTTTTCGCCGGCTGCCCGGTAATCGTTGGATTCCAAACCGGCTCCTGGGGGCCCTGCGCCGCCGCAACGATTAGCGGACAGCCGGTGAAAAGCCGGCAGCCCGCCCCAGGGTCCCAATTTTAATCCCAAAGAATCCGTTCTTATCCGTTAAATCCACTTAATCTGCGGTTCTAGACGGTTTTCTCGTAGGCGTCCAGCTTAGCTATTGTGGCCGTGATGTTTTCGGTGAATATCGTGACAACGGACCCTTCCGGCGCGTTAGCCAGCACGTAGTCGATGGCATCTGGCTCGTTCTCGATGTAGGTGATGGGCAAGTCGGGTTTGTCGAGGCGCAGGCCCCGGGTCATGATTTCGCGCAGAAACTCGGCCGACTTGCCGCGCAGGTCGCGATCCTGGCGCAGAATTACCTCGTCGAAAATGCGGCCCGCGATGCGCGCAAAGCCCAGCGTATCCTCGTCGCGGCGGTCACCGAGGCCCGATACCACGCCGATTTTACGGGTGGCCGTGGTGGCGTCCATGAAATCGGCGAATTTGGTGATGCCAGCCGTATTATGGGCGTAGTCGACGATGACCTCGAACTTGGGGAATTTGTAGACGTTCATCCGCCCCGGCGTCTTAGTGGCCGACGGCACGAAGGTGCGCAGCGCCGTCTTGATGGTGTCCTGGCTGAATCCGGCCAAGTGGCCGGCCAGGGCCGCCGCCAGGCTGTTCTCAATGTTGAAGCCCGCCCGGCCCCCGAACGTCACCGGAAACTCGGCCGCCCGGTCGATGCGCAGCTTGTAGCTGTTGCGGTAAATGGTGATGTAGCCTTCCTCGTACACCGCTGCCACGCCGCCGGCCTCCACGTGCTCGCGGATGCGCGGGTTGTGCTCATTCATGCTGAACAAGGCCACCTGGCACTCCAGGGTGCGGGCCATGCCGTACACCAGGTCGTCGTCGGCGTTGAGCACGGCCCAGCCATTTTTGCGCACCGTGCGGGGCACCACGCCCTTCACGGCCGCCATTTCCTCTACCGTGTAAATGTCGCGCAGGCCCAGGTGGTCGGCGGCTACGTTGGTCACCACGGCAATGTCGCAGGTGTGGAAACCCAGGCCGGAGCGCAGCATGCCGCCGCGGGCCGTTTCGAGCACCGCGTAGTTCACGGTCGGGTCGCGAAGTACAAACTCAGCGCTTTGGGCCCCGGTGCAGTCACCTTTTTGCAGCTGCACGCCCTGGATGTAGATGCCGTCGGTAGTCGTGAAGCCCACTTTGTAGCCAGTGCTGGCAACCAAGTGCGCGATGAGCCGGGTGGTAGTGGTTTTGCCATTCGTGCCCGCAATGGCGATGATGGGAATGCGAGACGCGCTGCCGGGTGGGAACAGCATGTCCACCACGGGGGCGGCCACGTTGCGCGGCAGGCCCTCGGTTGGGTCAATGTGCATCCGAAAGCCCGGGGCGGCGTTCACCTCAATCACGGCCCCACGGCTCTCGTCAAGCGGCACGGCAATGTCGGTGGCCATCAGATCGATGCCGCAGATATCGAGCCCGACGATACCGGCTACGCGCTCGGCCAGCAGCAGGTTGTAGGGATGGATCTGGTCGGTCACGTCGGAGGCCGTGCCGCCGGTGCTGATGTTGGCCGTGCTTTTCAGGAACTGCACTTCACCGGCGGGCAGCACCGTATCCAGGGCCCTCCCCTGCTTGGCCAGCAGGGCCAGCGTGTGGGCGTCGGCCTTGATGCTGGTGAGAGTTTTTTCGTGGCCTACGCCGCGGCGCGGGTCCTCGTTCACCTGGTCAATCAGCTGCTGGATGGTACTGGTGCCGTCGCCCTTCACGGCGGCCGGGGTGCGCTTGGCGGCGGCAATGAGCCGGCCGTTCACCACCAGCAGCCGGAAATCGAAGCCCTCAATAAACTGCTCCACAATCACGGCCCGCGAGTACGCCTGCGCGGCCTTGAGGCCCTCGGCGGCGTCTTCCCAGTTCATAATGTGAATGGTGGCGCCCTTGCCGTGGTTGCCGTTGAGCGGCTTGGTCACGATGGGGAAGCCCAACTCTTCGATGGCGTCGCGCAGCCCGTTTTCCGAGTACACGGTGGTGCCGCGGGGCACGGGCACGCCCGAATCTTCGAGCATGGCCTTGGTGCGATTCTTATTGCCCGCCACCTCCACCCCAGCATGCGAGGTAAGGCTGGTGGTGGTGGCCCAGATGCGGCGCTGGTTCACGCCGTAGCCGAGCTGAATAATAGAAGTATTCTTGAGTTGGATGTACGGAATGTTGCGCGAAGCCGCCTCGGCCACGATACTGTAGGTGCTGGGCCCGAAGAATTCCTCCTCCCGGATTTCGTGCAGCTCGGCAATGATGGGCTTTAGGTCTACCTCCTGGCCTCGGCACAGGGCCCCCACCACGGCCACGGCGGCCTCGGCAGCGGCGCGGCCGGCGCGCTCTTCCTGGTAAGCAAATACCACGTACTCCACGCCGTGTTCGCGCGCCGGGTACGACTTACCCCAGAACACGGGCATGGCCGCCAAGCGCTGCAACTCCAACGCCACGTGCTGGATGACGTGGCCCAGCGGCTCGCCGGCGGTGAGGCGCTCCGGCGTGAGTGGGGGATGCTTGGCGGTGTGGCGGTTGCCAGCCCCGCTCAGGCCCGCCGGCTGCTGGGCCTGGCTTATGTTGGGTAGCAGGGCCAGCAGCCGCTCGGACAGCCCCGCCACCGCACACGACCACTGCCCGGCGAACTCTTTCAAATCAACTTTGGCCACGATGAGCTTATGGTGCTTCACCGACCAATAGCTAGGGCCGCGCATCGTGCGCAGGTCAACAATCTTCATATCAACGAAATGAATTAACGACGGAGGAAGGTGCGGGGTCTGCGCCGCTTTAGCCCAGCCACGAAATGTAGGCATAAGCTAGCCTAAAACCATATCTGGGGCCCTGGCAGGCATAAAAAAGCCCCGCTAGCCAAAGGGCCAGCGGGGCTTTTTTGTGCAAAAAAAGAGGTGACGGGCGGATTCGAACCGCCGTAGGAGGTTTTGCAGACCTCTACCTAGCCGCTCGGTCACGTCACCAGGAGGGCTTTCGGGAGCGCAAAGGTACGCAGCTCGGTTGGGCTGGGCAAGGGCTGGTGCAAAAAAAGCCCCGATACAAAGTGTATCGGGGCTTTTCTCAACTACGCGCCCGACGAATCAGGCGCAAAACGCTTTACTCAGCGGCGGCCGAATCTTCCAACGCCTGCGCGTTGTCGGGGCCGGCCAGGGGCACTTCGAGGGCCTCTTTGGCTGCCACCGAAGTTTCGTCGGCTACGGCGGGCTCGGTAGCGCGCTTGGTGTTGGCAGCGGCGAGCTTCTGCTCGCCGGCCTTGCGCTCGGCACCGGCCATCTGGTCGCGCAGGGCGCTCAGCGCGTCGAGGTCGCCAAGAGTCGACTTGTCGTCGGCTGGCTTCTTCAGGTCGCTCATTTTGCCTTCGCCCTGGGGCTCGCCCTTAGCGTTAGGCTTCTTCTTGAACTTGGCGTTGCGGCTGTCGTCCTCGGCGGCCGCGGCCTGGTTGTACACGGCGGTGTGCGAGAGCACAATGCGGCGGTCGTCCTTCGAGAACTCAGTCACGCGGAAGTCCAGGGCCTCGCCGTTCTCGGCGTTGCTACCGTCTTCTTTCACCAGACCTTTCGGGTAGGCGAAACCTTCGATGCCGTAGGGCAGCTCCAGCACAGCGCCCCGCTCCGATTTCTCGGTGATGGTGGCGCGGTGCACCGAGCCGGGGGTGAACACCGTCTGGAACGTATCCCAGGGGTTTTCCTCCAACTGCTTGTGGCCCAGGGCTAAGCGACGGGCGCCCAGGTCCAGTTCCAACACCACTACGTCGAGGCGGTCGCCCACCTTCACGAATTCCGAAGGGTGCTTGATTTTCTTGGTCCACGACAGGTCCGACACGTGCACGAGGCCGTCCACGCCTTCCTCCAGCTCCACGAAGAGGCCGAAGTTAGTGAGGTTACGCACCAGGCCGTTGTGCTTGGTGCCGACGGCGTACTTGCCACCGAAATCGCCGCGGGTCCACGGATCTTCGGTCAGCTGCTTGATGCCGAGGCTCATCTTGCGGTCTTCGCGGTCGAGCGTCAAAATCTGCGCTTCCACCACGTCGCCCTGCTTGATGAAGTCCTGCGGGTTGCGCAGGTGCTGGCTCCAGCTCATTTCCGACACGTGGATGAGGCCTTCCACGCCGGGCACCACTTCCATGAAGGCGCCGTAGTCGGCCACGTTCACGATGCGGCCCTTCACTTTCGAGCCGGGCAGCAAGTCGGCCGGCAGCGAATCCCACGGGTGAGGAGTCAACTGCTTCAAGCCCAGCGAAATACGCTTCTTGGCTTCGTCGAAGTCCAACACCACGATGTTCAGCTTCTGGTCCAACTGCAACACTTCGCTCGGGTGAGCGATGCGGCCCCACGAGATGTCGGTGATGTGCAGCAGGCCGTCGACGCCGCCCAGGTCAATGAACACGCCAAAGTTGGTCATGTTCTTGATGTTGCCTTCCAGAATCTGGCCTTTCTCCAGGTTGTTCAGAATGGCTTCGCGCTGCTTCTCAAGGTCTTTCTCGATGAGCACCTTGTGCGAAACTACCACGTTGTCGAACGCGGAGTTGATTTTCACCACCTTCACTTCCATGCGGCGGCCGACGTAGATGTCGAAGTCGCGGATGGGCTTCACGTCAATTTGCGAGCCGGGCAGGAACGCTTCCACGCCGTCCAGCTCCATGATGAGGCCGCCTTTAGTGCGGCGCTTCACCACGCCTTCGAGGATGGTATCCAGCTCGAGGGCATCGTAAATAGCCTTCCAGGCCTGCTTGATTTTGGCTTTTTTGCGGCTCAGGATGAGCTGACCGTTCACGTCTTCCTGGTCTTCGATGAAGACTTCCACCTCGTCGCCGATTTTCAGGTCGGGCAGGTCGCGGAATTCGGTGAGCGACACGAGGCCGTCCGACTTAAAGCCGATGTTCAGGATCACGTCGCGGTCGGTAATGCCCACCACGGTGCCCTTCACTACTTCTTCTTCCTGGACGGTCGTCAGCGTATCGCCGTACATTTTCTCCATCTCGGCGCGCTGGTCTGCCGAGTAGTTGCCGCCGAAGCCCGTGGCTCCAACGTTGTCCCAATCGAAATCGTCGATTACTTCTGCCATACTAAATGGTGTGGGCCCCTATGCTACACGCACCAGCCGGGGCCCGGGCCGTTACGCGTTGTGTTTGATGCACTTGCCGTGGCGATTACCGCCAGCACACAAGGCCCGCCACCCTGGCGGGGGCGCAAAGGTACGGGGTTTGGGGCGGTTTAGGAAATGGTAAAGTACATATTACCAGCAGTAACTATTTGCGTGGCCAAATTCTTTCCGGTGTTTGACCTAACTGCCACTCTACGTATTCTTGGAGTGGATTATCTATATCAACAATGTGTTCCGCCCGAAAAGGCACTTCGACTCCAAATCGCAAATCAGGTATTGTCTTCAAAATTTGAACACGCCGGCTGGTTATCGAGAATACCGATGTACGCGACTCCTATTATTTCACTCACGATTACCCACATTCGTTCACCTACCGTTTCAATCGACCCGTCCTCATTTTCACCCTCAATATCAAAGATGAGCCTTACAGCTTGGCTCCGATACACGTTTTGGCGCTCTTCTAACTATGGAATCCAAAACGATTCGGGATTTTTTGAATGGGCTAATTCACCCGAGCGCAATTCTCAGAAGTCAGTTTTGATTATGAAGCTGTTTAGGAAGTGGGTGGTCGGGTAATTTTACGCAGTAGCAGCACGACAAAGGCGAGCCAGTGGAAGGCCAGCCAATTTTCCAGGCAGGTTTCGTAGCGCACCAGCAGGGTCTTGAAGCCGTCGAGCCAGGCGTTCATTTGCTCGATGACCAGCCGGCGCCGGTAAAGTTCGGGGTCCAGCGGCGTGTCATCATCCGTTTGCCAGTCGGTCGAGCGCCGGTTGCGGGGAATGTTGGCTTCGATGTCGCGCCGGGCGCAGGCCTGACGCAAGCTAGTGACATCAAAGGCTTTGTCGGCATTCAGAAAGAGGCCTTCCAGGCGCAGGTGCGCTTGTTCGAGCAGCTCACAGAGTTCGGCGAAGACGTGTTCGAGGGCAAACGTATCGTGGTGGTTGCCGGCTTGCGGCGTGGCCACGGCTAGGGGCTGGCCCGTGTTGTCGGCCAGAAACAGGGCGTTGGTGGTGCGGGCCGCCTTGCGGCCTTGATAGCCGACAGCCGCCCCGCCGTTTTTAGCCGGGGTGTGGCTGCCATCGAGTTGCACACTCGACAAGTCCAGCGCCGCGTGGTTCAAGCGCAAGACGCTCAACCAAAGCTGTTTCCAAGCACCTTGCTTGCGCCACTGGTTGAAATAATAGTAGACGCCCTGCCACGTCAGGGGGTGGGTTGGCAGCAATTCTCGCACGGGCAGCCAGCGCCACTGACAACCCGTTTTGAGCTTGTAGAGAATGGCGCCGACGACTTCCACCGGCTGGGCCGCCCGCCGACGGCCGTGGGCGCTAAAGGGCAAATGGGGGAGTATCCAGGCGGTAATGATATCTTTGGGCAGGACTTCCATGACGGAGGGAAAGGAGATGGGTCGCACCTCAAATTTCGCTCTGCCGTGGGAGTCTTTTCTGTTTTGAGCCCGCCTGACTACTTCCTAAACAGCTTCTATAGCTAATTTCCATATTTATAAATTTTAAAAATACGTTTGCGCCGAATTGCTTCTCTTAAGTCAATCAAATATTGTAATTACTTTGTACATGCATCCACTCCTATGCATACCCGCCTTATCCGTGTAGGAAACTCCCAAGGAATCGTCCTGCCCAAGAAGCTACTGCAACAATACCACCTAACCAGGGCCGTGGACTTGCGCCCCACGCCCGAGGGCTTGCTCATCACGCCCGCCGCCAGCCCCGCCCGGCAGGGATGGGAAGAACAAATGCAAGCCACAATGGCCGCCGGGCCCGTACCGGAAGGCGAATTGCTGGAAGGTTTCGCGGATGCCGCGTTTGAAGAAAGCGAGTGACAGTGGTAGCCGCGCCCTAGCGCTTCGAGGTGTGGCTGGTGAACCTGGACCCGACGCAGGGCAGCGAAATCAATAAGACGCGGCCATGCGTGGTCGTCTCGCCCGACGAGTTGAACCGGCATTTGCGCACCGTCATCGTGGCGGCCCTGACCAGTGCCAGCCGCAACTATCCGTCGCGGGCGGCTTGCCAGTTTCAGGGCAAGAACGGGCAGGTGGCGCTCGACCATCTCCGGTCGGTTGATAAGGCGCGCCTGGTGCGCCGGCTGGGGCTTTTGCCCGTGGCTACAACCCAAGCGGTGTGCGAGCGATTGGGCGAAATGTTTGCGTATTAAATGACTGTTTTCTAGTGGCTTTGCAGGCTGGGTTTAACCATTGGTCCCTCGCTGTTGCGCGGGATGCAATCGCAAACGACCAAATCTTGGCGCGGGCGTGATGGCTTCCTGGACGCGAACTCCGTAAGCAGAACCGTTCAGTTTTACATTCAAAACTTCCTCATGGAATTCATCAAAGCAGGCACTGACGCTACCGGCAAGCCGGTTGAACTTAATTACGTGGATTATGGCCAGGGCAACCCCGTGGTGCTGATTCACGGCTGGCCGCTCGATTTGCAGTCGTGGGAGTACCAGCTGGCCGAGCTGCCGCTGCACGGCGTGCGCGTGGTGGCCTACGACCGCCGCGGCTTCGGCAAAAGCAGCAAGCCCTGGGACGGCTACAACTACGACACGCTGGCCGACGACCTGAAGGCCGTGCTCGACCAGCTTGACTTGCAGAACGTGACGCTGGTGGGCTTCTCGATGGGCGGCGGCGAAGTGGCCCGCTACATGAGCCGCCACCACGGGGCCCGCGTGGACAAAGTGGTGTTCGTGAGCGCCGTGACGCCGTACTTGCTGAAAACCGACGGCAATCCCGACGGCGTGGACAAGTCGGCGTTTGACGGCATGATTGAGGGCATTGGCAAGGACCGCCCGGGCTTCCTGGCTGAGTTTGTGAAGCCGTTTTTTGGCGTCAGCACCCTGAGCCACCCTGTGAGCCAGCCTACCCTGGACTGGAACGTGAGCATTGCCCTGCAAGGCACGCCACGGGCCACCACCGAGTGCGTGAAAGCCTTCAGCGCCACCGACTTCCGCCAAGACTTACCTACTATCAAGGTGCCGACGCTATTCATTCACGGCGATGCGGACAAAACGGTGCCCCTGGGGAACAGCGCCGAGCGCGCCGTGAAACTAGTGCCCGGCGCCAAGCTCCTCACCTACGGCAGCGAGCCCCACGGCCTCATCGTAACGGCCAAGGACCGCTTGAACGCGGACCTGCTGGAGTTCATCGGCGCGGCGAGCTAAGCAGCTTCCGCTTAATTAATCGCACAAAAGCCCCGGCTCGGATTAATTTCCGGCCAGGGCTTTTTGCTGATGTGGGGGCCCTAGCTGGCCAGGTTGGGGTGGAGCAGCAGGGGCTGCAAATCGGTCATTGGTATGAAGACACTGACCTCGCCCTGGGCGTAGGACGCAATTTCGTAGGGCCCATAGGTGAACACGGCGCCGCCGCTGGTGAGGTAGAAATTGGTGGTGACGGGGATTTTTTTGATCAGCAGGGGCCCTTCGAGCGGCTGGCCAGCGGGGATGCGCAGCGTGCGGCGCACGGCGGCTTCGAGCAGGGCGCCCAGCCGGGGCCGGGCGTCGGGCCGGAACACGGCGGCGAACGTGAGCGGCTGGCCGGTGCGCGTGTCGTAGCTGACGGTACGAGTGGCGTAGTTGCCGTGGGCCCCGCCGCTGAAATCATAGGTGAAGTAGCCCAAGCTGAGCAGCGGCGCCTGGTTCCAGAGCACGTAGGTGGCGGCTTGCTGCTGGTAACGCAGGCCGTAACCGTAGGGCGCTGCCGTATCGGCGGGCGCGTCGGAGCGGCTGTCGGCGGCGGCTTCGCGGTAGTTGGCTTCGAACTGCTGGCGCTGCCGATCCCAGATTTGGATCAGCGGCAGCACGGGGCGGCCGGGCAGGCTGTCGTCGTTCAACTGGCGCAGCACGTTGTCGGTAAGTGCCTTCGGGCAGTCGGTGGGCACCGCGGCCTGGAATTCGATTTGACCCCAGGGCGATTTTTTCTTCCCTGGGAACGCCTCGATGGAGTCGGCGAAGGTTTGCACGAACAGCGCCAGGGCCCCGGCGGGGCGGGCTTCGCGCAGGCGCAGCGGCTGGCCCCGGTAGGTGCCCACCAGCGCGGCGCCCTGCCGGCGCAGGCGCCACAGGGGCCCCTGGTTGCTGCCGGGGGCCTGCTTCTCGGGGCTGATGTCTTCCAGCACGAGGCTATCGGGGGTGGCCGTACGGTGGCCGACGAGCTGGTACGGGTGGCCGTCGGCGCCGGCGTAGGTGGCAAAAACGCTTCGCACGTCGGCATCTACCGGCTGGGCCGTGGTGAGCAGGTGCAGCGTGAGGCTGTCGGGGGCCCCGGGCAGCTGGCCGCGGTAGATTTGGTACGCCGCACCGGGCGAACCGCCGGCGCTGGCCAGCGGCGCGGCGGCCGGGGCCCCGGGGGCAGCCGGCGGGGTGGCCACGGCGGCCGGTTTGGAGTCGGAATGGCAGGCGGCCAGCAGCGTGCCGAGCGCCGCAGGGGCCAGAAGTAGCCGGCAGAATCTTTTCATGGGCCAAAGAAACGGCCGCCGGGCCCCCATTTTGCGATGGGGCCCGGCGGCCGGTTGGTTTTAGGTAGCTATTGGCTCTAATATGAAGATGCCTTAGGGCGTCATGCTCATCTGGCGTCCGCGCAGTCGAAGCATCTCTCCCGCGGCAGTAATTCATGATTAGTCAGCGGGAGAGATGCTTCGACTGCGCGGGCGCCAGATGAATATGACGGTCAATTTTGAATTTTCAGACTTCCCAGTTTTCAGACGGCTTCAAACCCCAAGCTGGGGGCCCCAGCGTCAGTTCAGGTAGTCGTGCCAGGTTTGGTCGATGGTGCCGGCCGAAAGCTTGAGAAATCCCGTGAGGGTGGGCTTTTTGGGCTGCTGGCGGATAGTTAGGCCGGCCTCGGCGGGGGTGCGGTGGCCCTTGGCGTGGTTGCAGCGGGCGCACGCAGTAAGCAGGTTTGTCCAACTCGAATCGCCGCCGCGCGAGCGGGGGATTACGTGGTCCAGCGTCAGCGTTTTGGTCGAGCCGCAGTACTGGCACTCAAAATGGTCGCGCTTGAAGAGGTTGTGGCGGCTCAAGGCAATGCCTTTATAGGGCACACGCACGTAGCGTTGCAAACGAATGATGCTGGGCTTGGGGTAGGCCTGGGAGATGGTGCGCAGCGTTCCGTCGGCCTTGGCAATCATCTCGGCCTTGTCGAGGAAGAGCAGCACAAAAGCCTTCTGCACGCTACAAAGGGTGATGGCGGTATAGTCGCCATTCAGCACTAATACTTTTTGATCCATACACGCTGGCGGGCTCCGATAACCCGCCGAAATCTAAGAGTTTCTGCGCGTATAAACAAGGCAGCCAGCGGGTAAGTTCAGGGCCCCCGGGCCCATATTAAAGCCGTTCTCCGATGGGCATACGGGGCAGTCGGGCAGTAAGTAGCGCGAACTTTGTAGTTCGCGTCGCTGCCCGACCGCTGCCCGGTTATCGGCAGGACGAAGCGAGAGCCGCGAACTACAAAGTTCGCGCTGCTGCACACCAGACCGGGGCCCGTTTTACGTGCCCAGCAGGCGCTTGATGAGGCGCAGCTTGTGCGAATACGCCTGCCGGGTGCGGCTGTAGATGCCGTTGTGGTCGAGCGGGTCGAGGCGCACCTCGCCCGAGGCGTGCAGGATGAGGCCCTCGTCGAGCACCATGCCCACGTGCACGATGCGGCCCTCGGCGTTGTCGAAAAAGGCGAGGTCGCCGGGCTGGGCCTGAGTCACGAAATCGACGGTGTGGCCGTGCTCGATTTGCTGGCCGGCGTCGCGCCGCAGCTGCACGCCCACCAGACCGTAGAGCTGCTGCATCAGCCCCGAGCAATCGACGCCGAACACGCTTTTGCCGCCCCACAGGTAGGGCGCCTTGAGGTAGAGCTGGCCCATTTTGCGCAGCAGCTGCACCTGGCGCGTAGCATCGGCGGGGGCCCCAGGGTTGGTGGCTGTGCCGTTGAAAAACAGCGCCTTGTCGCCCAGCTGCAACGTCATACCGTCGAAAAACGGCAGGCGGCTGCCTAATAGCACCGGAATACGGATGGCCTCGTCGCTCACGGTTTGCACCACGTCGAGCACCCGGGGGTGATCCTGGGCCTGCCAGGCGGCGAAGTAGGCGGGCGTCACGGGCGTGTGCTGGAGGTGGTCAATCCAGCCCACGTAGCCGTCGGCGGCCACCTCAATCTGGTGCCATTTGCCCTGGCTCTGCCGCACGGTGTAACACTCGCCGAACAGGAGCTGGGTGGTTTGCTCGGCCTTGTCGGTGGGCTCGGCGCGGACGGGAACGGCGCTCAGCGCGCAAATGCCGGGGGTCAAAACTTAATGTAAAATGTGAAGGTGTGTTCAGTGCAGTGGCAAAAGAATGGGCAAATTTAGAACAATGAACGAAGGAGTTGAAGGCAGTGGCAACCGAGTATATCCGCCAGCTAATTCATTTCCACATTCCGCTCATTTTCACCTCTTTCATATTTTTAAAGTCGCTCCATGTCGCGCTTTTGGGCTTTCTCTTTGAGGTCGTTGCGCTTGTCGTAGAGCTTTTTGCCCTGGGCGAGGGCAATTTCGATTTTGGCGAAGCCGCGGTCCGTCACGAACAGGCGCAGGGGGATGATGGTGAGGCCCTGGTCCTGGCTTTTGCCGGCTAATTGCTTCAGCTCGCGCTTGTTGAGCAGCAGCTTGCGCTCGCGCAGGGGCTCGTGGTTATTGTAGGTCCCGAGGGCGTAGGGCGCGATGCGCAACGAGTGAATCCAGAGGCTGCCGTCGGTGTGGAACAGGCAGTAGCCGTCCTGCAGATTCACGTTGCCCTCGCGGATGCTCTTAATTTCGGTGCCTTGCAGCATCACGCCCGCGTCGTACTTGGCCAGGAAGGAATATTCGTGGCTGGCGCGGCGGTTTTTGATGTTGACGGGGGCGGGCGTTTTGTCTTTCATAATAAAGGGAGCCGGGGGCCCCGGCTCGTCGGGGCCATTATACGCGGCTGGGGGCCCCGTGGCCCAGCCCGCAGCGGGTTAGCGCAATTTCAGACGGGGATCGGGGCTGGCGAGCTGCGTGGCAAAATCGCCGGCAAGGAACTGGAAGTGCGCCGCCTGGGCCACCATGGCGGCGTTATCAGTGCAAAAGGCCAGCGCCGGGATGAACACCTGCCAGCCCTGGGCCGCCGCCTCGGCGTGCACGGCCGTGCGCAGGCCCGAGTTGGCGGCCACGCCGCCAGCCAGGGCCACCTGCGTGAGGCCGGTAGCGGCTACGGCGCGGCGCAGCTGGCGCAGCAGCGTGGTTATTATCGTGTGCTGAATGCCGGCGCAGAGGTCGGCCAGGTTTTCAGCCACAAAATCGGGGTTTTTGGCCGTTTCTTTTTTGAGAAAGTACAGCACCGCCGTTTTCAAGCCGCTGAAGCTGAAGTCGTAGCCCGCCATGGCGCCCACCGGAAACGCGAAGCGGCGCGGGTCGCCCTGCTGGGCCAGGCGGTCGAGGTGGGGGCCCCCGGGGTAGGGCAGGCCAAGCAGCTTGGCCGTTTTGTCGAAGGCCTCGCCGGCCGCGTCATCAATGGTTTGGCCGATGACTTCCATGTCGAGCGCCGAGCGCACCACTACCAGCTGCGTGTGGCCGCCGCTCACGGTGAGGCACAAAAACGGGAACGTGGGCACGGGGCGGCCCAGGAAATGCGCCAGGATATGGGCCCGCATATGGTTCACCATGATGATTGGCTTGCCCAGGGCCAGGGCTAGGGTTTTGGCAAACATACCACCCACCAGCAGCGAGCCCAGCAAGCCGGGGCCCTGCGTCACGGCCACGACATCGAGGTCGTTTTTGGTAAGCCCGGCGTCGCGCAGGGCGGCCGTGACGACGGGCAGCAGATGCTGCTGGTGGGCGCGCGAGGCCAGCTCAGGCACCACGCCGCCGTACTGCTCGTGTACTTTCTGGGTGGCCACCACGTTGCTCAGCAGGCGGCCGCCGGCCAGCACGGCCGCGCCGGTGTCGTCGCAGGAAGATTCGAGGGCCAGGATGCGGGGAAAATCGGACATGGGCAAAGGGCGGCGCGGGCGGGTTGCACGGTTTTTGTTCGGGCCCGGGCTGGGCACCGGCGCGGCGCGGCCCCAAAGTTCGGGCCCAGCGGCCGAACCTGGGGCCCCGGGCGGCCGTTTGCCGGGCCAGGGCCCCGGGGCAAGCCGCTAAAAAGCCGCAACTTTGCCCGTTCCTCAGGCCCCATTCATTCGCTTAACTCTCCGGTGCGTCGCGTTCTTTCCCTCGTTTTGAAGCTGCTGCTGGGCCTCGTGGGCCTGGCCGTGCTGCTGCTGCTGGGGGCCCTGCTGGCGCTGCGCGTGCCCTCGGTGCAAACGCGGGTGGCGCACCGTATCACAACTATTCTCAGCGAGAAGCTGGGCCAGCGGGTGGAAATCGGGCGGGTAGACATCCGGCCGTTTTCGCGGGTGGTGCTGGAGGGCGTGCGGGTGCTGGACCGCCGCGGCTCAGAGCTGTTCAGCATTGGCGAGGCCGACGCCGACATTGCCCTGTTTTCGGTGTTCGACCCGCGCCACCTGCACGTGGGCCAGCTGATTCTCAACGAGCCGCGCTTTGCGCTGCGCAACCTGCCCGGCCAGCCCGACACCACCACGCTCAGCCAATTCCTATCCGCCGTGCGCCGGCTCACGGGCCCCGGCGACAGCACGAAATCGGCGCCGTTCGACTTTCGGATTGCCACCATCGGCCTGCGCAACGGGCAGTTCATCCTGGACAAGGCCGACGAGCCGCGCCAGCCCCATTACGGCCGCAGCGTAGACTACGCCCACATGCAGGTCGACAGCATCTATGCCGACATTTCGCAGCTGCGGCTGGGCGATACGCTGGCGCTGCAAATCCGGGGCCTGCGGGCCGTGGAAACCCCTTCCCAAACCCACCTGCGCGAACTGACCGCGCTGATGCACTACGGGCCCCACTTCTGGCAGTTCGACGGCTTGCGCCTGGCTGTGGGCCGTAGCCAATTATCGGATTACCTGCGGTTTGACTACCGGGTGTTTGGCAATTTTGCGGACTTCAACGATTCGATGAAGGTGACCACGCGGCTGCATAGGGCCCAGGTTTTTTCGAGCGACATTGCTAAGTTTGCCCCCGCCCTAGCCACGCTCAACGAGTCCGTTATCCTGTCGGGCGACGCCACGGGCTACGTGCGCGACTTCAAAATTGCCAACCTTGACGTGCGCTACGGCCGCGGTACCCACCTGGTGGCCCGCCGCGCCGCCGCCACCAACCTGCCCCGCTATAAGGAGAGCTTCCTTGATTTGCGCTTGCTGCCCTCGCAGGTGCTGACCAGCGACCTGGCCCACTGGCTTCCGAAGGACGCTAACACCCTGGTGCAGCGCCTGGGCCGAGTGCAGCTCAATGGGCAGTTCCTGGGCTTTTACAACGACTTTGTGGCCGATGCTTCCTTTAATACGGCCCTGGGCCAGGTGGCCACCGACCTGAACCTTAAGACGAAAACCGATTTCTCGCACGCCGCCTACTCGGGCCACGTGCGCTCGACGGATTTCCAGCTCGGCAAGTTCATCGGCAACCAGGACGTGATTCGGGACGTGACCGTGGACGGGCAGGTGAGTGGCGTGGGCTTTGTGCCGCCCATTGCCCGGGGCCACGCCCAGGCCACCGTGGCCCGCGTGTGGCTGAACGGCTACCGCTACCGCAACCTGACGCTGAACGGCAACTTCCAGGACCGCGCCTTTGCCGGCCACATCAGCGCCGACGACCCCAATTTGCGCCTGACGGCCGACGGCCGCATCGACCTCGACCGCGCCCACCAGGACATCAGCGTGCGGGCCAAAGTGGCGCGCGCCGACCTGGGGGCCCTGGGCCTGCTGGGCACGCCGCTGGTGGTGGCCACCACCGCCGACGTGCAGATACGGGGCGTGCAGCTCGACTCGCTGCTGGGCCACGCCTACCTGCGCCACTCGCGCTTCACCCTCAACGGCCGCCGCCTGGCCCTGGACACCTTGGATGTGGTGAGCACCCGCTCCCGTAGCAATGAGCGGCAGGTGAGCCTGCGCTCGGAGGCGCTGAACGCCAGCGCGGCCGGCACGTTCAGCACCGCGGCCGTGGTACAGGATATTCAAACGCTGGTGGCCGAGTACCGCCTCAACTTTGAGAGCAACGCCGCGGCCACGGCGGCCTACTACCAGCGCAAGCGCCAGCGCCCGCTGGCCACCTACGAGGTCAATTTTCTGGTGAAGCTGAAGCGCGCCAACCCCGTGATTCAGCTATTTATGCCCGAGCTGGCGGTGGCCGACGGCAGCCGGTTCGACGGCTCGTTCCGCAGTGGCGAAACGTCGATTTTCCAGTTTGGGGGCCACCTCGACAGCCTGCGCTACGGCCCGGTGTTCACGGTGGATAACAACCTGGACTTTACCACCTCCAAACTGCCATACAGGCCCGAAGTGCTTGCCCAGGCCAGCGTCACGTCGGCCCGGCAGGAGCTGCCCACGCTGGGGTCCACCAACGGCTTCGTACTGGAAGGCGTGTGGGACCAGCAGAAAATTAACTTCTCGACCTCGCTGGCCCAGACCGGCACCACCAACCGGGCGGCCATCAACGGCTCGCTGGCCTTTTTGCCGCGGGCGGTGGAGGTGGTATTCCGCCAATCGGGCGTGCACATCCTGGACAAGGAGTGGACCATTGCGGCCGATAACTCGGTGCGGATTTCGGACTACGGCCGGGCCTTCGACGTGAAGAATCTGACGCTGAGCAACGGCTCTCAATTCATTGGGGCCCAGGGCTTCATCTCGCCCGATGCCAGCAAGCCGCCCTTGCAGCTCACCATCCGCGACTTTCAGCTGGCCACCCTCAACGGCCTCTCTTCCCAAAAGCTGGGGGGCCGCATGAACGCGACGGGCACGGTGCGCGGCGTGTACGGGCCCCTGGCCCTGAGCACTACCCTGGCCGTGGACACCCTCACCTACCAGGGCACGCTGATTGGGCAGGTGAAGGGCACGGGGGCCTGGGACGACCGCCTCGGCCGCCTGGGCGTAGACCTGGATGTGGCCCGCGAAGGGCAGTCGGTGCTGACGGTGGGCGGCTACGTGGCCCCGGGCAGCGCCGATCAGCAGCTCAACCTGACGGGCACGCTAAACGACGCGCCGGTGGTGCTGGCCCAGCCCTTTCTGGGCTCGCTGATGCGCGACCTGAGCGGCACCGGGCGCGGCACGCTCTGGCTTACGGGCCAGTTTGGGGCCCCCAACCTGGTGGGCGCCGTGGACGTGAGCAACGGCCGCTTCACCTTTGGCTATCTGGGCACCACGTACACCTTTGCCGACCGCATCAGCTTCACGCTGAACGACATCTCGTTCCACGAAATCAAACTGCGCGACCCGCTGGGCAACCAGGGCGTGGTAGACGGCGTGATTACCCACCACCAGTTCCAGGACATGCGCCTGAACATTGCGGCCAACTTCCGCAAGATGCAGGTGCTGAACACCACCCGTAGAGACAACGACCTGTACTTCGGCACGGCCTACGCCACCGGCACGGCCCGCGTGACGGGGCCCACCGACGACCTTTCCATCGTAGTGCAGGCCACGAGCGAGGCCGGCACTCGCCTCTCGCTACCCCTCGACAACGCTGCTAAAGCCGAGAAAGCCAGCTACATCAAGTTCGTCAACCACAACGTGGCCGATACGGTGCGGACCAAGAAAATACCGATTGCGGCCACCGATAAAGTGGACCTGTCGGGTATCAAGCTCGACTTTAACCTGACCGTGACGCCGGACGCCTACCTGGAGATTTTGCTCGACGAGAGCACCGGCGACGTGATTCGCGGCACGGCGACCGGGCAGTTACGCCTGAACATCGACACGCGCGGCGACTTCAATATGTACGGCCAGGTGGAGATTGTCCGGGGGGCCTACAACTTCACCTTGCAGGGCCTGGTGAACAAGGAGTTCGTGGTGCGGCCGGGCGGCGTCATTTCCTGGAACGGCGACCCGCTGGCCGGCGAAATGAACGTGACGGCTACCTACACCCAGCGCACCTCGCTGGCCCCGGTGCTGGGCGGTAGCTCCAACGCCGCCGCCGTGGTACCGGTCACGGCCGTGATGACGCTGACGGGGCCCCTGCTGCTGCCGGCCATCAAGCTGGGGCTGGAGTTCAACGACGCGCCGGGTACCTTGCAGGGCGATTTGGCCTCTTTTACCACCTCGCTGCGCAACGACGAGCAGGAGCTGAACCGACAGGTTTTTAGCCTGCTGGTTTTCAAGCAGCTGGCTCCAATCGGCGCGTTTACGCAGCTATCCATCCGGGGCCAGGACAATACGGTGCAGAACTCGCTGGGCCAGATTTTGAGCACCCAGCTCGGGCTGCTGACCTCGCAGATTGACCAGAACCTGGAAATCGACTTCAACATCAACGGCCTCACCGCCGACCAGCTCCAGGCCCTGCAAGTGCGCCTGAGCTACTCGCTGCTGGGGGGCCGCCTGCGCGTGACGCGCGAGGGCGGCTTCACGAGCAATGCCGGCCTGGCCACGCCAGGCAACACCAGCAGCGCGCTGGCCAACTCGTCGGGCCAGGCCTCGCTACTCGGCGACCTGAGCCTGGAGTATTACCTGCGGCCCGACGGGAAGTTCCGCGCCAAGCTGCGCTACGAAACCACGCCCCGCGACCTGGAAACCATCAACCAGCCCCGCGCCGGCCTCTCGCTACTCCACACCGAGCAGTTCGACTCGTTCGGGGAGCTGTTCAGCCGCAAAAACCCGCGGGCCAGCGAGCGCAATACCCAGCGGGCCCGCGAAAGCAAGCAGGTGCTGAGCGTGGAAAACGACCCCCGCACTGCGCTGTAAGCCGTCAATCGGAACCCCCAAGCCGTCATGCTCATCTGGCGTCCACGCAGTGAAGCATCTCTCCCGCTGAGCGAGCCAATTGATTGGAATAGTTGAGCAGTAGAGATGCTTCGCTACGTAGACGCCAGATGAGCATGACGACCCGTTTGTTCACTGCTAACTGATAACTACCCCAAAGCCTACCTTTGCGGCCCATGCCCCCCGTTCAGAAGAAAAAACTCGGCTCCTACCCCACGTTTCTGGTGGTGTTCAGCATCACGCTGGCCCTGGTGGTGGTGGGCCTGTTTGGCCTGCTGCTGCTGCACGCCCATAAGCTGAGCGAGGCCGTGCGCGAAAACCTGGAAGTACAGGTGTACCTGGAGCGCAACCTGCCCGAAACCGAGCTACTGCGCTTGCAGCAGGACCTGGGCCGCCAGCCCGGCGTGGCAGAGCAGGGTGGCCGCCCCGCCATCCGCTTCATCAGCAAGGAGGATGGGGCCCGGCAGCTGCTGCAAAGCACCGGCGAAGACTTCCGCCAGTTCCTCGACGATAACCCGCTGCGCGATGCTTATGCCCTCAAAATCAGGCCCGAATATACCGATACGCTGCACCTGGGGCAGCTCCAGCGCGGCCTGCGGGCCCAGCGCGGCGTGTTCGAGGTGCAGTACCCGCGCGACTTGTTCGCCAGCATCAACGCCAACCTCACGCAAATCAGCCTCGTGCTGCTGGGCTTCGCGGCGGTGCTGGTGGGAGCCGTGGTGGTGTTGATTAATAACACTATTAAGCTGGCCATTTTTTCGCAGCGCTTTCTCATCCGCTCTATGCAACTGGTGGGCGCCACGCGGTTCTTTATCCGGGGCCCCTTCCTGCGGCGCGCCACCTGGCAGGGCTTTGCCAGCGGCGGGCTGGCGGCGCTGGCGCTGGTGGCGCTGCTGCAATACGCCTACCTCGAAGTGGTGCCGCTGCGCCAGCTGCGCGACGACGTGCTCATCGGGGCCCTACTGCTGGCCGTGGTGGGCCTGGGCGTGGTCATCGGCTTTTTCAGCGCCTACTGGGCCGTTAATAAATACCTCAAAGGGTCGCTCGACGACCTGTACTAACCCGCTCTTATGCAACGATTTGCTTTCGGCCCCCGCAACTACCGCCTCATGGGCATCGGCTTGGTGATCCTCGCCGTGGGCTTCGTCACGATGATGTTTGGCGACAAGAACAACTATGGCGAAGACTTCGTGGGCATCACCCTGGGGCCCCTGCTGCTCATCGCCGGCTTCTTGGTGGAATTTGCCGCCATTCTGGTGCGCGACGACTCGGCCGTGGTGAGCCGCGGCGACGCGCCGCCCGCGCCCACCGCCTTCACCCTTACCCCCACCGCTCCGGCGGGGGCCCCGGCAGCGCCCGCTCCTAGTCCCGCGCCGGCCGCCAAGCCCACCTACAAGCGCCTCTAAATCAGCTAACAGCTTTCAGTGAGCAGTTATACTCACCACGAAGTAGGGTGCGGGGCTTGCCCCCGCCCGCCGCTGAACGGAATCGTTAAAACGGTGCGAACGACGGGCGGGGGCAAGCCCCGCACCCTACCGCTTTTTCGCAAACCACTTCGTGACGAGTATAACAGTGGTTGTCAGCGACCCGCGCTAATTGATAACTACTCACTGATAACTGTTAACTGCACCCTGATAACTGACAACTAAAGAATGACTTACTGGCACGCCCTGCTCCTCGCCATTGTGGAGGGCATCACCGAGTTTTTGCCCGTGTCGAGCACCGGGCACATGATCATCGCCTCGGCCCTGCTGGGCATCCAGATGACGCCGTTTACCAAGCTCTACCTGGTGGTCATTCAGTTGGGGGCCATCCTGTCGGTGCTGGTGGTGTACTGGAAGCGGTTTTTCCAGAGCTTCGACTTCTACTTCAAGCTGTTGGTGGCCTTTTTGCCCATCGTGGTGGTGGGGCTGCTGCTGAAAAAGCACATCGACGCGCTGCTCGAATCCGTGACGACTGTGGGGGCCATGCTGCTGCTCGGCGGCGTAGTGCTGCTGTTCGTGGACAAGTGGTTTCCGCAGGAAGACTCGCAGAAGGGCGGCCACCCCGTCACCAACCCGAGCTGGAAGGAAGCCTTTGTTATTGGCCTGTTTCAGTGCCTGGCCGTAGTGCCGGGCGTGAGCCGCTCGGCGGCCACCATCATCGGGGGCCTCACGCAGAAGCTGACGCGCCGTGCGGCGGCCGAGTTTGCGTTTTTCCTGGCCATGCCCACCATGGCGGCGGCGGCGGCGAAGGATTTATACGATTTTTATAAGGAAGCCAAAACGCACGGCGTCAGCCTCAGCCACCTCTTTTCGGGTCAGGAAATCAAGCTGTTGGTACTGGGCAACGTGGTGGCCTTCGTGGTGGCGCTGCTGGCCATCCGGCTGTTCGTGGGCTTCGTGGCGAAGTACGGCTTCCGCGCTTTTGGCATCTACCGCATCATCGTGGGCGGACTGCTGCTGCTGCTCATTAGCCTGGGCGTGAACCTGCAACTGGTATAATTTTTTTAGCTGTTAGCTAGACTCCTCACGAGGTGGTTTGCGAAAATGAGTTGGTAGGGTGCGGGGCTTGCCCCCGCCCGTCGTTCGCACCGTTTTAACGATTCCGTTCAGCGGAGGGCGGGGGCAAGCCCCGCACCCTACTGCGCGGTGGGTGTAACAGCTGTTGGCTAACGGCTTTTTTTATTCTTGAAAGGAGAGCGATGAAGAACGACTTTGAAAAAGCTAACAGCCAGCAGCTATCAGCTGATGGCATAGAAATATCAGCTAACAGCTTAGAAGAAGGGGTCGTCCTGCTCTTCGATAAACCCCTCACCTGGTCGTCGTTCGACGGCGTGCGCAAGCTGAAAAACGCGCTGCGCATCCGCAAAGTCGGCCACGCCGGCACCCTCGACCCCCTGGCCACCGGCCTGCTCATCCTCTGCACGGGCAAGAAAACCAAGGAGATCGACCAGATTCAGGCGCAGGAAAAGGAGTACACCGGCACCTTTCGCCTCGGCCAAACCACGCCCAGCTTCGACCTTGAAACCGCCGTGGACGCCGAGGGCCCCTACGCCCACCTCACCGACGCCGACATCCAGGCCGCCGCCGCGCAGTTTGTGGGCGAAATCCAGCAAACGCCGCCGCTGTATTCGGCCGTGAAGATTGACGGCCAGCGCGCCTACGAGCTGGCCCGCAAGGGCCAGACGGCCGAAATCAAGGCCAAGACCGTCACCATCAAAACATTCGAGCTAACGCGCATTGCGCTGCCCGAAGTGGATTTCCGAGTAGTATGCTCGAAGGGGACCTACATTCGCAGCCTGGCCCGCGACCTGGGCGCTGCCCTGGGCGCGGGGGCCCACCTCACGGGGCTGCGGCGCACCCGCATCGGCGCGTATCGGGTGGAGGACGCCCTCACGCTGGCCGACGTGCAGGCCCTGGCCCCGCCCCGCCCCGAGGGCCCCGCCAGCGAGGCGCGCCCCCGCCGCGGGGGCCCCCGCCCGGCCCGCGCCGGCCTCGATTTTTACGCCGCCCAGCAAGCCGCCGGGGCCCCTACTGAAGGGACCGAGTAGCCCCGCGTAAAAAAACGCGGCGCATTGCCGATTGCGGGCGAATTTTGCAGCTTCGTTACCACGCCGCCCGGTTCCTATGCTCGTTATCCGCGACCCCGCCGACTTTCCCCGCTTGCAAAATGCCGTCGTCACAAGCGGCACCTTCGACGGGGTGCACCGCGGGCACCAGCGCATTCTGGCGCGGCTGCGCGAGGCGGCCGATGCGGCCGGTGGGCCGGCGGTGGTCATCACCTACTGGCCCCACCCGCGCCTGGTGCTGGGGCCCCCACCCTCGCACCCCGAGCTACTGGAGTTGCAGCTGCTCAACACCTTAGACGAGCGCATTGCCCGGCTGGCGGCGTTCGGCGTCGACTACCTGCTGATTGTGCCCTTCACCCGCGAATTTGCGCAGTGGACGTCAGAAGAGTACATCCAGCGCCTGCTGCTGGACACCGTGGGGGCCCGGCACCTGGTGATTGGCTACGACCACCGCTTCGGCAAAAACCGCGAGGGCGGCTTCGACTACCTCAGCCAGCACGCGGCCCGCTACGGCTTCGACGTGGAGGAAATTCCGCGGGCCGACATCGACGCGGTGGGCGTGAGCAGCACCCGCATCCGGGCGGCGCTGCGCGGGCACGACGTGGCCACCGCCACCCGCTACCTGGGCTACGAATACCCCGTAACCGGCCGCGTGGTAACGGGCCAGCAGCTGGGCCGCACCATCGGCTACCCTACTGCTAACCTGCACGTTGCGGAACCTTTGAAGCTGGTACCGGCCCAGGGCATTTATGCGGTGTGGGCCACCACGGCGGCCGGCACCCGGCACCGGGGCATGCTCAGCATCGGGGTGCGGCCCACCGTCGGGGCGGGGCTGGCCCAAACCATTGAGGTGAATTTGCTTGATTTCAGCGGCGACCTGTACGGGCAATTACTGACGCTGGAATTCGTTGCCTGGCTGCGCGGCGAGGAGAAATACAACGGCCTCGACGCCCTCAAGGCCCAGCTCGCGCTGGACGCCGAGGCTACCCGGGCGGCCCTGGCATAGTCGTTGTTGCGTTGCTTTACCTAAACCGTAAACCGTAAACCGTCATGCTCATCTGGCGGCCGCGCAGCCGAAGCATCTCTATCGCGTCGTTAACCGATTGATTTAGTACGCGGTAGAGGTGCTTCAGCTGCGCGGATGCCAGATGAGCATGGCGACTTTATTAGTATAAAGTGCCTTTTCCGACCTACCTATTACCTATTCTTTTAATGATGAATATTTTGCGGTTATTTTTAGTGAGCTGCTTTTGCCTGGGGACCCTGGGTGCGGCCCGGGCCCAGGGTAAACTCAGCGGCGTGGTGCAGGACTCGGTGACGCACGAGCCGCTGGCGTTTTCGAGCGTATTTCTGGCCAACACCACGCTGGGAGTCACCACCAACGAGCTGGGCCGGTTTGAGTTTGCCAAGGTGCCGACGGGCACGTACAGCGTGGTAGGCTCGTACGTGGGCTACCGCCTGGCCAAGCAGGTAGTCACCATCACCAGCACCCCGCAGCAGATTACGCTGGTGCTGGCTGCCACCGGCAACCAGCTGGCCGAAGTGGTGGTCGAATCGACCCCTAACGACCCCAAGGACTACCAGAAATTTATGGACCAATTCCTGGGCCGCACCGCATTTTCGGATCAGTCGCACATCGTGAACCCCAAGGACGTCATCGTGAACTACGACGACTCGACCAAGGACCTGACGGCCCGCTCGCGCAAGTTTGTGCAGATTGACAACGACGCCCTGGGCTACCACGTGAAGTATTACGGCCTGCGCTTCAGCAGCAACGACGAGGACGGCTCACTGAGCTTTTATGGCGAGCCGGTGTTTGAGGAAATGACCCCGCGCGACGAGCGCCAGCAGCGCCAGTGGGCCGCCAACCGCGCCACGGCTTACAACGGCTCGTTCAACCACTTCCTGAAAAGCGTGTACGATAACCGCGTGGCGGCCGAAGGCTTCCTCACCCAGCACGTACGCGTGGTGGTGAACAACCGCTTCGAACTGACCGACAGCCTGCGCCGCACCCTGCTCACCCAGCGCCCCAACGGCCAGTTCAGCAAGGCCGAGAAGGACTCGCTGACCAAGTGGAACCGGGCCGCGCCAGTAACGGCCACGGTGTATCCCGAGGCGCTGCCCATCGACAGCATCCGCCGGGTATCGGCCGATGGCCAGCACGTGTATTTGCGCTTCACAGGCGAGCTGCAAGTGGCCCACTTCGGAGAGGCCCCCGACCCCAAGTACGGCCGGCCCATGTCGCCGCTGGGGGCCACGGCCAAGCCCTACCCCACCCTGCGGCAGGTGTCGCGGCTGCGGCTGCAAGGCCACGAGGCGGAAATCCAGTCCAACGGCTCGCTGATAAACCCGTTCGACGTGTCGGCTGGCGAGTACTGGGGATTTGAGAAAATAGGTGAATTTTTGCCACTTAATTACGTGCCGCCCATTGCGGCGGCGCCCGCGCCGGCGGCGGCGCCCGTCCGTTCCACCACTCCCACTCGTTCCGCCACCCCTACGCGTTCTGCCGCATCCACCCGCCCATGATTAATAAAGTAGTTGAGGGCCCCCAGGCCGCCCTTCAGGGCCTGGCCGACGGCATGACCCTGATGCTGGGCGGCTTCGGCCTGTGCGGCATCCCCGAAAATTCCATCCAGGAAATTTTACGCCTGGGCGTGAAGGACTTAACCTGCATCAGCAACAACGCTGGGGTGGACGACTTCGGCATTGGGCGGCTGCTGCAAACGCGGCAGGTGCGCAAGATGATTGCCAGCTACGTGGGCGAGAACGCCGAATTTGAGCGCCAGCTGCTGAGCGGCGAGCTGGAAGTGGACCTGGTGCCGCAGGGCACGCTGGCCGAGCGCATCCGCGCCGGCGGGGCGGGCATCCCGGCCTTCTACACGCCGGCCGGCTACGGCACGGAGGTAGGCGAAGGCAAGGAAAGCCGGGAGTTCGGCAGCAAAATGTACCTGCTCGAAACTGGCCTGACGGCCGATTTTGCCTTCGTGAAAGCCTGGAAGGGCGACACCGCCGGCAACCTCATCTACAAAGGCACGGCCCGCAACTTCAACCCGATGATGGCCACGGCCGGCAAAATCACGGTGGCCGAAGTGGAAGAGCTGGTGCCCGCCGGGGCCCTCGACCCCAATCAAATCCACACGCCGGGCATCTTTGTGCAGCGCATTTTTGAGGGCCAGCACTACGAGAAGCGCATCGAGCAGCGCACCGTGCGGGCGGTGGGGTAAGGCGGATTGTCAAGCAATAGGAACGTCATGCTGAACGCAGCGCAGCGGAGTCGAAGCATGACGTTCTTTCAAATTCGTTATTAAAGCATCGTCTTTTTCGCATGAAAAAACTGCTTCTCCCGCTGCTGCTGGCCCTGGGCAGCCTGGGGGCCCTGGCCCAGCCCGGCCGCACGCCCGTGCTGCAAGTTGCCTCGCCCGCCGCCGTGGGTATGAGCGCCGCCGGCTTGCAGCGCATCGACCAGCTGCTGCGCGAATACACGGCCGCGGGGCGCGAGCCAGGGGCCATCGGCTTCATCGCCCGCGACGGCAAAATCATTTACCGCCAGGCGTTTGGCCTGAACGACGTGGCCGCGCGCACGCCGCTCTCGTCCGAAGCCATCGTGCGCATCGCCTCGCAAACCAAGGCCATCACCAGCGTAGGGGCTATGCTGCTGTTTGACCAAGGCCGGTTCAAGCTCGACGACCCGCTCTCGAAGTACCTGCCGGCCTTTGCCCACCCTCGGGTGCTGGCTACGTTCAATGAAAAGGACTCGACCTACACCACCGTGCCAGCGCGCAGCGAAATCACTATTCGCCAGCTGTTCACGCACACCTCGGGCATCGGCTACCCGGTCATCGGCAGCAAGGAGGCGCGGGCTATTTATGCCAGGGCGCACATTCCCAGTGGGGTGGGTACGCCGGGCGGCACCCTGGCGGCGGCCATCGACGCGCTGGGGCCCCTGCCGCTGCTGCACGAGCCAGGCGAAAAGTTCACCTACGGCCTGAGCGTGGACGTGCTGGGCCGGCTCATCGAAGTGCTTTCGGGCCAGCCCCTGGACCAGTACCTGCGTGCCCGCATTTTTGAGCCGCTGGGCATGCGGGATACCTACTTCTACCTGCCCGCCGTGCTCCAGCCGCGCCTGGTGGGCCTCTACACCGAAGACGCGGCGAAAAATACGGTGCCGCTGGTGGCGCTGGGGGCCCTGCGGGCCGATTATCCCAAGGCCACGGGCACGTACTTTTCGGGCGGCGGGGGCCTGTCGAGCACTATCGACGACTACGCCATATTCCTGCAAATGCTGCTGAACGGCGGCGAGTACCGCGGCCGCCGCTTCCTCAAGCCCGAGACCGTGGCCCTGATGACCCAGAACCAGATGGGGGCCGTGCGCCAGGGCGACAACAAGTTTGGCCTGGGCTTCAGCATCGTCACGGCCGCGGGCGCGGCCCAGAGCGGCCTCACCGAGGGCTCGTACGAGTGGGGCGGCATTTTTGGTACCACGTACTGGGTCGACCCCAAAGAGAAAATCGTGGCCCTGCTCTACACCCAAAAGTGGCCCAACACCACGGCCGCTGACCTCCCCGCCAAGTTCAAACGCCTGGTATACGAGGCCATCCTGAAGCGCCACGCCCCGCAGTAGGGCCCCCAGGGCTTTAGAGTTGCTACCGAATAAAAAATTGTACAAAACAGAACATCACGCAGCAAGGAATCTTTCCCGCAGCAGCAAGCCCTAATTAGTTGAGCAGTAGAGATATTTCTGCTCTGCTTGATGCGCGGAATGCGCGGCATGACGTTCTGCTTTTACTAATTCAAGAACAAGTCTTTCAATTAAAATCTCTCTCCCCATGCTTGACAAACACGGCATTGCCCGGCGCATTGCGCAGGAAGTAAAAGATGGTTCCTACGTCAACCTCGGCATCGGCATTCCAACGCTGGTGGCCAACTACATTCCGGCCGGCATCCACGTCGATCTACAGTCTGAGAACGGGCTACTCGGCATGGGGCCCTTCCCCACCGAGGCCGAAGTGGACCCCGACCTCATCAACGCCGGCAAGCAGACCGTGACCACGCTGCCCGGCTCCAGCCTGTTTTCGTCGGCCGACTCGTTCGGCATGATCCGGGGCGAGCACGTGGACCTGACCATTCTCGGGGCCATGGAGGTGAGCGAAAGCGGCGACATCGCCAATTGGAAGATACCCGGCAAGATGGTGAAGGGCATGGGCGGCGCCATGGACCTGGTGGCCTCGGCCAAAAACATCATCGTGGCCATGCAGCACGTTGCCCGCGACGGCTCCAGCAAGCTGCTGCCAGCCTGCACGTTGCCCCTTACCGGCCTGCGCTGCGTGAAGAAAATCGTGACCGAGCTGGCCGTGCTCGACGTGACGCCCGACGGCTTCGTGCTGCGCGAGCGGGCCCCGGGCGTGAGCGTGGCCCAGATTCGGGCCGCCACTTCCGGCAAGCTGGTGGTGCCCGGCCCCGACGAGGACGTACCGGAAATGGTGCTGTCCTAAAAAGTGGGGTGCAGGGCCCCGGCACGGTTGTTTCTCGCGTTGCGGCGCAACACGCAACGGGCCGTGCCCAAACCTTGCGCTCGTTTATCTTATATATTATAAATAATATATAAGATTTAAAGGCCTGCCTTTTTTCTTAGGTTACCAGACAGCTGGCCAGAATTTGAGGAGTAGTTGGGGGCAGAAAGCGCATTCCGAGTGGTCAAGTTTTCTTTATCAAAAATTAATTATGGCTAGTATTTTACCTTTGTTCAATTAATTGCTAAGTACTTTTTGTCAAAAAATCTATAGCCGCCGCAATACTTGTTGGGTTTTCGGGCGGGGCTTGTGCGCAGGTGCCCGCCCGGCCCGGCAGCATTACGGTGGCCATCGAGCCTATTTACAACGACGTGACGGCCGTTCACCGCTGGCTGCTGGGCGAGAACTGCCGGCGGCAGTGGGCGGCCCCGGTGAAGATGCGGGTGTTTCATTTGGCCACCAAAAAAAGCGGACTGAAAATTCTGGAGCGCGGCGGCCTGCAAACCAAGTCGCTACGGATGCAGGACACCACCGGGTAGCAGTGGGTGCTGCGCACCCTCCAGAAGTGCCCGGCGCGGGGCCTGCCGCCCGCGCTGCGGCCCACCATTGCCAAGGATATTTTACAGGACCAGGTGTCGGCCTCGCACCCCTACGCGGCCGTGGCGGTGCCGCCGCTGGCCGCCGCCCTAGGCATTCCGCACGCCTACCCGGGGGTGGTACACGTGCCCGACGACCCGGCCCTGGGGCCCTACCGCGCCGATTTTGCCAACCAAGTGTTCCTGTTTGAGGCGCGCGAGCAGCTCGATGCCGACAAAACGGACAACATGGTGAAGACCTGGGGCCGCCCGCGAAAAGACAAAGACAACCGCATCGACCAGGCCACGGTGCTCCGGGCCGGGCCGTTTTTTTCGGCTAGCATAAAACACATCACTTCCTTGTCCGTCACCGACCTTTGCCGGCCCTTTGCGCGAGCAGCCGGGGCGCTACCCCAAAGGGCCATAACTTTCTGCTCGCTCCTTGTTATACCTTTCCCGTGCAAATGAAGGGGGTATGAATTTACCCAAATCTAGCTGCACTTAGCTGGGCCCCGCCGCCGCTTTTTACCTCCGATTCCCACCGCATACCCTTTTCCAATGAATAACCCAAAAGGGCCACTTGCCCCTGCTGAAGGCAAATTAGGCATCCTGCTGCCCGGCATGGGCGCCGTGGCCACTACCCTTATTGCCGGCGTGCTGGCCATGCGCAAAGGCACCGCGCAGCCCATCGGCTCGCTCACGCAGATGGGCAAGCTTAGCACGTCGACCGGCAACCCCAAAATCAAGGATTTTGCGCCCCTCACTGCCCTCGATGACCTCGAGTTTGGCGGCTGGGACGTGTACGAGGACAACGTGTACGAAGCAGCCCTGAACGCCGGCGTGCTGGATTACAAAACCCTGAAGGGCGTGCGGGCCGAGATGGAGGCCATCAAGCCGATGAAGGCGGCCTTCGACCGCCACTACGTGAAGAACCTCGACGGCACGCACATCAAAACCTACACCACCAAGGAGGACCTGGCTCAGCAGGTGATTGACGACATCCGCAACTTCAAGGCTGAGCGCGGGTGCAGCCGCCTGGTGATGGTGTGGTGCGGCTCGACGGAGATTTACCACGAGCCCACCGAAACGCACCGCACCCTGGCCGCCTTCGAAGAAGGCCTGCGCAACAACGCGCCCAACATCGCCCCGAGCATGATTTACGCCTACGCCGCCCTCAAGGAAGGCGTGCCGTTCGTGAACGGGGCCCCCAACCTGACCGTGGACGTGCCCGCCCTGCTGGAGCTGGCTGCCACCACCAGCACGCCCGTGGCCGGCAAAGACTTCAAAACGGGGCAAACCCTGATGAAAACCATCGTGGCCCCCGGCCTCAGCGCCCGCTCGCTGGGCGTGAAGGGCTGGTTCTCTACTAATATTCTGGGCAACCGCGACGGCCTGGTGCTCGACGACCCGGATAACTTCCGCACCAAGGAAGTATCGAAGCTGAGCGTGCTCGACAGCGTGTTTCACCCCGAGGAAAACCCTGAGCTGTACGGCGATATGTACCACAAGGTGCGCATTAACTACTACCCGCCCGCCGGCGATAACAAGGAAAGCTGGGACAACATCGACATCTTCGGCTGGATGGGCTACCCGATGCAGATCAAAATCAACTTCCTCTGCCGCGACTCCATTTTGGCCGCGCCGCTGGTGCTCGACCTGGCCCTGTTCATGGACCTGGCCAAACGCGCCGGCTGGTCGGGCATTCAGGAGTGGCTCTCCTTCTACCTGAAGTCGCCGCAGACGGAGCCCAACATCCGGCCCGAGCACGACATCTTCAAGCAGCTCGTGACGTTGCACAATACGCTACGCCTGCTCATGGGCGAGGAGCCCGTGGCCGCCGCCAGCGAGGAGGCTTACCAGGACGGCCCCCAGGCTTCATAGGGCAGGAGGGTAAGGAGGTAGAAGGGCAGGAAGGTGAGGGGGTAGGAAGGGGTAATAGAACATCATGCTGAACGAAGTGAAGCCTCTCTACCGCTTCGTTAAACGATTGGTTTAGTGTGCGGTAGAGATGCTTCGACTGCGCTCAGCATGACGGCCTGATGCCTTCTGTAACCAGCTAACAACCAGCAACACACAACTGGCAACCCGTTTACTTTCAAATAATTACTTGTTTAAATTAATTGCCTCCGTCCTGGGCATCGGGTATGTGAAGGGCGGGGGCACGGTAGCCGCCGCCGCCACCTGCCTCGTGCTGTACCTGGCCCGTGCCGGGGGCCCCACGGTGCGGCCCTGGCCGGCGGGCCTGCTCACGGCGGGCCTGCTGGCCGGGGGCACGCTGGCCGCCCAGCGCGTCGAAGCCCAGTGGGGTAAAGACAGCTACCGCGTCGTTATCGACGAGGTGGCGGGCATGTGGGTAGGGATGTTGCTGGTGCCCATCACGGGGCCCCGGCTGCTACTGGGGCTGGTGCTATTTCGGTTTTTTGATATTGTTAAGCCGTTGTTTATTAGAAAGATGGAGGCGCTACCGGGTGGCGTGGGCGTGATGATGGACGATGTACTGGCGGGCCTCTACACTAGCCTGCTGCTGCAAACCGCCGTGCACCTCGGCTATGTATAGAGGCCGTGCGCTACCCGACAATCCTCAAGGCGCAAGCGGCTTCGGTAGCCAGCACAGCCATCGATTTTATGGTCACCATCGGCTGCGTGGAGGGGCTGCACGCCTGGTACCTGCTAGCCACCGTGCTGGGCAACGCGGCCGGCGGCACCACCAACTTCTACCTCGGCCGGCACTATGTTTTTAGGGCCCCGAAGCAGGGCGCGCCGGCGCAGGGCGTGCGGTACTTTATTGTGTGGCTGGGCAGTATGGCATTGAACGCCGCTGGGGTTTGTCTGTTTACCCAGCTATTGCACCTCAATTATGTGTACAGCAAAGCGGCGGTTTCCCTACTCGTGGGCGTGGGCTTCAACTATTTTTTGCAGCTGCATTTCGTTTTTAAGAAGCCATGAACCGTCCGTTTAACCAGCTCTGCGGTCTTGCCGTGCCTTGTTGGCTGCTGCTGCTGCTGCCGGGGGCCCCTGGGGCCCGGGCCCAAACCATTCTGCGGGGCGTGGTGACGGACGCCAAAACCAAGGAAAAGCTCCCCTTCGTGAATGTAACGGTGCCGCAGGCGGGCATCGGCACCAACACCGACCAGAACGGGCGCTTCACGCTCCAAGTACCGGCCCCGTACACGTCCTTAGCCTTCACGTACTTGGGCTACCGCACGGTCGTCAAGACCTTCGTGGCGGGCCAGGCGCAGGAAATCAACGTACAGCTGGCCACTAACGCGGCGTTGCTCAACGAAGTAGTAGTGACGGGCTCGAAGGGCCCCCGCTACAAAAACAAGGACAACCCGGCCGTGGCCCTCATCCGCCAGGTCATCGAGCACAAGGAGCAGAACCGCCCCGAAAGCTACCGCTACGTCGAGTATGAGAAGTACGAGAAGATGACCTTCTCCTTCAGCAACTTATCCGACAAGTTCAAGGACCGGAAGATTTTCCGCAACTACCAGTTCCTGTTCAAAAAGCAGGACTCGCTGGCGGCGGGCGGGGTGAACATCCTGCCCATTTACATCGAGGAAAAGCTCGCCCGGGAGTATTACCGCAAGGACCCCGAAACGCGCAAGTCCATCGCGCTGGGCAACAAGCAGGTGGAGTTTGACAAGCATTTCATTGACAATGAGGGCCTGAGCACTTATTTCAATCGGATGTACCAGGACATCGACATCTACGCCAACAACGTGGCGCTGCTCGGCAACCAGCTCCTGAGCCCCATTGCCAACAATGCGCCCACATTCTACCAGTTCTACATTTCCGACACGCTGCGGCAGCACGTGCCGCAGCTGGTGGAATTGAGCTTTTTCCCGCGCAACAAGGGCGACATGCTCTTTGCGGGCAAGCTCTACGTGACGCTCGACGGCAACTACGCCGTGCAGCAGGCCAACCTGTCGGTGGACAAGCGCATCAACCTGAACTTCGTCAAGCGCCTAGACGCCAACCTCCAGTTTGCCGAAAACCCCGACAAGCGCTACCACTTGAGCAAGAGCTTTTTGGGCATCGATTTCGGCCTGTCGGAAAAAGGCTCCGGCTTCTACGGCGAGCGCACGGTGTCGTTCGATAAGTACCGCGTGAACCAGCCGGGGCCCCCGGGCGTGTACGAGGGCCCCGCGCGCGTGCCCGTGGACAGCCTGGCCCAGCGCGACCCTAATTTCTGGCAGCTGAACCGGCCCGACAGCCTCACGCAGAACGAGCGCGCCATTTACCGCAACGTCGATACGCTCCAGACCATCAAGTCGTTCCAGCGCACCCTCACGCTGTTCACATTTCTGATATCGGGCTACAAGTCGTTCGGGCCGTTCGAGGTGGGGCCCTCCAACACGTTCTACAGCTTCAACCCCGTGGAGGGCTTCCGGCTGCGCGTGGGCGGCCGTAGCACCCCCGAATTCAGCAAGCGCATCTACTTCGAAACCTACTCGGCCTACGGCTTTAAGGACGAGAAGTGGAAGTACTTTTTGAGCTCCACCTACGCCCTCAACGGTAAGTCCATCTACACGTTCCCGCAGAACTTCGTCCGGGCCAGCTTCCAGCGCGACACCCGCATTCCGGGGCAGGAGCTGGAATTTGTGCAGGAAGACAACTTCCTGCTCTCCTTCAAGCGCGGCATCAACGACCGGTACCTCTACAACGACGTGTACCGGCTCGATTACGTCCACGAGTTCAGCAACCACTTTTCCTACGCTCTGGGGTTTAGGAAGTTGCAGCAGTCGCCGGCCGGCAGTCTCTACTTCCGCAACGTGGTGGGCGACCAGCCCAACTCCGTTACTACCTTGTCCACCACGGAGTTGTCGGTGCTGCTGCGCTGGGCCCCCAAGGAGAAGTTTTACCAGGGCAAGCTCTACCGCTCGCCCATTATTGGGCCCTACCCCATCTTCACGGTGCGGCTGGGCACGGGCATCAAGGGCTTTTTGGGGGGCGAGTACAACTACCGAAACCTAATCGCCAACGCCACCAAGCGCTTCTACCTCTCGCAGTTGGGCCACTCCGACGTGACGCTGGAGGGAGGCTACGTGGCGGGGCAGGTGCCGTTTCCGCTGCTCGATGTGCACCGGGCCAACCAGACGTACTCGTACCAATTGAATTCGTATAATTTGATGAATTTTCTGGAGTTTTCGAGTGACCACTACGCCAGCTTATTCATCGACCACAACTTCAACGGGTTCTTTTTCAATAAATTGCCCCTGATTAAGGCCCTCAAGCTGCGCGAAACCGCTTCGCTGAAGCTGCTCTACGGCGGCATCCGCGCGGAGAATGATCCGTCGCAGCACCCCGCGCTCTACCAGTTTTTACGCGATGCGCAGGGACAGCCCACCACGTTCACCCTCGGCCGGCTGCCGTACGCGGAGGCCAGCGTGGGGGTAGCCAACATTTTTAAGCTGTTCCGGCTCGACATCGTGAAGCGCCTGACGTACCTCACCAACCCGAACGTATCGGAGTGGGGCCTGCGGGGCCGCTTCAAGCTCGACTTTTAATCCCTTGACTGCATGACTTTTGACGCCTTACGCACCGCCCTGCAAACCGGGATTTACACCGTCATCAACCCGTTTGTTCGCCTGCTCATCAAAATCGGCTTCACGCCCAACGGCGTGACCCTGACGGGATTGATTCTGAACGTGGGCGTGGCCGCGGTATTCATCATCGGCGCCGAGGAGGGCAACCGGGGCGATTTGCGCTACGTGGGCTGGGGCGGGGCCCTGATTCTGTTCGCCGGCCTTTTCGACATGCTCGACGGGCAGGTGGCACGGCTGGGCAACATGAAAAGCGAGTACGGCGCCATGTTCGACTCGGTGCTGGACCGCTATAGCGAGCTGTTCACCTTCCTCGGCATCTGCTACTACCTGGTGGCGCATCACTATTTGCTGGGGTCGCTCTTCACGTTCATCGCCCTCATCGGCTCGATGATGGTGAGCTACACGCGGGCCCGGGCCGAGGGCCTGGGCGTGGAGTGCAAGGGCGGCCTGATGCAGCGGCCCGAACGGGTCGTGCTCATGGGCGTCAGCGCATTGGCCTGCGGCCTCGCCTCGGCGGTGCTGGGCGGCGACTACAAGCTGTTCGTGCCCGGCGTACCGTTCCACGTCTTCGAAACCATGTCCATCCTCACCTTCCCGCTCACCGTGCTGGCCGTGCTGTCCAACATCACCGCCGTGTCGCGGCTGCTGCAAGCCAAACGGGCCTTCGAGCTGCGGGCTGCCCCGGCGGGGCCCCTGCCCGCGCCCGCTAAAAAGGTGGCCGCGCCGGCCGCGGCTGCGGTGCTGGCCGTGGCGCTGTGCCTGGCCAACCCGTCGCTGGCGGGGCCCCAGGAGCCGCGCATGGCGTTCCCGACGCCCAGCGGCGTGGCCAACCAGCTGTTTTACTTGCAGCGCGAGCCCAACACCAACACCGTCATCTACCAGCTCAACGTGGACGGCGCGGGCCAGCTCGATGAGGAAGAGCCCATCAACGTGTTCTGGATTCGCTACCCCGAGGGCGGGCAGCGCAAAGCCCTGAACTTCATCCAGCGCAAATTTGCCTACGGCCTCAGCGCCAAGCGCGTGGGGCCTAACAAGTTCGAGCTGAAATTTGCCGCCTACGACAAGGTACCTTTCTACCTGATGAAATCCGGCGCGGACAACGCCTACCACGTGTTTACGCGCGTGGCCAACCAGCAAATTGCCCTCACGCGCGTGTACCTGCACATCGAGGGCGGCACGTTTTGGGTGCCCAACGTTAAATACATCGAATTCAAGGGCTGGAACGCGGCCACCCGCGAGCCCACCGTGGCCCGGGTGGACGTGTAGTGCGGCTGTAGAGTGGTTTCGGAATCAGTGAATGCAGGGGCGGGGCTTGCCCCCGCCCGGACGTACGCGCCAAACCAGCGGTTCTGTGCAACGACGGGCGGGGGCAAGCCCCGCCCCTACAGCGTTCAAATTATACGCCACCCCCAAAACTGCCCCAGGTTAATAAAACTGCTTTAGCCCCCTACCCAGGGCCCTATTTTTTCCCATATGCTCCAACTATCACCAGGGCCGACGCGCCGCCTAGGAGCCCTGCTCGTGCCGGCGCTGTCGCTTGTCTACCTGCTGCTTTCCTACGTGCTGATTGGCTTCCGGCCCGAGCAGCTGGTACTGGTGGGGCTGTGCAACGCCTGCTACTTCCTCTCAGCTACGACGCGCCGGTTCATCACCGGGTTTTCCATTTTTGTGGTGTTCTGGGTGCTCTACGACTACCTGCGGGCCTTCCCCAACTATACCTTCCGGGCCGTGGACGTGGCGCCCCTCTACCACGCTGAAAAGGCGCTGTTCGGCATCGGCTACCGCGGCCAGCTCCTCACGCCCAACGAGTTCTGGCTGCGCCACCATACCGCGTTTCTGGACGTGCTGTGCGGCTTTTTTTACCTGTGCTGGGTGCCCATTCCGCTGGGTTTTGCCGGCTACCTGTTCTTCCGCAACCGCCGGCTGTTCTTTGAGTTTTCCCTTACCTTTCTGCTGGTCAACCTCCTGGGCTTTGTGGTGTACTACCTGCACCCGGCCGCGCCACCGTGGTATGTGCAGCAGCACGGCCTGGCATTCCAGCCGCTGGCGATGGGCAGCACGGCGGGCCTGGCCCGATTCGACAGCTTTTTTGGGGTGAGCATCTTCAAGTCCATCTACACCAAAAATGCCAACGTTTTCGCGGCCATGCCCTCGCTACACTCCGCCTACCCGGTCATCGTACTGTTTTATGCGGTGAAGAACCGCTCGGGCTTCTTCAACCTGCTGTTCTTCAGCATCATGCTGGGCATCTGGTTTGCGGCGGTGTACACCAGCCACCACTACGTGCTGGACGTGCTGGCTGGCATTGCCACGGCCCTGGTGGGCATTGGCCTGCTGCGGCTGCTGCTGGCCAAAAGCGCAGCGTTCAACGGCTTTTTGGCCGCTTGCATGCGGGCCACGGCGCCGGCCGCGTAGGGCCCCCGGGGCCCCACCGGCCGGCGCGGGGCGTGGGAATTGAGCCCGGCCGCCGCACCTTGCGGCGCCGGTTCGCGTTAAAGCAGCTGGCTTCGTTCCACCCATTAGCACAAATACTTTTGGGGCCCCGGCCAATCTGGTTGTTCGGGCCCCGTTCATGCATTTTTCCAATTAATTTTTATGGCTGTTATTTCCAACGGCAAAGCCACACCCGGCGGCACCCACCACAAGAAAATCGGCAAGCCCGTGCTCGACGAGCGCCTGACGCCCACCGCCATTCCGGCCCACAAGCTGGTGCTGCGCCAATTGCGCCGCTCCGATTTCAAGGCCATCAAGGTCATCATGGACAAGGTGTACTCCGGCATGGAGGGCGCCTGGGCGGCCGATGAGTTTGCCGCGCTGCTGCGCAAGTTTCCGGAGGGCCAGATTGGCATCGAGGACAACGGCACGCTGATTGCCGCCGCCCTGGCCATCATTGTGGATTACAGCAAGTTCGGCGACAAGCACACCTACGCCAAGATTACCGGCAATGGCAAGTTCGACACCCACGACGAGGAGGGCGACACGCTCTACGGCGTGGACGTGTTCGTGGACCCCGAGTACCGCAACCTGCGCCTGGGCCGCCGCCTCTACGACGCCCGCAAGGAGCTGTGCGAGAATCTAAACCTGCGCGCAATGGTGGCAGGGGGCCGCATTCCAGGCTATGCCGCCTACGCCAATGAGATGACGCCCGCCAAGTACGTGGAGATGGTGCGCAACATGGAAATCAAGGACCCCATCCTCACCTTCCAGCTCTCGAACGACTTCTACGTCCGCAAAATCATCCGCGGCTATTTGCCCTACGACTCGGAATCAAAGGCGTACGCCACGCTGCTGGAGTGGATCAACGTGTACTACGACGAGGATTTCGATAAGCTCATCGGCAATACGAAGTCCAACGTGCGCATCGGCATCGTGCAGTGGCAGATGCGCGCCACGGCCAGCCTGGAGGATTTCTACCAACAAATCGAGTTTTTCGTGGACACGGTGAGCGGCTACAAGGCCGACTGCGTGCTGTTCCCCGAGTTCTTCAACGCCCCGATGATGGCCCTCACCAACGAGGAATCGGCGTCGGCGGCCATCCGCGGCATGGCGGCCTTCACCGAGCCCATTAAGGTGCGCATGATGGAGCTGGCCGTGAGCCACAACATCAACGTGATTGCTGGCTCGATGCCAGTATACGAGGACGGCAAGCTCTACAACGTGAGCTACTTATGCCGCCGCGACGGCACCGTGGACGAGCAGTACAAGCTGCACGTGACGCCCGACGAGGCCAGCTATTGGGGCATGCGCGGCGGCGACAAGCTGAAGTGCTTCGACACGGATTTTGGCAAAATCGGCATCCTCGTGTGCTACGATGTGGAGTTTCCGGAGCTGAGCCGCCTACTGAGCGACGAGGGCATGAAAATTCTGTTCGTGCCCTTCTGGACCGACACCAAGAACTCGTACCAGCGCGTGCGCATCTGCGCCCAGGCCCGGGCCATTGAGAACGAGTGCTACGTGGCCATCACTGGCTCGGTGGGTAACCTGCCGCGCGTCGAGAACATGGACATCCAGTACTCGCAGTCGGCCGTGTTCAGCCCCAGCGACTTTGCGTTTCCGCACGACGCCATCGTGGCCGAGGCTACCCCGAACACGGAGATGACCCTCATTGCCGACCTCGACCTGGACTTGCTTAAAGACCTGAACACCAGCGGCGCCGTGCGCAACCTACGCGACCGCCGCAAAGATTTGTTCTCGCTGAGCTGGAGCAAGAAGGCCACTGAGCGCGACGAAGAGCTGCTTGCCCAGGGCGAGGAGCGGGCCCCCAAAACCAGCCGCCGCCGGGCTGTAGCCGCCGGCTAAACCCGGGGCCCTGCTAAAAGCAGCTGCACCAAGGCCGTCATGCTCATCTGGCGTCCACCTGTCGAAGCATCTCTACTGCGTAAGTAATCATTTACTGCTGCGGAAGAGGTGCTTCGACAGGCGAACGCCAGATGAGCATGACGGCTTTGGCGTGCCATGGGGCCCCACCGCGTACGGTGGGCAGAATCTGCGCAACAAGCCCGCCGGCTCCTACCTTCACCCCCCACAACCGCCGCCGGGGGTCCCGGGCCCAGGCGGTTTTTCCCGTCCTCGCCGCGGCCGCCCGTATGACCCTGCTCGTGATTTTGCTGGCCGTGCTGGGCCTGGTGGTCCTCATCAACTGGGGCAAGGTCAACGCTTTTCTGGCATTTTTACTGGTGACGCTGCCGGTGGGCTTTGCCCTGGGCCTGCCGCCCGACCGCCTGCTGGCCGCCGTGTACCAGGGGCTGGGCGACACGCTGGGCTCGGTGGTGGTCATCATTGTGCTGGGGGCCATGCTGGGCAAGCTGGTGGCCGACAGCGGCGCCGCCCAGCAAATTACGGCCGTCATGATTCGAGCCTTCGGCACGAATAATATTCAGTGGACGCTGATGGCGGCGGGCTTCGTAATCGGCATCCCGCTCTTCTACAATGTCGGGTTCTTGCTGATGGTGCCGCTGATTTTTTCGGTGGTGTACAAGTACAAGCTACCCGCCGTGTACGTGGGCCTGCCCATGCTGGCCTCGCTCTCGGTGATGCACGGCTTCCTGCCGCCGCACCCCGCGCCCACGGTGCTGGTGGCGCAGTTCCACGCCAACATGGGCCTCACGTTTATTTATGGGCTGCTGGTGGCGGTGCCGGCCATCATCCTCGCGGGGCCCCTTTATGCGCGCACGCTCAAGGGCATCGTGTCGCGGCCGCTGGCCGGCTTCGTGGCCGAGGACCTGCCCGAAAGCGCGCTGCCGGGGCGCGTCAACAGCTTTGTGTCGTCGCTGCTGCCGGTGCTACTGCTGTTGGGTGCGGCCGGGCTGCGGCTGGCGCTGCCAGCGGGCAGCGCGTGGGGCCCCGCGCTGGCGTTTATTTCCGAGCCCACCATCATTTTGCTGCTGTCGGTCGTCGTGGCCACGTATACCCTGGGCCTGGCCCGGGGCAAAACCATGGGCAACATCATGGACGCCTACGGCAGCGCGGTGAAGGACATCGCCATGATTTTGCTCATCATTGGCGGCGCCGGGGCCCTCAAGCAAGTGCTGGTGGCGAGCGGCGCGAGCACCGAAATTGCCGCCGGCCTGCAGGGCACCGGCCTGCCGCCGCTGCTGCTGGGCTGGCTGATTGCGGCCGTCATCCGCGTCAGCCTGGGCTCGGCCACCATCGCCGGCCTCACGGCGGCGGGCATGATGCTGCCCACCATGGCCCAGTCGCACGCCGACCCCAACCTGATGGTGCTGGCCATCGGGGCGGGCAGCCTGCTGCTGTCGCACTTCAATGACGGCGGGTTTTGGCTGTTCAAGGAATACTTCAACCTGTCGGTGAAAGACACGCTGCGCTCATGGACGGCCATGGAAACCATCGTGTCGGTGGTAGGCCTGGCCGGCGTGCTGCTGCTGAATTGGGCCCTGCCGCTGGTGGCGCCCGGGCTGGCCCACCACTAGCCGGCTGCCGGCGGGGCCCCGGTGGGCTTTGGAAGGAAGGCTATTCCCTGCTCAACTTTCCGGGGCCCTGGCGGTTCCAGGGCCCCGGCCGGGGTTTCGGGCGGGTGGTTTTCACCCTTCTTACTTTTCATGCAGCGCATTCTCATCACTGGGGCCAACCGGGGCCTGGGCCTCGAACTCACCCGCCAGTACCTCGAACGCGGCGACCAGGTGCTGGCCGCCAGCCGCCAGCCCGACGCCGCCCGCGAGCTGCAAGCCCTGCGCCGGCAGTACCCCGAGCGTCTGACGCTGCTCACGCTCGACGTGACCGACGACGCCTCCATCGCCGCCGCGGCGCAGGCCGCCGCCCAGGCCGTAGGCGGCCTGGACGTGCTCATCAACAACGCCGGCGTGTACCAGCCCGGCGGCCAGGCCCAACCGCTGGGCCAGCTCTCGGCCGCTGCCGCCGTCGAAACCTTCCGCATCAACGCCGTGGGGCCCCTGCTCGTGTCGCAGGCGCTGCTGCCGCTGCTGCGGGCGGGCGGCAAGGCCCGCATCGTCAGCATCTCGTCGGGCCTGGGTTCGCTCACCTGGAAAGCCTCCGGCGACCCCTACCACTACAGCGCCAGCAAGGCCGCCCTGAACATGTACATGCGCAGCCTGGCCGCCGAAGTGGGCCACCAGGGCGTCCTTTCGGTGGTGGTGGACCCCGGCTGGATGCGCACCGGCATGGGCGGTGACCACGCCGCTCAGGAGCCCAGCGACTCAGCCCGCGGCATCATCCGCCTGGCCGATCAGCTCCACGCCGATGAGAACGGTAGCTTCGTGACCTGGCAAAACCAGCCCGTGCCGTGGTAGGCAGTTGCCACGGCACGGCATCTCCACTTTGCTGAAGTTTGGCATTCCGGCTGATTTACGCAACCAATGAGCATCAAGTGCTCGCGTATGGGTTAGATTTTGCGCTGCGCATTGCGGCGCAACGAGTCAAAAAGCAAAACAAGCCCTTTTATATACACCGCCCTTTTCTTCAAAGGTCTATTAGTCGAATTAGTACACTTATGCCGCCGATACCCTAGCTTTTAACGGAACCTTGGTTATTCACCATGCATTATTCGCAATGAGAGCCCTACTTACCGAACCCCAGCAGATGAGGAGTTCTGTAAGCAGGGCCCTCATTATTTAAGGCAATTCGCTGGTAATGTTTGATAGATATTCTTATATAAATTATTGTTTATCAAAATATTGTATTAAAAACCGTGAAGGCTACATGATTTAATTGTGAAGAATACATATAGTGATTAGGATTGCGCAACTATATTCGCAAGCACAGTCACCATTTCCCACACAATTAAACTCATGAGAAGAATACTACTGTTATTTTTTTTCCTGGTTCTGGTCTTCGCGGCGCAGGACCTCCGGGCCCAAGGGCGCACCGTTTCGGGTACCGTGGTTGGCAGCGACGGGGCGGCCATTCCGGGTGTAACTGTTGTGGCAAAAGGCACTTCGCTGGGGGCCTCAACTGATGCCGCCGGTAAGTACAGTTTTGCAGTGCCGGCCACCGCTACCTCGCTGGTTTTCTCCTTCGTGGGCTACGACAGCCAGGAAGCCAGAATTAACGGCCAGTCAACCATTAACATCAAGCTGACTGCTAATCCGACGGGCCTTGACGAAGTGGTGGTGGTGGGCTACGGCACGCAGTCGCGCCGCGACCTGACGGGCAGCGTGGCCACCATCGCGGGCAAGGAGATTGCCAACCTGCCGGTGCAGAGCTTCGACCAGGCGCTGCAAGGCCGGGCCGCGGGTGTCAGCATCACCACACCCAACGGGGTGCTGAACAACCCACCCGTCATCCGCATCCGCGGGGTAAACTCCATCTCGCTGAGCGGGGGCCCCTTGATTGTGATTGACGGCATCCCGGCGTTCAGCGGCAACAACTCGGCCGTGGGCAGCGTGCCCAACAACCCGCTGAGTAACCTGAATCCCAACGATATCGAAAGCACGGAGGTACTGAAAGACGCTTCGGCGACAGCTATCTACGGCTCACGGGCGGCGGGCGGTGTCATCCTCATCACCACCAAGCAGGGCAAAAAAGGCCAGAGCAAAATTGGCTACGACGGCTGGGCCGGCTGGTCGAAGCCCGTGCGGCTCTACGACGTGCTGGGGGCCCAGGACTACATGATGATCAAGAACGAGGCGGTACGTAACCTGAACGCCAACCGCGCCGCAATTGGGGCCGCGGCCACCAACGTGGAAGGCTTCCGGCCCTCACTCGACGCCAACGGCAACGTGATTGACACGCGCTGGTACGACTACATCTACCGCACGGGCTTCTCGCAGAGCCACAACGTGAACTTCTCGGGCGGCACCGAAAAAACCACCTACTACACGTCGATTGGCTATACGAACCAGAAGGGTATGCTGACCCAGAACCAGTTCCAGCGCCTTTCGGGCCGCCTGAACGTGGACCACAAGGTGTACAAGAACTTCACGGTGGGCGTGCGTTTCGGCTACTCCAACACCCAAAATGCCTCGCCCAACTCGGGCTCGGTGGCCGACGCCGCCTTTGGCACGGCCGGCCTGGGACGCTTGCCCCTGGTGCTGCCCCCCAACATTCCGGCCTTCAACCCCGACGGTACTTACAACGTGAGCGGCTCGGGCATTGGGCCGGGCGCTAACCTCAACCCCACCTCGACCACCGGGGCCCCGCTGCTGCCGGGCTACTACAACCCGGTGGTGGATCTGCAGAACAACTACTTCAACTCGGACGGCAGCGAAATCCAGGGCAGCGTGTACGCCAACTGGGAACTTGTGAAGGGCCTGAACCTGCGCACGAGCTACGGCATTAACAACATCTCGTTCGAAGACAAGTCGTTCCAGACGGCCCTGGCCGGCGACGGCTTCTCCACGGGCGGCGCGGCCAGTAACTACTTCCGTACCAACAAGCGCTGGAACTGGCAGAACACGGCCCAGTACGACCACACGTTTGGCGAGAAGCACAACTTCTCACTGCTGGCCGGCAACGAGCAGCAGGTGACCAATACCCAGCGCTGGGGCGCTACCCGCACCACGGTGGCCGACCCGTTCTTCACCAACTTCCAAGGCAACTTCACCAACATTGCCGCGGCGGGCAACTTCCAAGGCACCAACTACCTGGTGTCATTCTTCGGCCGTATGAACTACAACTACGACCGCAAGTACCTGGCCTCAGTGAGCTTCCGCCGCGACGGCTACTCGGCCTGGGGCGACCAGAAGTGGGGCAACTTCTACGGCGCGTCGCTGGGCTACGCCATTTCGGAAGAGAACTTCTGGAAGAATGCTCCCTTCGCCCAAGCCTTTAGCTTCCTGAAGATTACGGGCAGCTACGGCAGCGTGGGCAACAACCAGGGCATCGACGACTTCGTGACGCTCTCGACCTACGGCTCGGGCCTCTACGCTTCCAACGCTTCGCTGGGTTACTCCAACGCCGGCAACCGGAGCCTGACTTGGGAAGTGAGCAAGAAAACGGATATTGGCCTCTCATTCGGCTTCCTGCAAGACCGCTTGCAGGGCGACTTCGCCTACTACCGCAACCTGGTGGACGGACTGATTCTGAACGTACCCCAGGCCCCTTCCAAGGGCATCCCGAACAATTCTATTGCCGCCAACATCGGCTCGATGCAGAACAGCGGCGTCGAGTTCAGCCTGCGCTTCAACGCTATCCAGAACAAACCCTTTACCTGGACGGTGAGCGGCAACGTAACGACGCTAAAGAACCGCGTGCTGGCCCTGGCCACCGAAGGCCAGCGCATCGGCACGGCCACGTCGGGCCTCGAAACGGTGAACTTTACGCAGGTGGACCACTCGGCCGGCGAGCTGCTGGCGGTAACGTCACTGGGCGTGAACCCAGCCAACGGCCAGCGCATGATTCAGAAAGCCGATGGCACCGTGGTGCAGTACAACCACTTGGGCACCACCGGCGCCGGCGCGACGGGCTGGACGACGATGGACGGCCGCAACACCTCGGCCCCCACGCAGCTGGCCGACGGCCAGTACTACGGCCCCGTGCTGCCCACCTGGTACGGCGGGTTTGACAACACGTTCCGCTACAAAGGCATCGACCTGGGCGTGTTCATCCAGTTCTCGGGCGGCAACTACATCTACAACGGCACGAAATCGGGCCTGCACGACCAGCGCTTCTGGAACAACCAGACGGATATTCTGGAGCGCTGGACCTCGGCCACCGAAACCCCCAACGCCAAGTGGCCCCGGGTGGTGTACGGCGACAACGTGTCGAACGGCTCGGCCCTCGTGATGTCGTCAAACATTGAGAAGGGTGACTTCGCCCGCCTGCGCAACGTGTCGCTGGGCTACTCCTTCACTCCCACCACGCTGAGCCGCCTGAGCATTGCCAGCGCCCGCGTGTACGTGCAGGTGCAGAACGCCGCGCTGCTGACGAAGTACTCGGGCATCGACCCGGAGATTTCCACCAACAGCACGTCGGGCCAGGGTAGCAATACCGGCGCGGGCGTTGACCGCAACTCCGTGGGCCAGGCCCGCACATACACCGTCGGGTTCAACATCGGTTTCTAAACGTCATTTTCATTCCTAATGAAGCTATCTATAAAGAATAAGGCGACCGCGGCAGCCTGCGCTACTTTTTTAGCCCTGGGCACCTTTTCCTGCCAGACTGACCTGCTGAGCCCTGTGCCCACCACGGTACTTTCTGACCAGGTGGTATTCAGCACCCCGGCCCGCATTGGGCTGCAAGTCAATAATATGTACGCCTACGCAAAGACGGGCAGCTTCCTGGGAGGGCGCTACCAGATTTACGGCGACATCCGAGCCAACGACTTCGTGAACCGCACGTCGAACGGCGTGACCGGCCTGGGGGTGTGGAACCATACGCTGACGGAAGCCTCGCAGAACGACGTCATTGCCACCTGGGGCGCGGCGTACGCGGCCATCAACCAGGCCAACGTGTTCCTGGCGGGCCTCGACAAAAATGCGGCGCTGTTTGTGGCCCCCGCCTTCGCGGCTAATTATGCCACCACGGCCAACAACTACCGTGGCGAAGCCCGGCTGCTGCGCGCCCTGAGCTACTACTCGCTGCTGCAACTCTACGCCCGGCCCTACACCGACGGCGGCGGCACCAAGCCCGGCCTGCCCCTGCGCATCCTAGCCGAAACCGGGCCCCAGAACAACAACCTGGCCCGCAGCACGGTGGCCGAGGTGTACGCCCAAATCCTGAGCGACCTCACCTTCGCCGAGCAGAACCTGCCACTGACTTACGGGACTACGGACCCTTCCTTGAACGTAACCCGAGCCCACCGCAACACGGCCATCGCCCTGAAAACGCGCGTGTACCTGAGCATGGGCCGCTACGCCGACGTCATTACGGAGGCCAATAAGCTGGTGCCCGCCGCCGCGCCCTTCGCGGCGCCGAGCGGCGTGCCCAACGCTCTAAATTCTTCGGTAGTAGCTGTGTTTGCGGGAAGTCAATTGACGACTGAGAGCATCCTGTCCTTCCCCTTCACGGCCCAAGACCCGCCCGGTACGCAGAACCAGCTAGCCTACTATTACTTGCCGGCCCCGCTGGGCAACGGTGAGTACGGCCTGAATACCGCCGCGGGCAGCATTTACGCCAACACCAACTGGGCCGCTACCGACGCCCGCCGCGTCAACTTCGTGACCAAATCGGGCACCGAGTACTTCTTGTCGAAGTACCCCACCGGCACGCCCTACATCGACAAAGCGCCCGTCATTCGCTACGCCGAGGTGCTGCTGAACCTGGCCGAGGCCCGGGTGCGCTCCACCAACACCGTGGACGCCCAGGCCCTCCTGCTGCTGAACGCCGTGCGCACCCGCTCCAGCGCTACGGCCTACACCACCGCCGACCTGAGCACGGTGGCCGCCACCACCGACGCGCTGCTGCTGGAGCGCCGCATCGAGTTCCTGGGCGAGGGCCTACGCAACGGCGACCTCCTGCGCCTCGGGGCCACCATCCCCGGTAAGGGGTCGGTTGGGGCCGTAGAGCCCACCAACGTGCTCTACGTGTGGCCCATCCCGTCCACGGAGCTGGCCACCAATGCCCTGATGACCCGCAACTAGGGGGCCCACCGGGCTTGCTAATCGCAAACAAAAAAAGGCTTGCCCCACCGGGCAAGCCTTTTTTGTGCACGGGGGCGCCGCCGGGGCCCCAACCGCGCCCGGGGCCCTAGGCCTGGGCGGCCAGGTAGGCGTGGTCGCGCAGCACGGTTTGCAGGAAGGGCAGGTCGGGCAGGTCGGAGGCGATGCCGGTGAGGGCCTTGACCTTAGTAGCGGTTTCGTGCAGCAGCATGAAGTTGCCACGAGCGTTGGCCTGGTGCACCAGCCGGCGTAGCAGAGCCACGTCGTGGTCGGCGAGGGTGGCGGCTTGTGCGAAAACGGGTTGGTAGTCGGCCGGCACTGCGGCCAGGCTTAGGCCCTCGGCGCGCGCTGCGCCCGGGCGCAGGCTGATAACGGCCGTGCCGGCGGCTATGTCGCCCAGGCGCTGGCCCTTGCCGTTGATAAGGATGGTGAGCAGCGCCGGAGCCCCAAAAAAGAGCAGCACCTCGAAGGGACGCAGCAGCCAGCGCAGGCAGTAGTCGCCGAGGCCAGGGGCCGTGCCATCGAGGCGCACCACGCGCAGGTGGCGCGCCTTTTTGCCCAGCGTTTGGCCGTTGAAAAATACTTCGCACACGAGAAAGTAGAACATGGTGGGCAGCAGCATCAGCGTCAGCGCCACCCGGTCTTGGCCGGCGCCCAGCTTGTAAAGCAGCACGCCGCACAGGGCAAACCACACCAGGTATAAGGCGTAGTCGATGAGCGTGGCCAGCAGGCGCTCGCCCACGCTGGCAACCTCGTACTCCAGGCTGACGTTCTGGGTGGTGTGGATGCGGAGGGTACTCATGGGCGGGCAGGGTGATAAAGAGCGAAGGGCGGTGGTGCGCCCCGAAAAATACGGCCCGCCGCCAGGATGTTTACGCCGCGGGTGGCCGGGGATGAATAAACAAGAATGCTTCGGCGCCGGCTGCTACCTTTAAGGCCTACCTCCTCCGTCATGCGCGAAGCCCTTTTTCTCCGCCAAAACCAGGCCCGCTGGCAGCAGTACGCGGCCGGCCCCGCCGCCGATCCCAACGAGCTAGCCGCCCGCTTCGTGGCCCTGACCGACGACCTGGCCTTTGCCCAAACCTTTTACCCCGCTTCGCCCACCACGGCTTACCTCAACGACCTGGCTGCCCAGCAGCACCAGGCCCTGTACCGCAACAAGCGGGAAGCAGGCGGGCGCTTCGGGCGCTTCTGGGCTCGGGAGGTGCCGCTGGTGGTGGGCCGCCACCACCGCACACTGGCCTGGGCGCTGGCCGTATTTCTGCTCTTCACGGCGCTGGGGGCCCTATCGGCAGCCTACGACGACACGTTTGTGCGGGCCGTGCTTGGCGACGGCTACGTGGACCAGACCCTGGAAAACATTCGCCGCGGCGACCCGATGGCTATTTACAAGAACGCGGGCCAGGCGTCGATGTTCCTGCAAATCACCGCCAACAACGTGCGGGTGGCGTTGCTCACCTTCGCGGCGGGCATCACCGGGGGCGTGGGCACGGCATATATGCTCTTCAAAAACGGGGTGATGTTGGGCTCGTTCCAGTACTTCTTTTACCAGCAGCACGTGCTGCGGCAGTCGCTGCTCACCATCTGGATCCACGGCACGCTCGAAATCTCGTCCATCGTACTGGCCGGCGGTGCGGGCTTCGTTATGGCCCGGGGCCTGCTGTTTCCGGGCACCTACAGCCGGGCCGAGGCGTTCCGGCGCTCGGCCCGCGAGGGCCTGAAGCTGGCCATGGGCCTGGTGCCACTGTTTTTCGTGGCGGGCTTTCTGGAGAGCTTCGTGACGCGCCACACCGAGATGCCGCTGGCGGCCAGCCTGGCCATCATCGGCGGGTCGGCGGCGTTCCTCGGGTGGTATTTCGTGTGGTACCCCATCCGGCTTCGGCGGCAGCTGGGGGCCCCACCGGCTACTGAATAGCTGGTAGTTAGCCTGATTTCCCACGCTTTATTTTCTACCCAACTACCTCTTCCCCAACGCTATGGCCAACACTTACTCGCAAGAATCCGACTTTCGCCAAGAGCGCGACTTTGGGCAGAAAATCAGCGCCACGTTCGAGTTCATCGGCGTGCATTTCCGGCCCCTGGGCCGGGTGCTGCTCTACATTGTCCTGCCCGCCGCCCTGGTGCAGGGCGTGCTCTCGGGCTTACTGCAAACTCAGCTCGTGGCCAGCATGCAAATGGCCACGGGCGCAGCTGCCGACAGCGCGTGGCAGCGGCAGCGCAGCCTATACGGCACCATGATTACCTCGCCTACCTACTACCTCAACTCGGTGGCAAGTCAAATTTTCAGTACCCTGCTCATCCTGAGCGTATACGGCTACTTGCTGCATTGCCTGGCGGGCCCCAGTGGCCCGGGCCGCACCACCAGTGTGGCCGACGTGTGGGCCGTGGTGAAGCGCGAGTTTCTAGGCACGTTTTTCTCGCTTTGGGGCCTGGGCATCGTCGTGGCGCTGGGCTTTTTGGTATTCGTCCTGCCGGGCGTGTACCTCATGGTAGCCCTGAGCTTATTTTTCGTGGTGCGGCTGGTGGAAGGCACGGGCTTCCGGGCCACCATTAGCCGCTGCCTGTTCCTGACGCGGGGCAAGTGGTGGTCCACGTTCGGCGTGCTCTTCATCATGGTGCTGCTACTGTACGTGCTGCTGGCGGCCGCGGGCAGCGTGGCCGCGCTGCTGGCCGGCGGCCTCACGTCGATGGTGCACGCCGTCAAAACGCCACTGTTCACCGTCACCGTCACGGCCATCACCACCCTGTTCACGCTGCTGGTGTATCCCCCTATTTTACTGGTGCTGGCGTTTCAGTACTTCAATTTGGTGGAGCGCAAGGAAAGCCTCGGCTTGCACGCCCTGGTGGACCAGCTGGGCCAGGCGCCGGTGGCCGCCGGGCCCCACGCCTACCGCCCCGACGACGAAGGAGAATACTAATTAATCAGCCATTAGCTTTTGGCTGATAGACTTATTCCTGAATAAAAATCGCACAAGACAGAACGCCATGCAGCGCGCAGCGAAGCATCTTTTCCGCGTTACTGATCATAATTACTGCCGCGAGAAAGATGCTGCGCGCTGCATGACATTCTACGTTTTTTCTAATTCAGGAAAAAGTCTGATGGCTATTGAAGCTGTTTAAGAAGTCGTCAGACCATCATGCTCATCTGGCGTACGCGCAGCCGAAGCATCTCTACTGCTTAACTAATCTGGATTACTGCTGCGGGAGAGATGCTTCGGCTGCGCGAACGCCAGATGAGCATGACGGTCAATTTTGAATTTCCAGACTTCCTAAACGGCTTTATTAGCTTGTTGTCTAATTAACAAATTTTTAGCGATAAGCCAGTGTGCGTTTATTTTTGACTAACTACCTGATTTTACGCACTAATTGCGTCCACGCTTCACAAAGACACTTTAGCGGTTTCGGAAAAGGCCATTTCCAGACAGTGCGCCGAAGTGGTGCGTAACATCAGCAACTACTTAAGCCGTTGCTTGACTTCATTTTTTTGCTCCTGGCGCGGGGGCAGCAACGCCTCCTTGCGTCTTGGAATTGAACAGTATCCGGGCAAATTGTTTAAGCCTGAGACGCAAGGATGCGTTGTTACATCGTGCCGACGGTAACTCACGCAGCCGTTGCGCCGGCCCGTGTCCCATCCCTTCCTTTTGAAAACGCCCCGCCCATCCGCCCTGCTTCCGTTCTCCTGGCTACGCCCTGCGGTGCTGGCCATGGGCTTGCTTGCCGCCACGGGCGCGGCCGGGGGCCCCCCGGCGCAGGGGCCCGCGCGGGCCCTGGCGCCGGCCGATACGGCTACCCGCCCGCTGCCCGCCGACCGCGCCACACCGCTGCCCGCCCGCCGGCCCGACGCGGCGCGGCTGCGCGGGCTGCGCAGCCAGCGCGATTTCGACTATGCCGAGGCGGTGCCGCACCTCAGCGCCTGGGATTTGTTTTGGGCGCGGCTGTGGCAGCGGGTACAGAACTGGTTGCAGCAGCGGAGCTACACGCACTTCTGGCGCTGGGTTTTCTACGCCCTGTTTGTGGCGGCAGGCGTGTTTGTGGTGCTGAAGCTGTTGCAGGTGGACCTCACCGGCGTGTTTGGCCGCGGGCCGCGCCGCCCCCCCCTGGCCTACGACGCGGCCGCCGAAAACATCCACGCGGTTGACTTCCCTGCCCGCCTGGCCGAGGCCGAGGCCACCGGCAACTTCCGGCTGGCCGTGCGCCTGGGTTACTTACAGCTGCTCAAGCAACTGGCCGACGGCGGCTTCATCGACTGGCAACCCAACAAAACCAACCACGCCTACCTGGCCGAGCTGCCCGCCCAGGGCCCCCTGCGCGCCGATTTTCGCGAAATCACCCGGCAGTTTGAGTACGTGTGGTACGGCGAACTGGGGCTGACGGCCGGGCAGTACGCGCACGTGCGCACCGGGCACCGGGCCCTGGCCGGCCAGCTGGCGGGGGCCCCGGCCCACCGCCCTGCCTAATTTTTTTTCGCTGTGCCCATGACGACGTTTCGCTGGTATATGCTCGGGTTGCTGGCCTTGTTCGGGGCCTACGTGGCCCTGGAATATTACCGCCCCAAGCCCCTGGACTGGTCACCGACCTACATTAACAAGGATAAGATTCCCTACGGCACCTTCGTGCTGTTCGACCAGCTGCCGCGCCTGCTGGGCACCGATTCGGTGGCCACCGTGCGCCGCTCGGCCTACACCCAGCTCACCGGGGCCCCGGACGCCGCTGCAGAGGTGGACAGCAGCAGCCAGACCAGTACCGCCGTCAACGACTCTACCGAAGCGGAAACGCCCCCGCCGCCCACCGCGGGGCCCGATGTGCTGGCGGCCCAGGCCAGTTACTTATTCATCAACGACGGCTTTGGGGCCTCAGCGGCCGACGCACGCGCCCTGCTGCGCTTCGTGGCCCTGGGCAACGACGTGTTCATCGCGGCCGATGACTTCCAGAGCCCCGTGCTGGGTGATTCGCTGGGCTTTTACACCGACGATGTGGCTGTGGCCTCCCACTCCGGACCCCGCGGCCTGCTCGTCGCCGATTCGGTGACGCTGCGCTTTACCCACCCGGCATTGGCCGGCGCGCGCTACCGGCTGCCGGCCCTGCTGGCCCGGGCCCGCCTGGTGGTGAAGGCCGGGCGGGCCGGCCGCACGCTGGCCACCGACGCCCAGGGCCGCGCCGTGTTTATCCGCCTCGATCACGGCGCAGGCCATTTCTACCTCTGCTCGGTGCCGCTGGCCTTCACGAATTACTATTTGCTGCGGCCCCGCACCGCCGATTTTGCCGCCGGGGCCCTGGCCTACCTACCCGCCCGCGCCGCCTGGTGGGATGAGTACCAGAAGCAGGGGCCCCTGGGCGACCAGTCGCTGCTGCGGGTGCTGCTGGCCTACCCGGCCCTGCGCGCCGCCTACTATCTCACGCTGCTGGGGGCCGTGCTGTTTGTGCTGGTGGAAGCGCGCCGCCGCCAGCGCATCATTCCCACCATCAAGCCGTTGCCCAACACCACGTTACTTTTTATCCGCACCGTGGCGGGACTATACCGCCAGGGCCGCAACCATGCGCTAATTGCTGAGAAGCGGGTGGCCCTGTTCCTGGATTACCTGCGGGTACGCTTCAATGAAGCCAGCCCCGACCTGGGCGACAGCGACTTCCGCGAACGGCTGAGCCAGAAGGCCGGCCTGCCCCGCGCCCGTGTGGACGAGTTGCTGCGGCTCGTAAATTTCGCCCGTACCGCCCCCCAAATCGACGACCGGGCGCTGCTACAACTCAGCCGGGCCATCACCGATTTCCGGCGCGAAGCCGGGTAGTTTTACCTTTTTGCACGGAACCCAGAAACACCGTTTTTACCTAATTGTACTATTCCATTATAATGCCTTTTTGATGCGGAAACGAGCTTTTTGCCGTCCGTTTCGCATCCCGGGGGCCCCTTTTCTACCACATGGAACCCACCGACCTCGCCCCCAACTCCACCCCACTGGACCTTGCCGCTGGCAATGATACGCCTTTGGCCGAAACCGCGCTTTTGAATGAACCCGCGCCTTTAGCTGAGTCCGCGCCCGCGCCCGAGGCGGCCGCCGGCTTCGCGCCCCGCACTGATTTTGCCCAGCTCTCGGCCCGCGCCGAGGCCGTGCGCGCCGAGATTGGCAAAATCATCGTTGGCCAAGCCGATTTGCTGGAGCTGCTGCTCACGGCCGTGCTGGCCGATGGGCACGTGCTGCTGGAGGGCGTGCCGGGCGTGGCCAAAACCCTTATGGCCAAGCTACTGGCGCGCACGCTGGCCGTGCCGTTCAGCCGCATCCAGTTCACGCCCGACCTGATGCCGGCCGACGTGCTGGGCACGTCCATTTTCCGGCAGAATACCGGCGAGTTTGAGTTTCGGCGGGGGCCCATTTTCGCCAGCGTGGTGCTGATTGACGAGATAAACAGGGCCCCGGCCAAGACGCAATCGGCGCTGTTTGAGGTGATGGAGGAGCGCACCGTGACGCAGGATGGCACCACCTACACCATGCAGGAGCCGTTTTTGGTGCTGGCCACCCAGAACCCCGTGGAGCAGGAAGGCACCTATCGCCTGCCCGAAGCCCAGCTCGACCGCTTCCTGTTCAAGCTGCGCGTGGGCTATCCCACCCTGGCCGAGGAAGTGCAGATTTTGCAGGGCCACCACGCCGGTTTCGGCGGCACTTCGCTCGATTCAGTGCAGCCCATCCTATCGGCCGCCGACCTGGGGGCCCTGCGCGCGCAAGTGCGCCAGCAACGCGTCGAGCCCAACATTCTGGAGTACATCGCCAAGCTCGTGGGCCAGACCCGCGCCCACAAAGCACTGTACCTGGGGGCCTCGCCCCGCGCCTCGCTGGCCCTGCTCAACGGCGCCAAGGCCCTGGCCGCCCTGCGCGGCCGCGACTTCGTGACGCCCGAAGACGTGCAGTTCCTGGCCCCCAGCGTGCTGCGCCACCGTATCCTGCTTACCCCCGAGCGCGAAATGGAAGGCGGCACACCCGACGAAGTAGTGCAGCAGATTGTGCAGTCGGTGGAAGTTCCTAGGTGATAGCGCAAGGTTTTGCGAGGTTAAAACAGGTTTCGCGAATCCCTGATTTTTGAATAAACCACACCTTGGCGAAACCTATTTTAACCTCGCAAAACCTTGCGCTAAGTGCTTGTTCAAAATTAACTAATGGATTGGTTGTTACTTTGAAGATGCAAAAACGCTACATTTCCTTGGACGCTGCGGAACGGACTACGCTGGAAGCTGGCCGTCACCATCACCCGCAGCACCAGTTCCGCGCCCGTTGCCAAGGCTTGTTGTGGAGCGCGGACGGGCAGTCGGTCCCCGCGCTGGCGGCCCTGCTGAACGTGAGCCAGGGCACGGTGTACGGCTGGTTTAACCGCTGGGAACAGGGCGGCTTAGCGGGCTTGGCCAACGCCAAAGGGCAAGGTCGGCCGGCTATCCTGCAGCCCGCCGACCAGCAGCGCGTGGAAGCCGCTGTGCGCGCCAACCGCCAGCAACTCAAAGACGTGACCGCCGTGCTGCGTCAGGAACTGCGCAAAGATTTCTCGGCCCTGACGCTGAAGCGTTTTTTAAAAAGTGTGGGGGCAAATGGCGGCGCTTCCGCCACGGGCTGAAACCGGCCCAGGACCCGGACGACTACGCCTTCAAAGCCCACCAGTTGCGCCAGGTGCAAGAGTTGGAGCAAGCAGGCGCGCTTGACCTGTTCTACGGCGATGAATCCGGCTTTTGCCTGACCTCGGCCATCCCGTACGGCTGGCAATTTCCCGGCGAACACGTTGCCACCCAGCCCCGCCATAGCCAGCGCTTCAACGTGTTGGGCTTGTTCAACGCCACCACCAACGAGTTGCACACCGCCGCCCGTGAGGGAAGCGTGGATGCGGCCTTTGTCATTGACACGCTCGACGCCTGGGTCGCGACCCGCACCCGGCCCACGGTACTGGTCCTCGACAATGCCCGCCTGCACCACACCGCCGCGTTTCAAGCGCGGCTGCAGGACTGGGAGGACCGCGACGTGCACATTTTCTACCTGCCCACCTACAGCCCTCACCTCAACAAAATCGAGACCCTCTGGCGCAAAGTCAAATACGAGTGGCTGCGGCCCGAAGCCTACGCCGATTTCAAAACCCTCAAAACCGCTGTGTGGCACATTCTCGACCGCGTTGGCCGCCAATTCACCATCCAATTTGCAACCTGACATTGCCGAAATAAATTTGAACAAGCACTTAACATGTCCTTTTTCCTAACGCGCCGCTTCTTCCTGCTCCTCGTGGTCCTCATCACGGGCTTCGCGGTGGCGTTCTTCCTGCCGTGGCTGCTGGGGCCGGTGCGGGTGGCGGGGCTGCTGCTGGGGGCCCTGGTGGGGCTCGATGCGGCGCTGCTATATGCGCCGACTAAGGGCCAGGGGGCCCCGGTGTTTGGGCGGCGGGTGCTGGGCGACAAGCTGGCCAACGGCTCGGAAAACGACGTGGAATTGTACCTCGAGAACCGCTACCGCTTTGCCATCCAGACGGAGACGATTGACGAGATTCCGCACCAGTTTCAGCGGCGCGACGTGCTCTTTAAAGCGGCCATTAAGCCGGGCGAAACCCAGGTAATTCGCTACCAGCTGCGGCCCACCAAGCGCGGCGAGTACGAGTTTGGGGCCCTGAACATCTACGCCGCCTCGCCGCTGGGCCTGGTACGCCGCCGGTTTCGCTACGATGCGCAGCGGGTAGTTCCTGTTTACCCATCTTTTTTACAGATGCGGCAGTACGAGCTGCTGGCCATCCACAACCGCCTCACGGAGGTGGGCGTGAAGCGCATCCGGCGGGTGGGCCACAGCCAGGAGTTCGAGCAAATCCGGCCCTACGTGGCCGGCGACGACCCGCGCACCCTCAACTGGAAGGCCACCGCCCGCCGCGCCAGCACCGGCGAGGCCGACGCCCTGGTGGTGAACCACTTCCAGGATGAGCGCGCCCAGCCCGTGTACTGCCTCATCGACAAGGGCCGGGTGATGCGGATGCCTTTCGACGGCCTGAGCCTGCTCGATTACGCCATCAACGCCACGCTGGTGCTCAGCAACATCGCCCTGCTCAAGCACGACAAGGCGGGGCTCATCACGTTTTCCAACAAGCCCGGGGCTGCCCTGCTGGCCGACCGCCGCCCCGGCCACCTGCTGAAGATTCTGGAGGTGCTGTACCGCCAGAAAACGCAGTACCTGGAGTCGGATTTTGCGCTGCTCTACGCCACCGTGCGGGCCCGCGTGCAGCAGCGCAGCCTGCTGGTGCTGTTCACTAACTTCGAAACCCTGCACGGCCTGCAACGCCAGCTACCCTACCTGCGCCGCCTCGCCCAGGACCACCTGCTGCTGGTCGTTTTTTTCGAGAACACCGAGCTGCGCGCCTACCTGGGGGCCCCCGCCGAAACCACCGAGGACGTGTACAATCAGACCATCGCCGAGAAATTTGCCCAGGAAAAGCGTCAAATTGTGCTCGAATTGCAGCGCTACGGCATCCACACGCTGCTGACGGCTCCGAAGGATTTGAATGTCAACACCATCAACAAGTACCTGGAATTCAAGGCACGCGGACTACTATGAGGCAACCAACGGCACCACGCACCGAGAAAGTAAACGCCGCGAACCAAGGCGGCGCCCCGCAAATTTTTCGGCCCTGGGCGTGCGTTTTCGTTGCTTCGGTGCTAGCCATTTTTGGCGGAATGGCCGCCCGGGCCCAGGCGCCGCCCCCCCCCTCGCCCCTGCTGCCCCAGCCCACCGAGCTGCACTGGGGCGCCGGCCGCCTGCCCCTGAAAACCGCGCTGCGGCTGCAAATCGCCGCGCCCGCCGCGCCCGACCCGGCCGTGCGGCCCGCCGCGCTGCGCACCCTGGCCCGCCTGCACAGCGGGGCCCCCGCCCGCCCGGCCAAAACGCCGGGGCCGGTGCTGCAAATCCGCTACGGGCGCGCGGGCCAGCTGGCCCAGCCGAACGAGGAGCGCTACAGCCTGCGCGTGACGCCGGGCGGCGTGCTCATCGACGCGCCCACCGGCCTGGGCGTGCTGCGGGCCCTGGCCACGCTGGAGCAGCTGCCGCGCTTCGGGAAAACCGGCCGCTACCTGCCCGAGGCCGACGTGCTGGACCAGCCACGCTTTGCCTGGCGCGGGCTGCTGGTGGACCCCGCCCGGCACTTCCTGCCGGTGGCCGTCGTCAAGCGCACCCTCGACGGCATGGCGGCCGTGAAGCTGAACGTAATGCACTGGCATTTGTGTGACGACCAGGGTTTCCAGGTGGAGAGCAAGCTGCTGCCGCGCTTGCAGCAAGTGGCCGGCGCCACCGGCTACTACACCCAGGCCCAGGTGCGCGAGGTGGTGGCCTACGCTGCGGCGCGCGGCATCCGGGTGGTACCCGAGTTCGACTTGCCGGGCCACGCCGGGGCCCTCGCGGCGGCCTACCCGCGGCTGGCTTCGAACGACTCCATCAAGGCCGTACCTACCCGCTGGGGCGTGCTCAACATCGCCCTCGACCCCACTAAGCCCACGACCTACGCCTTGCTCGACTCGCTGCTGACGGAGATGGCGGGGCTGTTCCCGGACCCGTATTTCCACATCGGGGGCGACGAAAACGACGGGCGGCAGTGGCGGCATAACCCGCTCATTGTGGCCTTCATGCGCGACAACAAGATGCTGAAAGCCGGCACGGCCGACGTGGACAAGCACCAGCTTCAAACCTACTTCAACCGCAAAATACTGGCCCTGCTCACCGCCCGCGGCAAAACGATGGTGGGCTGGGACGAGATTTTGGGCCCCGACCTGCCCAAGGAAGTCGTCATCCAGAGCTGGCGCGGTGCCAAGGGCCTGAACGAAGCCGTGCGCCTGGGCCACCGCGCCCTGCTCTCCAGCGGCTACTACCTCGACCTGAACTACCCCGCCGCCACCTACTACGCCGCCGACCCGCTGCCCGCCACTACGCCCCTCGACATGGCCCAGCAAAAGCTGGTGCTGGGCGGCGAGGCGGCCATGTGGAGCGAGTTTGCCGATTCAGTCATCTACGAATCGCGCGTCTGGCCCCGCGCCGCGGCGGTGGCCGAGCGCCTGTGGTCGCCCCAAGCCACCACCCAGGACGTGCCCGACCTGTACCGCCGCCTGGCCCTGGTGTCGGCGCAGCTCGACGCCCTGGGCCTGCACCACCGCCGGGCCCCGGCGCAGCTGTTGCGGCAAATGGCGCCGGCCGGAGCCCTGGGGCCCCTCACCGCACTAGCCGCGGTACTGGAGCCGGTGAAGGAATACAAGCGCCATTTCCAGGGCTTTAAATACAGCACCCAAACGCCCTTGAACCGCCTCGTGGACGCGGCGCCGGCTGAATCGGAGGTGGCCCGGCAGTTTGGCACGGCCGTGGACAGCGTGCTGGCTGGACTGGCCGCGCCCGTACGGCCGCCTGCCCTGGCCCGGCAGCTGGTACAGCTGCGCATCCAACTGCTGCGCTGGCAGGCCAACGATGCGGCGCTGCAACCGCTGCTGCTCGCTACCCCGGCCTTGAGCGAGTACGCCCCGCTCTCGACACGGCTGGGGGCCCTGGCCACGGTGCTACTCGAGCGCCTTACGCAACTAGAGGCCAACCAGCCCGCCATGCCCGTGTGGCAATTGACGGCCCGCGCCGTGCTCGACGACGCCCAGCTGCCCGCCGGCCAGGCCGAGCTGGCCGTGGTGAAGGCCGCGCGCCGCCTGGCGGGGCTGTAGGGCAGCTTAGTGGGCCAGGAGCGGTAATGGGCTCGGCTTAAACCTCTTTTTCAATATGCACCGCTTATCAGGTTTTTACTCATTGACATAAGATTACTTCTCGGACACTTTCTGGAATCCGTGCGGTTTTGAGTTTCCTTCCGAGGCGCGGCCGCCGTGGTACTTCTCCGAGAGAACCCATTCAAAAGCTTCATTTTCCAAAAAGTAACTTCACGCATTGAGTACACCCTCTTTTAGGGTGTAATTGTGTGCTAATACTCTGTCTCGACTACATGAGAAAAGGAAGCTGTTTAGGAAGTCGTCAGAACGTCATGCTGAGCTTGTCGAAGCATCTCTACTGCTTCGTTAAACAATTGATTTAGTATGCGGTAGAGATGCTTCGATAAGCTCAGCATGACGTTCTGTTTTGAATTTCCAGACTTCCTAAACAGCTCCATTATAAGCGTAGCCGAACTGCTAAACAGCGTTCCTTGCAAAGCATCGTCACCGCGTAATTATTAGTCCGCCAAGGCCCAACAAAAAGCCTCGATTCTGCTTGAATCGAGGCTTTTTGTTGACGGGTGTTGGGGCCCTAGCGGCCGAAGTCGTCCTGCACGCGCACGATGTCGTCCTCGTCGGAGGGCTGGGCGGCGTCGGTATGCTGCCAGATTTCAGCCACGATGCCCCAGCCGTCGAGGCCGATGAGGCGATGGCGCTCGCCCTGCTTGAGGATGATTTGCTCGCCTGGGCCGTAGTGTTTCGGCTCGTTCTGCTCGTCGGTTTCGCTGGTGGCCACGGCGATAGGGCCCTGCACCACGCGCCAGATTTCGGCGCGGCGGTGGTGGTACTGCCACGAGAGGCGCTGCAAGGGCGCCACCACCAGGATTTTGGGGCTGAGCTTGCCCGAAATCTTCAGGCCTTCGATGGAGAGGCCGTCGAAGTACGTGTCGGCAAACTGCTGGGCCTGGGTTTCGTCGATCACGAAGAAGCCGCCCCAGGGGCGCGTTTCGTCCTGCTTGTCGATGCCGAAGCCTTCGCCGCGTAGGCGCTGGGCCACGTCCTCGAACACGAGGTGCTTTTGGGGGTTGGGGGTGCTCATACGAAAGAAAAAGGGTGAAAGAAGGGGCAAAAAACGGGCCGCCCACCCGCGCCACGCGCAGGCCAGCGGCCCGTAAAGATGGCAGAAATTCTTACCAGAACACGGTGTAGAGCGCCACGATGAGGCCGAACACCAGCAGGGCCCCCACGGTGAAGGCGGGCGTGGGCTTGAACATGCTGCGGTCGATTGCCAGGCCTTTGGTTTTGACCCCGCGGTTGGTTTGGAACACGCTGATGAGGACCATCCCGAGGATGCAGAAGATGAATACGAAGCCCATGCGGTCGAGGAACGGGATGATGTAGGCCCCGCCGTCGGCCAGGTCCAGGCTTTTCGACGCGAACCCGAAGGGAGCCAGGAAGGAGAGGTCGGCCACTTTCGGCAAAAACTTCAGCAGCACCGAGAAAATGAAGCCGCCGATGGTGGCGAACAGGGCGGCGCTGGAGGTGGTTTTCTTCCAGAAAAAACCCAGGATGAACATGGCGAAAATGCCCGGCGACACGAAGCCCGTGTACTCCTGAATGAACTGGAAGCCGCCTTTTTTGTCAATGCCCAAGTGCGGGGCAATCAGCACGCCCAGGATCATGGCCACCATCACCGTGAGCTTGCCCACGCGCACCAGCTGCGCCTCAGAAGCGTCGGGGCGCAGCTTTTTCTTGTAGATGTCGAGCGTGAAAATAGTGGCGATGGAGTTGGTTTTGCCGGCCAGCGAGGCCACCACGGCGGCCGTGAGGGCCGCGAACGAGAGGCCCTTGAGGCCCACCGGCAGCAGGTTGAGCAGCACGGGGTAGGCGCGGTCGGGGTTCAGCTCGCCGCCCTGCATCATCTCTGCGCCAAACACGTTTTGCTTGTAGAGCACGAAGGCCGCGATGCCGGGCAGTACCACAATTACGGGCATGAGCAGCTTGAGAAAAGCGGCGAACAGCAGGCCCCCGCGGGCGGTGGGCAAATCGGCCCCCAGGGCCCGCTGGGTGATGTACTGGTTGCAGCCCCAGTAGTTGAGGTTCACGATCCACATGCCGCCCACGAGCACCGTCAGGCCGGGCAGATCGAGGTAGTTGGGGTTGTCGCGATGGAAAATCATCTGGAAGTGGTCGCCGGCCTGTTGCGTCATCAGGTGGAAGCCGTTGAGCACGCCGGTGGTGCCGTTGTGCTCGGCCACTAGGCTCAGGGCCAGGTAAGTGGTGGCGAGCCCCCCCAGAATCAGGAAAAATACCTGAATCACGTCGGTGTAGCCAATCACCTTCATGCCGCCCAGGGTGATGATGACGGCAAAAAACGCCATGGCGTACATGCACGCGTTCAAGTCGAGGCCCGACACGCTGCTGATGGCGATGGCCCCCAGGTAGAGGATGGAGGTGAGGTTGACGATGACGTAGAGCAGCAGCCAGAACACGGCCATGATCATGGCCACCGTGTCGTTGTAGCGCTGGCTCAGGAACTGGGGCATCGTGAAGATGCGGTTCTTGAGATAGACCGGGATGAAGAACACGGCCACGATAATGAGCGTGATGGAGGCCATCCACTCGTAGGTGGCAATGGCCAGGCCCATTTTGAAGCCCGAGCCCGACATGCCCACGAACTGCTCGGCCGAGATGTTAGAGGCGATGAGCGAGGCCCCGATGGCCCACCACGTCAACGAGCCTTCGGCCAGGAAGTAGTCCTTCGAGCCGCTGGCCTCGGATTTTTTGCGTTGGTAAATCCACAGCCCGTAGCCGGCCACGACGACGAAGTAGATGAGGAAAACGACGTAATCCGCCGTGGAGAGTTGGTGTTGCTGCATAGAAAAGTGGGTGGGGGCCCCGCGCAGGCGCGGATGCTAAGAACGAAGCGGAAACCAGAGACGCACAAGCCCGACCTGATCTGGCCAACTCGCCCGCTATCTAAAAGGCGAAGGTGCTCAAATTTTGCAAGAATCCGCCCATAAACCGGTATTTTTCTCACCCTTTACGCGGCAAACGATCCGATAGCTGGTCCGGATTTGGGGCCCCGGGGGCCCTAAAACAGCACCGCCACCTGCATGCGTCCGGTGTGCACCACGTTGAGGCCGCTGGCTTTGCGGCCGTCGTAGGCCAGCGTCAGGTTCAGGCCGTTGCTCAGGCGCTGCTCCAGGTTCAGATTCCAGGTGAAGTTGGCGCCGGCGCGCAGAGCATTGAGGATTTCGATGCCCACGGCCGAGGTGGGGTCGCCGGCAAAGCCCACGCGGGTGAAGCGGGTAGCCGCCGTCACGGTGCGCTTGCTCACCTGGCTGATGCGGGCTTCGAGGCCCAGCTCATCAAACACGCCGGCCGTGCCGAAGTAGGCGTCGTCACGCACGTTGCGCTTGGTGGTGCGCAGGTAGGTGCCGGTGAGGCGCAGCGCGGGCGAGGGCTGGTAGCTGATTTCGGGCTGCACGATGTAGTTGAGCAGGCGGAAGTTGCGGCTGGTGGTGGCCGTGGTGAGGTAGTCGCTCTGGGCCTCGCGGATGTCGCGCGTGAGGGTGAGGCGCCCGGTAAAGAACTGGGCCAGCGTGCGGCGCACCAGCAGGCTTTGGGTGGCCAGGTTGCGCAGGTCAAAACCTTGGGTGAGCAGGGTTTTCTGCTGGGTTTGCTGCACCGTGAATTCGGCCCCGAAGATGGGGTTGGAGCGGTTGAAGTACACCGTGTTGCGCATCAACTGATTGAAGGCCAGCAGCTGGTCGTCCTGGGGCCCGTAGCCGAAGGGGCTCAGGCGCTGGCCCAGGTTGGGGTTGGCGGTGCGGCGGTCCACGGTCACGCTGCTGAGGGTGGCGAAGCGCGCGGCCACCGCCCGCCAGCCGCCGGCCTCGCGCCAGCCCCGCGGCGCGGCCGTGGTGAGGCGGTAGCTGAGGCGGTTGGTGAAGGCGATGAGGTAGTCGGCGGTGGGCAGGTACACCTTAATGTAGGTGCGGTACTGGGCATCGGCCGTTTGGGCCTCAAAAAACTCGTTCTTCTGCTGGATGCCGTCGTAGGGAGGCGCGTCGCGCCAATAGTGGGTGCCCTGGCCGGCGGGCACGGCCAGGTAGGAGTAGTCGCGGCGCAGCTCGCGGCCGGTGGCCACGCTGTAGCTCAGCTCCGAGCGCACCTGGTTCTGGAACAGGCCCACGTTGTAGTCGATTTTGCCGAGCGCCGTGCGGCTCAGGGCGCTGTCGCGCTGGGCCAGGCTGCGGTAGGTAGCCACGATGCGCAGGTCTTGCGTGCGGCCGGGGCGGGCGGCCAGGCTGCCCTGCCAGGTTTGGGCAGCGCTGCGTTCGGCCAGGGCCCGGCGGTCGGCGGTGGGGCCCTGGTCGCGGCGGTAGCTGTAATCGAGCCGGAACTTGGTGCGGGCCGAGTCGCGGCTCTGCACAAACACGTTGTGCTCATCGAAGTAATTGACCGTGCTGGTGCTGTCGCCACCGGGCAGGGCCACCCGGTTTTTGTCGAAGCGGTAGGCGTAGCCCGGCACCAGGGCCCCGCCCACGAAGCGGGCCGTACCCTCACCCCGCGCCCAGCTGGAGCGGAAGCGCCCAGCCTCGGAGTTCAGCAAAAACAGCGAGCCGCGCAGCTCCAGGCCCCCGAATTTCTGGGCCCCATCCAGCCAGTGCTGGGTGCCGTTCACCTCGCCCGGCCGGTAGCGTTTGCTGAGGCGATAGCTGAAATTATTATTCACGTTTTTGGCCAACCCAACGCTAAAGTTCAGGATATTGTCTTCGCGCGGTACGCCGCCCACGGCGTTGCCCTGCACGGTGCTGGCCGTGCTCCAGTTGCGGTCGAACTCGATGTCGCGGTAGCGGTCAATGGGCGCAAAGCGCGGGGCCGTGTACTCGTAGTCGAGGGCCGAGCGCACGCGGTAGTCGCGCAGGCCGGGCAGGTTCAGGCGGCGGTCCTGCACCACGTAGCCCACGTGCACGGCCCCGCCGCGGTCGCTCTCGGGCGAGAAGCGGTTGCGGTCGAGCCGCGAGGTGGCCGCGTCCACAAACACGGTGGCCCCGCGCGCCACCTCGTAGCTGGCCCCGGCGCTCACCAACTGCTTGAGCTGAGGCGTGGGCAGGCGGCGCACGGGCTGGTAGCGCCCCTGGCGCACGCCGCCCACGGGGGCCACGTACTCGTACACGCGCCCGTTGGCGGCCACAAACCGGGTGCTGGCCACGTAGTCGCCGTTGCCCTGGCCCAGGTCGGTGAAGCGCACCGTGTACACGCCGCGTACCGAATCGATGGGCGAGGTGGCCCCCACGTAGGTGAAAACGGCCACCGGCAGCAGGGCCCCGGGCGGCAGCACCACGGCGCGGTGGTACTGCACAATGGTGCGGTTGAAGACCGCGGAGTCGGCCCCGGGCGCGTCCACGGCGGCCACGTTGCCGGCGGCGCGCAGGCGCAGGCGGTCGGCGGGGCCCAGCTCCAGGTTGGCGGCGTTGTCGGGGTTGTCGGCCTCCTGGTAGTAGTTGGCGTGGATGCCCAGCTTGCCGATTTGCTGGTAGTGGCTCAGGGCGTAGAGCGAGCGGGAATAGTTGAGGTCAGAATATTCAAAATCAATCTTAATCCGCGAATTGCGGGTGATGAGGTGGCGCGGCGTGAACGTGACCTCGGCCAGGTTGTAGTCGATGGTGTAGTCGGCATCGTAGCCCCGCACCTGCAAGCGGCCGTCGAGGTACACGCGCTCCGAGTTGGCCAGCACGATGATGAACTGCTCGCCGTTGGGCCCCACGAGGCGGTAGGGCCCCTGCACGTTTTCGAGCGGGGCCACCTCCAGGCTGGCAAATTTGCCCTTGGCCACCCCGCCCGCCACGGCCGTGGACGACTGCCAGGCCAGGCCCTTGGCTGTGCGCCCGCTGGCCGTGGCGGTGGCCCCAGCCAGCGGCACCTGGCGGTTGGGGTCGGCCAGCTGGGGCTGGGCAATGCCGGCGGGGTTGAGGGTGGGCACCGCGCCCCCCGGGGCCACCGGCAACTGCCCGGCCTGGCCGTTCAAAAACACCGTGTTGGCCACGCCCTGGGCCGCGGGGCCGCTCACCAGGCCCGGTAGCGGGGGCCCAAAATTGGCCTCCAGCGCCGCGCCCTGGATGTTTTTGTAGTAGCGCAGGAAGTAGTCGGGCTTGTTGCGCAGCACTACGTCGCCGGCTGTCAGGCTGCCCTGCTTGCTGGTGAGGGTAATGTAAATCTTGTCGAACTGCTGGAGCTGCTGGGTGTTGCCCTCGGGCTGAAACGGCACGTTCTGGTCGGAAATGGCCGCCGTGAGGTGGATGCCGTCCGTGAGCTGGCCTTCCAATTGCAGGTTCAGGGCCGAGTTCACGAACACGTTCTGGGTATTGCCGAAGCTGACGCCCCGCGCCAGGTTGCCGGTTTTGCTGATGCCCGGCGTGTTGAGGATCTGCTCCTTCACCGAAAAATCCTCGTAGCCGATGGGGCCCCGGCGGAAGTCCAGGCTGTCCATCAGCCGCAGGGGCCGGCGGTAGCGGGCCGCCTCCAGCCGCAGCGGCAGCACCCGGTAGCAGAGCAGCACCGAATCGAGCCGGGGGGGCCCGGCGCTGTCGCGCGGGGCAGAGCGCACCCAGCGGTAGCGGCCCGTGCGCGCATCGTAGGGCACGGCGCGGCCATCGGCGGCCGTCACCGAGGCGGGCACAATAGTCAGCGTGTCGGCCAGGGCGAAGTCGGTGGTATCGCGGCCCGGGGCCAGGCGCAGGTAGCGGCAGCGCCGGCTGCTGGGCGGCGGCACCGCGGTAGGGGCCACGCGCGGGGCCCCCACGGCGGGCGCGGCGGTGGCCGGCGCCCCCAGGGCCGGGGCAGCCGCAGGCACCCCCGGCCCTGGGGGCAGGGCCGGTTTTTCCTGGGCCCGGGCCCCCAGAGCGCTCAGCACCGCCCACACCGCCACGAGCAGGCCCAGCCAGGGGAAGCGCAAGCGGTACAGGTGGGCCATGCAGTAAAGGTCGGAACGCGGCCGTAACGCCGCGGGGCCCCGTTTCGTGTTAGGTAGCGCGGGGGGCCGCCCCCCGCGCCGGCCGTAGCTTGCGGGCCTATCCCTTTCCATCCAATTTCTATGGCCAAAAAAGCAGTACACGCCACCTTTGTGCGCGCCCTAGACAAAGCCCACACGGAAGAAGACGTAAAAAACGTCGTGGCGAAGCAGTTTGACATCACCTACGACACAGCCGACCGCAACGATTTGTACACCCCCCGGGTGCTGTTCGAGTTTAAGTTCGATAAAAACTTTGCCAGCCTGCGGCAGCGGGCGGCCGTGCTGGCCCAGGCCCTGTACTACATGCGCCGCCTCAAGTTTGGCTACACTGACCGGCCCATCCCGGGGCACATCTGCCTGGCCGACCGCAACGAAGGGCTGCTCTTCGACGCGGCGGCGCTGCGCGACGTGTACGCCGACGAGGCCCACGCCTACGACTGGGACCTGGCCCCCAGCAGCCCCGACCCCCGCCTGACGGCGGCCTTGCTGCTACTGCCCGCCGTGCGCGATGCCCACGTGTACGACCTGCGGCAGGAAACCGAGTACGAGGCCTGGGCCGCCCGCCTGGCCGGGGCCCTGGCCTCGCAGGCGGCGCTGGGGCTGGCCGACAAAAAGGTAATTACCGAACGCAACTTCGAGGAAGTGTACCACTACTGGAATAACCAGTTTGGCGAGAGCGTGCGCAATGGCAAGAAGTCGTCGCGCTACTTCATGGCCGACATCCAGGAGGGGCGCTCCCTGGCGCAGCCGGGCCAGGGCCGGGTACTGTTCAACCTCGGCACCGGGGCCTGGGTAGACAAGAAAATCCTACCCCGCGCCTACGACTACTTCTGGAGCCTGTACGAAAAGGTGACCAACCCCGACACCATGCGGGCGCTGGTAGCCAAAATTGACCGCCTCTCTGACGAGGAAAGCCGCCGCCGCGAGGGCGAGTTCTACACGCCCTTGTCCTTCGCCGCCAAGGCCCTCGACTACCTCGAACGTACCCTGGGGCCCCGCTGGTGGGCCACCGGCCAGTACCGCCTCTGGGACATGGCCGCCGGCACCGGCAACCTCGAATACGGCCTGCCCACCGATGCGCTGCCCTTCTGTTATCTCAGCACCCTCGACCAGGTGGACGTGGACCACTGCCAGGGCTTGTTTCCGGGAGCCACCATCTTTCAGTACGACTACCTCAACGATGACATCGGCAACCTCTTCAATACCGAAAGCCTCGGCTACCTCGACGCTTGGAAGCTGCCCAAAACCCTGCGCGACGACCTGGCTAACCCCGCCCTGAAGTGGATTGTGCTCATCAACCCGCCCTTTGCCACCAGCCAGACGGCCGGCACCGCCGCGCCCGGCAAAAAAAGCAAGGACCTAGTAAGCGCCACCCGTGTGCAAAAAGTCATGCACCGGGAAGGATTGGGCGAAACCAGCCGCGAGTTGTTCGCGCAGTTTTTATTTCGCATCCGCCGCGACTTCCAGGGTAAAACCGCCCACCTGGGCATGTTTTCCAAAACCAAATACCTCAACGCCACCAACGACCATTTCCTGCGCGAGCGGGTATTTCGCTACGAGTTCGAGCGGGGCTTCGTGTTTTCGTCGGCCAACTTCGCGGGCACCAAGGGCAAGTTTCCGGTGGGCTTTCTGCTCTGGAACTTGGGCCGCGAACGGGCCCTGGACGACCAAATAGTGGAATTGAACGTGTTCAACGAGCAGGTAGAGAAGGTAGGTACCAAGCTGTTTAGCACCCAGCACCGCGACCAGTTTCTGAGCAAGTGGGTGCCCCGGCCGCGCACCAAGCGCGTCTTTCCCCCGTTCAGCGCCGCCATCACCGTAAGCACCCGCACCACCGACGTGCGCGACCAGGTGGCCCCCGGCTTCCTAGCCTCGCTGATGTGCGCAGGCAACGATTTTCAACACCAGAACAACACCGCCCTGCTCTCGGGGCCCTACGCCAGCGCGGGGGCCCTGAGCGTGGTGCCCGCCAACTTCGAGCGGGCCCTGGTGGTGCACGCCGTGCGCCGGCTGCCCAAGGCCACCTGGCTCAACGACCGCGACCAGTTCCTGGCCCCCGCCGCCGAGCCGCTGCCCGCCGACTTTGTGGCCGGCTGCGTGGCCTGGAGCCTGTTCAGCAACTCGAACCAGACCGCCGCCCTGGCGGCAGTGCCCTACCAGGGCACCACCTACAGCGTGCCCAACCACCTGTATCCGTGGGCCAAGGCGGAGGTGCGCACCTGGCCCCTCAAAGACCTGGACGTGCAGCGCACCCTCACCGCCGCCGATCCCGACCGCCACGCCGCCGCCTGGCTGCTGGTCCACGCCGCCGCCCTGCCCCCCGCGGCCCAGGCCCTGCTGGCCGCGGCCCGCCCGCTGTACCAGTTTTTCTACGCCCACCTGCCCGCCCTGCGCACTGGCCACTTCCGCATCGGCACCTGGGACGCGGGCTGGTTTCAGGTGCGCAACGCCCTGGCCGACCAAAACCTGGCCCCCGACCTGCTGGCCGACGTGAAGCGCCACCACGCCGCCCTGGGCCAGTGGCTGCTGCCCCAGCTGGCCCCGCTGGGCTTCCTGCCCTAGCCCCGCCCCCCGCGCCGGGGCCCCCAGCCCGCTCCAAGGACGTTTTTTTTCCTTCGGAACGGGTTTTTACTCCCCCGGAGGGAGTTATTGCTGCTTCGGCAGAAGGAGTTTCTCCCTTGGAGGGAGTTATTGCGCTCTCGCAACGGTTTCTCTCGCCTTCGGAGGGAGTTATTTCCCCTGCCCGGGGCCCCCAAACCCCTGCGGTGGGCGCAAAAGCTCGTTCCGAAGGCCCGATAAGTCGCTCCAAACGACTTAGGGGGCCCCGGGCGGGCACAAAAAATGGCTCCGAACGGGCAATAAGCCGTTCGGAGCCAGTAAGAGGTAGGGCAGCGCTACATTTTGGGAGAGAAAAACGGCTTAAGCAGCGGGGGCGGCCTTTTTGGCCGGCCGGCCAGGGAAGCGCTGGCTCAGGTCGTCGTAGGCGAGCTGGGCCCCGGGCTGCTTCTGCTGCGCCAGGAACCGGATATTCTGGTACACGGGCGAGGCCTGGGTCATGCCCTCCGAGCCGGCCAGCATCACGGTGCTGCCCAGGTCGAGGGCCAGCTGGGCGGCAAACTGCTCCACAGGGGCCAGGTCGGTGGCCGTGCCCACGTCCTGCTTCAGCTCATCAAAGTTCACGAAGGCCGGCACAAAGGCCGGCGAGTTAGCGGCATAGTCAAGCAGCTTCGTCATGAAGCCTACTGACTTGTCGCCCATTTTCACCATATTCTTGCGCTCGTCGGGCGTGAGCGGGTGCAGGTAGGGTTCGAGCAAGGCGCGGGCCTGCTTGAGCAGGTCGAGGGCCTGGGCCAGGTCGGCGGGGGGAACGGCGGCGGTAACGCGGTTGGACATCGGATAGCGAAAATAAAGAAAGGGATAACGTGCCGGGGGCCCCGGCTGCCGGGCCCCCGGGCCGGCCAGCCGGCCGGCGCCCAAAGATGCCGGTTTTAAGCGGGACCGTCCGCCCGCGGCTCATCTTTTCTTCACCAACGCTCAGCCCGCCAGCGGCAGCTCAACGTAAAACTGGGTGCCCTCCCCCACCACCGTCTCGAACCAGATGCGGCCCCCGGCGCTCTCGATGCCGCGCTTGGCCACGGCCAGCCCAATGCCCGAGCCGCTTTCCTTGGTGGTGAAGTTGGGCACGAACACCTTGGCGCGCACGTCGTCGGCGATGCCCGTGCCGTTGTCGGCGATGGTGATGAGCACCTTGTGGGGGCCCTCGGCGCGCAGGGCCACGGTTTGGCGGGCCGGGCGGCCGGGCGGCACGGCCTGCCTGGCGTTTAGCAGCAGGTTGTTAAAGGTGCGCACCAGCAAGCTTTCGTCGGCAAACACGGTGAACGCGCCGTCGGGGGGCAATTCAAAGCGCAGCTCGTCGTGCTCGTCGCCGTCGCTCTGCTGGAACAGGTCGGCGCAGCGCCGCAGCACGGCCACCACGTCGAGGCGCTCGGGGCGCATGGCGGGCAGGTTGGTGAAGGTGCTGAACGAGGTAGCAATGTCGCTCAGCACGTCTACCTGCGTGATGAGCGTCTGGCTGATGCGGCCGATGAGCTCCTCGGCGTTGGGGCGGCGCTCGGCAATGGCCTTCTGCAAAAATTGCAGGCTGAGCTTCATCGGCGTGAGCGGGTTCTTGATTTCGTGGGCCACCTGGCGGGCCATTTCGCGCCAGGCCACTTCTTTTTCCTGGGCGGCCAGCTCGCGGCGGCTGGCTTCGAGCTTGCCAATCATGGCGTTGTACTCGCGCACAAGCAGGCCAATCTCGTCGTCGCTGCTGCGGTACGGAATCGGCTCGTTCTGGCCCGTGAGGGTGGTGCGGGTGAGCCGCTCGGTGATGCGCTTGAGCGGCGCCGTGAGCTGGCGCGCCGCCACAAAGGCCAGCCCCAGAAATAGCAGAAACATGAGCGTCACGATGTTGAGTAGCGTCGTGAACAGCCCCGTGAGCTTGGTATCGAGGTTCTTGGCCGAGTCGAAAAACGGGACGCCCACGTAGCCCACGATGGGGCCCGCCGCGTCGTCGGGCAGTAGCTCGTCGTCGGCCAGCACGCGGCGCCGGGCCCCCGCCGGCGGGTAACCGGCGCTGTCGGCCACCTCGCCCGCGCTGGCCCGCACCGGCAGGTACAGCGCCGTGAAGGCCAGCGAGCCAGCCTGCTCCGTCAGCAGCGCCCGCGGGGCCCCGCGCTCGCGCAGCGTGGCCACGGCCTCGGGGTTCAGCAGGGGCCCCAGCAGCCCGGCCTCAAAAATGAGGGGCTGGCTGCTGGCCAGCAGCTCGCCGCGGGCGTTGTAGAGGTTGACGTCGGTTTCGGTGAGGGCGGCCACCGTGCGGGCCAGCTGGGCCAGCACAGGCCGGGCCGTGGAGTCGGCCAGTAGGTGGCGCTGGGCGCGCACGCTATTCAGGGCCAGGCGCCCGCGCCGCTCGTAGGTGCGGATAAGGTCGAGGCGGTAGGAGGCAATGAGCTGGCTAGCCGTGGCGATGCTCACCACCAGCAGCGGCACCACAATGCCCATGTTCAGCAGCAGCTGGATGCGCCCGCTGAAGTTGAGCCGCAGCCGGGCCCCGGCGCGCCGGCGCAGCAGCAGCCACGCCCCGCCTAGCACCAACCAAAACACCACCGACAGCAAAAACTGAAACGAGAAGTTGGCCAGCCCGTCGGCCAGCGAGTAGCGGGCGGTGGTAATCACCACGGCCCGCTGCCGGGCCCCGCGCACGGCCAAGTGCTGGAAGCCGCCCAGCTCCAGCCCGTTGGTGTACAGGGCGGGGTCGCGCAGGCGGGTAGCGGGCAGGCGGTTGGCGTAGTCGAACTCGCCCTCGCTGTACACGAGGCGGCCGTGGTCGTAGCCGGCATAGCTGAACTGGCTCACCACGCTGGACTGGAAGAACTTTTGGTCGACGAGCAGCTCGGGCAGCACGCTGTACGACGACAGTTTTTTCAGCGTCAGATCGACCCGCACCGTGCCCAGCGCCGGCCCGGCCCGGCCCGGCCCGGGGCCCTCCACCGTGGCCAGCGCCACGTAGTGCCGCGAGCTAAAGGAGTTGTCGGAGCGCAGCAGGTACACGCCCCGCTGGTCGGTGCGGGTAGCATTGCGCCGGATGGCCCGCCGAATGTTGGCCAGGCTGGGGGTCCCGGCCGGGGCGTCGAGCGGCTGGCCGGCCGCGTCGTACAGCGTCACCTGGCTCTCGTATTTATCGAAGTAGTCGCCCAGGTACTGGCGGTCCACGCGCCGCTCGGCGTCGCCCGCCTGGCCAAACGCGCCCACCAGCGCCTGCCGCACAAACGGATCGGCCGCAATCTTGTGGATGCGCTCTTCGAGCAGAAACTCCCCCTGGAAATCGTTGTCCACCAGCAAGCTGCTGGCCAGGCGCTGCTTGTCGGCCAGCAGCTGCTGCTCGAACTGCTGGTGCAGCACCAGGGCCCCGGTGGCGGCGGCCAGGGCCCCCAGCAGCACGCCCAGGGCCCCCAGCTGGTAGCCGCCCAGGGCCCCGGCGCGCAGCCGCGCCAGCCGCACCAGCGCCCCAAACGTGGCCAGTACGCTCAGTAGCTGCCACTGCACTGCCCCCGTGGCCACCCCCACTGCCAGCACCACCGCCGCCGTGAGGGCCGTGGCGGGGACCAAAAACGATTCGGACACGTGCCGCATCACCGCGTCGGCAAGCTGCGTGAGCAGGAAAAACCCGATTAGGTAAGCCCCCGTTTGCACCACCAGGGCCAGGGCCAGGACCAGCCGGAACCCGGTCACGGGCAGGCCCCGCGTCACGTCCAGGCTGAGTTGGCTGCTGTTCAGCATGTCCGTATAAGTACCGTAGAGCAGCTGCAGCAGGGCCCAGAACAGCAGCACCAGCCCGGCCACTACCACCATTTGCCCCGGCATGGTGCGCGGGGCCCGCACCCGCGCCGCCACTCGGGCCCGCACCCACAGCACGCCCACCGCCGCCGCCCCGCCAAACACCAGCACCGCGTTCAGCAGCAAGTCGCCCAGCGAAGGCGACAGCCGTGAAGCGGCATACACCCGCGGGTCGAACAGCGGCAGCTCAATGAGGGAAAACGGCAACCCCCAGTACAGCAGGGCCCCGCGCAGCAATAGCAGCGGCCCGGCTAGCACTGCCAGGGCCGCCTCCACGCGCCCGGCCCGCCAGTAGCGCAGCGCCAGCCACGCCCACCCGGCCCCGTAGCACAGCGCGCCCAGCAACAGCAGTCCCAGCGGCGCGTACTGGCCCGTGAGCCGGTACGGGGCCTGCTGCTGAATGGAAAACAAGTACCGCCCCGCCGGGTCCCGAAACGCCGGTAGCCGCCGGTTTGCACTGTCGAGCACCACCCGCAGGCGCAGGCCCTGGAACACGTCGGCGGTGCCGCCCTTACGCAAGTAGCGGTTGCTGATGCCGTAGTGGCGCTCCAGCGGCACGTAGGCCAGCACCTGCCAGTGGCCCACGCGGCGGCGCACCAGCAGAAACTGACCGAACGTTGTTTCTACCGCCGTCTCGGGCAGGGCCCCCACCAAGTCATCCGGGGTGGGGCGTAGCGCGGCCGATGACCAGTAGCGCAGCTTCCCGTCTTGAAAAACGAACGTGGGGTAGTAAGTCTGGCGCAGCAGCTGGGCGAAGCCGTAGCTGCTGTGCTGCACCTGGGCGGCCACCGTATCGGCGTCGCGGCCAGCCACCACTTCGGCGGCGCGCACCAGCTGGTGCAGGCGGCGCAGGTCGGTGCGGCGCACCACGCCCGGCAGCTGCCCGTACCGGCTGGCCAGAAAACCGCTCGCAAAGCACACCGCCGCCAGCACCAGCAGCGCCCACGGGCCCGGGCGCAGGGCGGCCAACAATTTTCTCACGGGCAAAGGGCTGGTACGAAATGCATTTCCAACAAAAATGCCGCCAATTGGCGGCATTTTTGCAAAACTGTTCCGATGTAGCCGCAGCCCGCAGCCAAGCTGATTATACCTTGGTCGGCTTCGGATGCGTGCGCCGGTACCAGAAGTAGCCCACGGCACCCATTAGCAAGTAGGGCACGGTCATCATGTACACAATGCCTTTGTTAAGGCCCGTCACGTCGTAGTCATCGTTCTCGGCCTTAGCAGCCTCAACCTGGGCTTTACACATAACGCACTGGGCCCCCGCTACCATTGGCGCCAAGCCCAACATAAAGGCCAGCGCCAGCGCCGCCACTCCCCGGAAAAATGCTTTCGTTTTCATACAATTAACCAACAGGTTTTTAAGAAGAAAGTTTCCAACGCCCCAAATGGCCCCAAGCCGCTAGCTCAGGTATAGTACGGAGCAATCATGAAGTATACCACCACGCCCGTTACCGACACGTACAGCCACACCGGGAACGTCCACTTCGCAATGGCTTTATGCTTGGTGTATTGGCCAGTAAGGGCGAAATACAAGGTAAACAGCACCAGGCCCACCGTTACTACGGCTAGGCTGATGTGGGTGAGCAGCAGGAAGAAGTAAGCATAACGCATTGCCCCTACGCCGCCAAACTTGGTGCTGTCTACCTGCGAATGATAAGCTACGTACGAGAGCAAAAACAGGGCCCCCAGCCCAAAAGCTGTGCCCATGGAGGCGCGGTGTGCCAGCACGTTTTTTTGCTTGATGAAATAAAACCCGACTAGTAATGCCACCGCCGTCAACGAATTCAGCCCCGCGTTCACAGCGGGCAGGAACTTTACCTGGGCCCCTGGAATGCGGAACAGGTTCGGAAATGTGAACAGCACGGCCACCAGCAGCGGCACCACCACGCCCAGGGTGCCCAGAATTATCTTGTAGCGCGCGTAGTTGCCAGCGGGCAGCACGGGCGGGTGCAGTTGGTCAGTGGGAGTGGGCATATTCGTAAAGTTGCACGTTGATTTCGGTGAGCAGCCGGTCAATTTCCCGGGGCTTGGTGCCGTCGTAAACGCCCCGCACCCGGCAGTCCCGGTCAATCAATAACAGTGTACCGGGCGGTAGGTTGGGCCCCACCACGGGCAGCAATTGGTGCGGCTGCGCGGCACGGCCCAATTCCTGCTGCGCCACCTGTTTCAGCGCATCGGCCGGCCCCGTCGCAAACATCCATTTGCCAGCGATGGTGCCGTATTGCTCAGCCAATTGGGCTAAAGTGGCAACCGGCGCAGGGCCCGGCTCCAGCACAATTGACACCAGGTGCACCAGTGGTTCCTGACGAAATTTTTCCTGCACTTGCAGCAACTCGCGCGCCACGCGGGCACTCGTTTCATCGGGACCAAACAATTGGGCTACCCATACGCCGCGGCCGAGGCTTTGGCTGGTCAGTTCACGTCCATTGGAAGCTAGCAGCTGAAACGGTTGGATTTGATGGAAAACAGTATCGCGCTGCCACTTACCGCCAACCTGCGTGGAATCCACGCGGTCGGGCAAATAAGTTGGCAGCGCGTAACGATTAGCGCCAAAGCGGTACAGAAACAGAAAAGCCAGTACCGGCACCATTAACAGAAGGCCCAACAACAAGGTCTGGCGGGGCCGCATTGGTTAGCTGAACATATTGCTCAGCGTTTCGCCGATGGAAGAACCTTCTGTCACCAAAGCAACCAGCAGCCACACCAACAGCACGCTAGGCACCAAAATAGTCCATATAAGGCCTTTGGTCTCATGCTTCAAGTGCATGAACTCACCTACAATGAAGAACGCCTTCAAAATGGTCAGGCCAATGAGGATGCTGTTGCGCAAGGTGCGCACGCTTTGCGCCTCCATGGCAAACGTGACAGCAAACTCAATGGCGGTAATGCCAACCAGTATGAAAAATATTTTCCAAATCCCGGCCGTATTGGGTTTGGTGATTTCGCCGGTTTGTACGGCATGGTCAGGAGCAACAGGAGCAGACATAATGCGCGAATAAAAGTAAGTGAATAATCTTCGCAACGTACGCAATCAAACGGTATCACTCGTTCAGTTGAGCACGTGCTTGTTCACTAATCAGACCAAGTAGAAAAAGGTGAAGACAAATACCCACACCAAGTCAACGAAGTGCCAGTAGAGGCCAATTTTCTCCACCATTTCGTAGTGGCCGCGCTTCTCAAAAGTGCCGTTGGTGGTAGCAATGAAGCACCAGACGAGCAAGCATACCCCAGAAAGCACGTGCGTACCGTGAAAGCCGGTGATGAAAAAGAACAAATCAGCGAATAGTACGGGGCCGTACTGGTTCATCGACAGATTGGCGCCGTGGAACACCGTACCGTCGGCCATCAGCGTACCTTCTTCATGGCCCCGGATGAAGTGCCCCCACTCCCAAGTCTGGCTAAGCAAAAAGATCGTTCCGAAAAGAATGGTCCAAAGCAACCATTTCTGCACATCTTTCTTGTCCATGCGGTGGCCAGCCTCCACGGCCAGCACCATCGTCACGGAGCTAAAGATGAGGATCATCGTCATCAACGCCACAAATCCCAGGGGTACGTTGGCATGGCCCATCCCAGGGAAAGCATTGAATACGTGGTCAGGGATAGGCCACCATTTCGTACTAAAATGGAATGCTGATGCTTCGCCGGTAAACACCTCGTGTTTATGGCGAATCATGCCGTAGGTGGTCAGAAAAGCTCCAAACGTGAAAGCATCCGACAACAGGAAGAACCACATCATGAGCTTGCCGTAGCTCGCCTTAAAGGGTTCGTTGCCGCCGTCCCAGTTGCCAGTACGGGGAGCGTCGAGGGTGGAGGCCGCAGTGGGCTGCAAGGTGGTGGTTTGGGCCATAGCGGATAAAGATAGGGCGTTTTAGTGGTTCAAAAGTAAGAACAAATACAGGTACAGCCAAAGAGCTCCCAAAAAGTGCCACAGGATGGAAACGTTGCCGATGGACAATAATGCCCGCGAATGCACCTGATAGTTAAAGGTTCGGCGCAATACAACTGCCAGGAAAATCAGCCCCGCAAGTAAGTGGAAAGCGTGCATGCCCATGAGCACGTATACAAACGAGCCAGACACGTTAGCGTCAATTCCACCGAAAAAGGTACGGCCTGCCACTAGGTCGCCCCAGCATATCCATTGCCCGACCAAAAATACCAGCCCGAGCCCTAAGGTGAGTGCCAAGCCAATTTTGACCCGGCCTATTTCATCTTTTTTGGCCGAGCTGTAAGCCCACTGCAAAGCAATGCTGCTCAAGGCAATTACAATGGTGTTGATGCCCATAATGGTGGGCAGGTCGAACTCACGCCAGTTGCCTTCGTCTCGCCGCACGATGAAACCACTGGTAAGCGAAGCAAAAATCATGGTGCTCGACACCATGAGCAAAATCAGCAACACACGTTTAGGGTGCCAGCCCAGGCCGACTTCCTTTTCTGAGAAGGTTTCGATGGGATTCATAAAGTTGTTTGGCGAATTGCTAAGTGCGGCCGGCAACGGCGCCGGCAAGAGCAATTTGCCCTTGAATGTGTAACAATAAACTACTGTATTTTGTCCAACACCAGCGCAATTTGTACGATGGGTAGATATAAAAAAGAAGCAAACATGATGCGCAACGCGGCCTTGCGGTCCTGGGTGCGCATGAGTTGAAACGTGAGCAGCAAAAACAGCACGCCGCACACCACCGCCACGCCCGCCGAAATACGGCCGGCAATATTGAATTCGAGCGGCAGCAAGCTCAATGGGATAAGCAGCAGCGTATAGGTCATTATCTGAAAAGCCGTACGCAGGTCGCGTTTACCTGGCGAAGGCAGCATCTTGAATCCAGCTCGCTTGTAATCGTCATCGGCCACCCAGGCAATGGCCCAAAAGTGCGGAAATTGCCACATAAACTGAATACCAAACAACACCCACGGCTGGGGGCCCATGGCCGCAAACGTAGCTGCGGGGCCCATGCCTGCAACCCAGCCAATAAGGGGAGGCAACCCACCTGGCAGGGCCCCCACCGCCACGCAAACGGGCGAAATGGTTTTGAGTGGCGTATACACAAACCCATATAACACCAACGACAGCAGTGACAGCGCCGCCGTGAGGTAGTTAAACTGCAACGCTAGCAGTGCCAGCCCGGAAACGCCCAACAACACGCAAAAGACCCATGCCTCGGCCGGTGATATGATACCGAGCGGAAGTGGCCGCTTAGCCGTGCGGGTCATCAGCTTGTCCAAATCCTTTTCGTGGACCTGGTTGATGATGTTGGCTGCTCCCGTTACCAGTAGTCCGCCCAGCATCACTAACAGTACATTCGTCCAGCGGAATTCCGCTACCCGTAGCATGTAGCCAATAGCACTGGAAAACGCCACTGTGAGCGAAAGCCGGAATTTAAGCAGCTGAAAATAGGCGCGGGCCTTGATCATTCAATAATTACTACAAAAGCCACTCAGCAAATGAAAGCCGAACGGGGCCATAAAGTTACGCAACAACCCTGTGGGCCGGCTGGATTGGCACACCAATTTTCGGTTTAGCATTCAATCGCCCGACGGCCAACAGCCCGAGAAATTGTAACCCGAACAATACAGTAGCCAGCGTGAGGTGCACCGGTTGCACTGCTGGGGGCAGGGCCCCGTATGCCAGCACTAAGCCAGCAAGTAGTTCCAATACCAGCACAGCTACCATGCCCTGTGCCAGTCGCCGCAAATAGGACCCCAGCGACCATAGCTCGTAGGCCATATACAACACCAGTACCACTACAGCTGCCGAGAATGCTCTGTGCACAGTAAAACTGCTGCCCAACTGCGCAACCCAACCGGCACGGTTGGCATAGTTTGCCACTGCCGATACCATATCTACCTGCTCACGCACTTGGGTTCCCAGCACAATTTGCCCAAACGTGACTAGAAGCCCTACCCACAATACGGCCTGTAAGCCGCTATTCGAGCCTGCTTGAGGGCGAATATTGATAGATGGGTTGTCTTGCATCTGAGCTCGGTCCACGGCATACAGCAACATAGCTACGATTAGCAGAGCCAGCCCCATATGAATAGTCACCATTACTGGCAAAAGGTTGGTTGACACCACTAATGAACCTAACCAGCCTTGCACACCAGTTAACAGCCAGGCTCCCACAGCCAGCCAAAATACTGGAGGATCGCGGCGGCGGTATGACCAAGCGAATACAGCCGTCAAAAACACGAATACGCCGATGAGGGCCCCTAGCAGGCGGTTCACGTATTCAATCCAAGTTTTAACGGGATTGAAATCAGTTTCTATATACTGCGTAGGATGGGCAAAAATGCTACCTGCTACCTGGGCGAATCCCATCCGCTGCAGCGTAAGGGCAAGCTTTTGGTTCTTAGCTACGCGCTGCGCAGTATAAACCTCTTTATAATTAGCGGGCAGTTGGCTAATGTCAGTAGGCGGCACCCAAGTACCAAAACACTTCGGCCAATCAGGGCACCCCATACCCGACCCAGTGCTTCGAACTACTCCTCCTACCAGAATCAATAAATAGATTGCTACCACAGTGAGCAACCCGACGAAGCGGAAACGTCGGTAAGCAGCGTTTTGCATGAGCAGTGAATCTTTAAATGACAATTGCAAAGCACTTTACGTATTGTAGTGCGCCACAAAAAAGCGGGCCGCCGATCAGGCGGCCCGCTCAGGACTTCGGTTTATTCCTTTAGTTAGTCGGCTAGTTCTTGCTCGTAAGGCAAGTTAGAAGACTGCGTTTGAGAATAAGGGATGTTCTGTGGAATGAAGTCCGACTCTGATCCTGGCTTACTGTAATCGTAAGGCCAACGGTAAACAGCAGGTATCTCACCCGGCCAGTTGCCATGTCCTGGCACGATGGGAGTGGTCCATTCCAAAGTGTTAGAATTCCACGGATTTTGCGTAGCACGGCGGCCACGGAAAATGCTGTAGAAAAAGTTGAAGATGAAAATGAATTGAGCAGCGAAAGCAGCGATGGCCGCAACTGAAATGAATTTATTCAGGTCAGCAAACTGCGAGAAAGAATCAAAGCCAGTCCACGCGTAATAACGACGGGGGAAGCCGGCGATACCGATGTAGTGCATAGGCAAGAACACCAAGTAAACACCCGCAAACGTTAGCCAAAAATGAATGTAGCCAAGCTTCTCGTCCATCATACGACCAAACATCTTCGGGAACCAATGATAGACGCCAGCGAATAGGCCAAAGAATGCCGCCGAACCCATTACTAAGTGGAAGTGAGCAACCACGAAGTAAGTGTTGTGCATCTGAATATCCAGCGTAGCGTTACCCAGAATAATGCCTGTCAAGCCCCCCGAGATGAAGAGGGATACAAACCCGATACTAAACAACATTGCAGTGGTAAAGCGAATGTTACCACGCCACAACGTCGCCAGCCAGTTGAACACTTTTACACCGGAGGGAACAGCAATGATCAACGTTAAGAACATGAACACCGAACCTAAGAAAGGATTCATGCCTGTCACAAACATGTGGTGAGCCCACACAACGAAAGACAACAGTGAAATACCAATTAGTGACCCAATCATAGCACGATAGCCAAAGATTGGCTTACGAGCATTGGTGGCCAACACCTCCGAAACCATGCCCATTGCTGGCATAATTACGATGTATACCTCTGGGTGTCCCAGGAACCAGAACAAGTGCTGGAACAATACTGGCGAACCACCTTGGTTGGGTAAAGCCTGTCCAGCAATGTATATGTCCGAAAGGAAAAACGAGGTGCCAAAAGAACGATCAAACACCAACAACAGAGCTGCTGAAAAAAGTACCGGAAAGGAGAGGATACCAAGGATAGCTGTCAAAAAGAACGCCCAAATGGTAAGCGGCAGTTTGCTCATGCTCATCCCACGGGTGCGAAGGTTAATAACGGTAGTAACGTAGTTAACACCACCTAGCAACTGCGATATGATGAAAAACACCATGCTCACCAACCACATCGTCATACCCATTCCCGAACCCGGAATTGCCTGTGGTAGAGCTGAGAGCGGAGGATAAATAGTCCAACCCGAAGCAGCAGGACCAGTCTCCAAAAACAGGGAGGAGAACATAACAAGACTCGACAGAAAAAAGAACCAGTACGAGAGCATGTTCATGAAACCCGAAGCCATGTCTCGGGCCCCCACTTGCAATGGAATCAAGAAGTTGGAAAAGGTACCACTAAGCCCGGCGGTAAGCACAAAGAATACCATTATGGTACCGTGCATCGTTACTAAGGCTAAGTAAAACTCTGGATTGAGTTTACCGCCTTCTACCCATTTGCCAAGCAAGGGAGTGAGCCACTCCATTGTGCCTTCCGGCCAACCCAATTGCAGACGAAAAAGACTAGACAGCGTGCCACCGATGATGGCCCAGAATATCCCGGTAATAAGAAATTGCTTACCAATAACCTTATGATCTTGGCTAAACACGTACTTCCATAACCAGTGCTGATCGTGGTGTTCGTGCTCATCGTGGTGGGCATCGCCATGCTCCGTGTGCGATACAGGGGCAGTGCCTACACCACCGGCCGTCTGAACCCCGGCTGACAAATTCGGCTTGGCTGACATATCTGACATATCGAAAGGCTTTTGATTTGTATTTAGTAAGAAGCGTTAGCCAGAGGAACCGGTGCTACTTCTTTTGATTCGGTAGGCACATTTGGTTTCGCTATATCTTGGATTGCTTTCTTTTTAAAAGAAGCAACCAAGTCGGGGTTTTGTGAGGCAAACGATTTTTGTGAGGCAAACCAGTTCTGATAATCATCCGGTTCATCTACAATAACAGTTGCCTTCATTGCATAATGGCTTTTACCACAGACCTGATTGCACGCTAGCTCGTAGTTGAACTTGGGATTGCCCAACTTGGCACGCATCTCATCGGTAGACATTGTTGGGGTAAACCAAAAACGAGTAGGCATACCTGGAACGGCATACATCTGCACTCGAAAGTTGGGCATGTACACTGCGTGCAAAACATCACGCGAACGAATCTTGAATAGTATCGGGTGGCCTTTTGGTATATGGATCTCGTTCACTGTAAAATCATCCTGCGACGCCTGATCGTTAAGGTCAATACCGAAATCGTTAGAAGCATCAATCAGGCGGTAGTTGATAACACCCAATTTCAAATCCCGACCAGGATAACGCACCAACCAGTTGAACTGCTTACCCATCAACTCCACTACCACGGAGTCCTTGGGAGCTGGGCCAGTAATGCGCGTCCATGCTTTCCAACCGGCAAAAATGAGCGCAGCCATCACAATGGCTGGGATGATAGTCCAGATTACCTCTATCTTATTGTTGTGTGAAAAAAAGTAAGCGCGACGGCCCTCCTTGTACTGATACTTGTAGGCGTACACAAACAACAGCGTTTGGGTGATTGCAAAGGCAACACCAATTACTGTCATCGTTGTCCAAAACATCGTTTCCATGTGATGGCCATGAACCGATGCAATCGGGGGATTCATTTTGCTATAGTTCTGAACAAAAGAATAAGCGAACCATCCGCCGCCGCCAACTAAGAACACGAGCATTAGAATAGCGTTTACGCTATTGCTCATGCCTATGTCGCGAGTAAATGATCCAGAGAAGATGGAAGACAGAATCTGGAGACGAAATAGCAAGCCGAGGACGACCAGTAGCAGTACCAGAACTGCTATAATAGTAAGAGCAGACATTGTGATTTGTTAGGTAGCCAGCAAAGAATAGCTATTAGATGCCTTTAGAACAGGTGTGGCCGGCTTAAGTTATATGCCGTGGCTGTTAGTTCTGATGAACATCTTTCTAAGTAGTGTGGTGAACACTTTCCTCAACAAAAGGATGGTTGACTGGAATCAACAAAGCTCCTGCCAGTCGACGGGTCATCAGCAAAAGGAATGCGCCTAAAAATATTGCTGCTACACCTATCTCTATCAAGAACCCATTTTCGCCCCTCATAGTGCCCGGCATTAGCATCAAATAGAAATCTATCCAGTGCCCAACGAGAATGGCAATACAGACGATTTTAAGAATGATCATTTGCCGTTTAGCATCGCGAGTCATCAACGCCAAAAAGGGGAAGACAAAATTGATGACTATGTTAAGGAAAAACAGACCCGTGTATTGACCATTGAAACCGCCAAGACGCTGATTGAAATAAACCGCTTCTTCGGGTAGGTTGGCATACCAGATCAGCATGAACTGCGAAAACCACAGGTAGGTCCAGAAAATACTGAAGCCAAATATCAACTTACCCAAATCGTGTAAGTGGTTGGCGTTGAGCATTCGCAAATAGCCATTTTGCTTAAGAAAAATAGCTGTCAGCGTGATGCCGGCAATTCCGGATACCCACCACGAGGAAAAAACATACCAGCCGAACAAGGTACTGAACCAATGTACATCGACCGACATCACCCAATCCCAACCAGACATGGAAGACGTGACGGCATAAAGCACCAGAAAGCCTGCGGACATGGTCACGCTAGTATGAAAATACCGGGTGCCGCCGTGCAAGTCTTCTTCCAGAGAAAGCTTGCGTAGCTTCCAAGAGAAGGCTGCCCAGATTGTCAGGTACGACACCATTCGGAAGATGTAGAATGGCCCGCTGAGAAAGCCGCCCTTGGCGGCGATGATGGGGTCGTAATTAGCCGCTCCTTTGGTCATAACGCCCTCCTGCGTCCAATGAAAAATGTCATGGCGGCCTAAGAGAAATACGACCAGCATAATAACGCCTCCCGGTACAAGCCAGACGCTGAATGCCTCAGAAATTCGTTTTATTACCACCGACCAGCCAGCATAGGCCACGTAGTTGATAGCTAGGAACACCGTACCCACGGCTGAGACACCGACAAAAAACAAGTTACTGTGCCACAAGCTTATGATTAAGCGCTTGAGCCAGATAGGACTACCGGTCCCGTGCGTGGCCGTTCCGGTGGCTTCGGGCCCAGTACCCCAGTGGAAGATAGCGGCCATAAGGCCCACCACCAGTAGTACAACGCCAGCAATTATGATGGCAAAAAAGATTTTACGGGCGCCATCCGTAACGACGAGTTGCTCAGCCGTGGCGCTTTCTTGATGCGTCAGAGTTGCCATAGTGCGTGCGAGATGGTGTTATTTAGCGGAGCCATTCTGGCCTTTGGTGTTACCCTGACCGGGCGTCTCGGAACCAGTACTTAAATCGGCTTTACTCGCAGGGGTTGTACTTGCCGCTGCGGTAGTAACAGTTGTATCACTGGCCGAAGACTTGGGGCCCTTAGCGATCATCTCAGTGAGTCCGTCGGGGCCCTTGCCTAACTCCAGTGCCCTGACGTACATGGCTATTTTCCAGCGTTCCTCTGGGATGACCTGCGAGCCATGAGGCATCATGCGGTTGCGACCCCATTGAATGACGTGGTATATGTGACCATCGTTCATTTTGGAATAGTAGCCAGCAGCAGCATAGTTTGGAACGCCCTTGAACTTAAGTCCAACCGGGCCCTGACCATTGCCTTGTTCGCCATGGCAATGCTGGCAGTAACGTGAATACAGTAGCTTGCCTTCTTCCAGATTCGCTTTAGTGTAAGCGAAAGGATTGCGAAGCGTACGCTCAGCAATGCCAACGCTATCCTTAGGGATGTGGTCGTAGTAGCTCAATTTGCCGCGAGCTACGGTGCCAGTGGCAGGAGTCCGCTCATTAATGCCGAAAGCATTAATGGTGTTATAACCCGTCTGGCGCAATGGCTCATACGGAATGGACTCGTACATTTCTGGAGCGTATTCTACGCCAGCATTATCGGCTTGCGGCGTGCAAGACGACGCTAGGCCTCCCAACGATAGTAACAGCACCGAAGCGCGTAGACTCAAAATCAGCGGATGCGTCATTATTTCTTGGTCATTTCTTTCTGGTTGACTTCCGATGCGCCGTTTTCACGCAACAACTGAGTCAGCTTTGGCAGTGATGAATTGTTCTCGTCTAATTCAATGGCCATTACGAATTTATCATCAGTCGAGCGCACGTCCATCACCGGAGTTTTGAAGCGTGGGTACAGCCCAGTGATGGTATAAAAGGTTATCACCATCCCGTGGCAGGTGAAGAATACCGTCAACTCAAAAGCGACGGGTATGAATGCGGGCAATGCAATTTGCGGCTTGCCACCAATAATCATGGGCCAATCGAAACCCAGCGTATAGATTTGGAGCCAGAGTGAAAAAGCCAACCCGCACATGCCGTAGAAGAAAGCAGCAATGGGTAAACGTGAGCGCTCAATTCCCAATGCGTCGTCAATACCATGCACTGGATATGGGGAAAACACATCGTAAATCTTGACCCCTGCGCCACGCACATTGTCAATAGCGTGCAGGAGCACGTCCTCGTCTTCAAAGACGCCCAGAGCGAAACGCTTAGTCATGCTTGTCGTAGGTTACGGGGGCCGAAGCGGGCACGCCGGGAGTTACGGAATAGGTAGTGGCCGGCACACTGTGGCCATGGTTACCTGTGTAAGTAGGGCCGTTATCAACGGTATACTTAAGGATACTCTTGATCTCGACCATGTTAATGACGGGAAAAAACTTAGCAAATAGAAGGAACAGCGTGAAGAACAGACCCAACGTACCTACAAACACTCCGATATCAATTATCGAAGGCGAGAACATTGCCCAGCTCGAAGGCAAGTAGTCGCGGTGGAGCGAAGTAACAATGATTACGAAACGCTCAAACCACATCCCGATGTTCACAATGATGGATAAAATGAACGTTAGGACAATACTGTAGCGCACCCGGCGGAACCACACCAGTTGCGGTGTAATTACGTTGCAGGTCATCATAGCAGCATAAGCCCACCAGTAGGGGCCCGTAGCCCGGTTGATAAATGCATATTGCTCGAATTCTACTTGAGAGTACCAAGCAATAAAAAATTCTGTGATATAGGCAACCCCTACAATGGACCCAGTCACCATCATGATTTTATTCATCAGGGCAATGTGTTCGAGGGTGATATAGTCTTCAAGTTTGAATACGACGCGAGTGATAAGCATCAGCGTCAATACCATAGCAAAACCCGAGAAGATAGCGCCAGCAACGAAATAGGGAGGGAAAATAGTGGTGTGCCAACCAGGTACAACCGACGTGGCAAAGTCCATCGATACAATAGTGTGTACCGAAAGCACCAACGGAGTGGATACACCGGCCAAAATCAACGATACTGTTTCGTAACGTGACCAGGCTTTAGCAGAACCAGTCCAACCGAAGCTCAGCATAGAATAGCTGAACTTGGCGATGGGCCCTTTAGCACGGTCACGAATGGTAGCAAAGTCAGGCACCAAACCCGTATACCAGAATACCAACGATACCGTGAAATAAGTAGAGATAGCAAACACATCCCAAAGCAAAGGGGAGTTGAAGTTCACCCACAGGGAACCTAGCGTGTTTTGCAACGGAAACACGTAGAAGGCCAACCAAGGACGGCCCATGTGCAATACCGGGAACATGGCAGCGCAGATAACGGCGAAAATCGTCATGGCTTCTGCTGCACGGTTGATTGACGACCGCCATTTTTGGCGGAACAACAAGAGCACCGCCGAGATTAGTGTACCGGCGTGGCCAATACCAACCCACCACACAAAGTTGGTGATGTCCCAGGCCCAACCAACGGTCTTGTTTAGGCCCCATTCTCCGATGCCATACCACAACGTGCGGTATACAGAGTAGAAGAAAACCCCCAAGAAAAATAAGGCTACGCTCATAGCGCCAATCCAACGGATATTGGGTTTAGCTTCTACTTGGTAGCAAATATCCTGGGTTACGTCGTGTAACGTTTTGCCCCCGGTAATGAGCGGCTCACGAATGGCTGATACGTGTTGCATAATGAGTATTGGGGGCTTGGGTGCGTAGAAACTAAGTACTCCGATGCAATTAAGCTTCTTCCTCAGGCCCGAACATTTCGGATGGTGAGTTACGAATCTTCGTTAAGTATGTCACGTTTGGCTGCACATTGATAGAATCAAGCGAGTGGAAAGCTCGCTCACCATCTTCGCGGCGCAACAACTGGCTAATGCGGCTGGTAGTATCACGCATATCACCGAACACAATAGCATCAGTGGGGCATGACTGTGCGCAGGCAGATACGATTTCCCCATCTTGGGGGCGGCGCTTTTGCTTTTTGGCTTCCAGCTTCCCTAACTGAATGCGCTGGATGCAAAAAGAGCATTTTTCCATCACACCCCGGGCCCGTACTGTTACGTCGGGGTTGAGAACCATACGGCCCAAGTCGGTGAACATGTGGCCGTTAACGGTTTCGAATTTCTCGTTAGAATAGTAAGAAAACCAGTTGAAGCGACGCACTTTGTACGGACAGTTATTTCCGCAGTAGCGAGTACCTATGCAACGATTGTAGGTCATTTGGTTTAGACCTTCCGAGCTGTGCGTGGTGGCCAATACTGGGCATACCGTTTCGCAAGGCGCGTGGTTGCATTGCTGACACATCATCGGCTGGAAAATCACCTGCGGGTTATCCGAAGGGTCTTCCATTGCGCTGTACGTCGACAGTTTGCCTTTTGTATCGAACTCGCTTTCGTGGTGGTCTGACGAGTAGTAACGGTCGATGCGCATCCAGTGCATCTCACGGCGGTTGATAACCTGCTGCTTGCCTACGACAGCAATGTTATTCTCCGTTTGGCACCCCAATACGCACGAGCCACACCCAATGCACGAATTGAGGTCGATGGCCATACCCCAGTGGTGGTTATTATACTGGTAATCTTGCCACAACGACACCTTGTTAGGCTTTTCAAGACCATCAGGGGTAACAACTTTTTCGTACTCAGTTACCTCTTTGGGGTTCTCCTTGTACTTAGCTAACGTGTTCTCCTGTACCACCGAACGGCGGTCCATGATGGTATGGTGGGTTTGAGTCTGAGCGATAGGCGATTTAGCCGCCGTCTTCTCCAACGTCACAGCCGTGGCATACAGGATGCCATTGGGCGTAGCTACCAAAAAGGGCGCTGCATTAGCACCTACCCCATCACCAGCCTTGCCGCTTAAGACGCGACCGTAACCTAGCGCAATACTAACGGTATCTACTGCTTGGCCAGGTTGAACCAGCACTGGCAGTTCGATAGAGGCTACGTTAGGAGCAGTAATCTTAATAACGTCGCCTTGCTCCCATTTGTTAGCTACTGCCATAGCGCGCGGCACAGCTAGGTAGTTGCCCCAAGTAGCTTTAGAGACCGGATCAGGCAGTTCTTGGAGGAAAGGGTTATTTGCACCTGAACCACTGGTAGGCAAGCCAACTTTTTCGTAGAGCGCAACCTCTACCAAGTTAGCAGCAGGCTTAGGGGCCCCAGTAATACGAGCTACTGCTTCGCTAGCGCTTAATGCTGCCGTAGCCATTGCTGGAGCAGCGGGCAAACCTGTGCCGGTAGCTACGCCATCGTGAACAGCCTTATCCCAGGCAGCGGTAAAATTGGTATTGCCTAGAACTCCGCGCCAGTTATTACGCAAGAAGCTATAATATGTCTCATTGTTGCCGGCCCAACGCAATAAGCTTTCCTGCGCTTGGCGGGTAGCAAAAATCGGGGTAATAGCTGGCTGCGATAGGCTAAGAAAGCCACGCTTCGGTTCAAAGTCATTCCACGACTCCAACCAGTGGTGGTCAGGAGTAGCATAGTCGCAGATGCTACCAGTCTCATCCAGGCGGTCGTTGAACGAAATGCTCAACGGCACTTTGGCAATACCCGATTTTACCTGGGCGGCTAGAGGATGGTTGTAAACTGGGTTAGCATTATAGAAGATCACTGCACCCACTGTACCAGCGTTCATTTCTTTCACCAGTGCAGCCATGCGGACGTCATCCCCTTGGCGCACATTGCTAGGGGCGGCAAGGTCTACTGTTGTGCCCACGTTGCCTAAGCTCTGGTTCAACGCGGTTACCAATGCTTGAACAGCCGGGTCATTCGACCCTGAAACGACGAGGCTAGCACCCCGATTTGCCTTTAGCTCAGCAGCGGCTTTGGCGATTTGCGGAGCCACACGTGGGTTGCTAAAGGCGGGCGCGCTACCGCCACCTACTACCGCATTATACAATGCAACGGCTACCAAACCCCACTCTGACGGCTTAACCGACTCGCGCACATCGGCATTGGAGCCAGTGAGCGACATAGCCGTTTCGAACTGGAAGTGGCGCGACATGAAACGTTTGTCGTTGCTCACCTTACGGTTTTTGACGTACTGCTTGGCAAATTCAACCGGCGAAATCCAAGTACCAAGGAAGTCAGCACCAATGCTTACGATCACGTTAGCACGGCTGAAATCATAACCTGGCAACACACCGTTGTTTGCCTGAAGCAAGCCGCTAGCCGACTGCGCATCGTACATAACGTGCTCAGTGGTACGGTAGCGGGCAGCAAAGGCAGCAATGGCTTTCTTAGTGCTCGGGCTGATAATAGTAGGCGAAACAATGACGATTTTACCCGTCGTTGCAGCCAGCTTAGATTGAATTTGGCGATCTACTTCGGCAGTTTCAGTGCGTTGGCCCTTAACAGCGAAATGCTGCAAACGGCCTCCATCATATAAATCAAGCACAGCGGCTTGGGCCCGGGCAGAAAGTCCACCCCGAGAAATGGGCGATTCCGGGTTGCCTTCTAGCTTAATCGGACGACCGTCGCGGTTCTTTACCAGTACAGCGTTGTAATCGGAGCCCGTAAAATACGTCGAAGCGTAGAAGTTGGAGATGGTAGGATCTACTTCCTCAGGCTTATTTAGGTAAGGAATAGCTTTATGCACCGGGGTTTCGCACGCGGCTAGCGCAACTGCACCTATCCCAAAACCCATCAGCTTCAGAAAGTCACGGCGGGGAGCCGACGTGGCATCCTTGCTCTCGTGGCTCTCCTTTACCGGCAGGAACTCGGCAAATGCCGTGCTCATGAATTCCGGAGTGCTTTCTAGTTCCTCAATTCCTTTCCAGTACTTCATTTTTGGGGACTTAGGGACTCCAGTCTTAGGGGCCGTAAGCCAGCTAAGCCAAGAGGTACTTAATTTTTTAAAGCGGGATTTTCTATTGAGCAGTTAACGGCTCTGCAATTCTATCAACAAGCACTAGAAATTGCAGAGCCTTTTTTAACTGATTAGTAGTGGCACTTCGAGCACTCGGTACCGCCGTTTGACGATACGGTGAAGGGGGCCCCTGCATTTTTGGTATCGTGCAGCTTTACTAAGTTGTCGTAGTAAGCATTACCCTTGGTGTTAAGCGGTGATTCGCGGTGGCAGTTGATGCACCAGCCCATGGTCAGGGCCGAATACTGATACACTACTTCCATGTTTTGAATAGGGCCGTGGCAGGTCTGGCACTGGAGGCCAGCTACCTGGGTATGCTGCGAGTGGTTGAAGTAAGCCAAGTCGGGCAGGTTGTGAATGCGAACCCACTGTACTGGCTGCTTGCGCTCGATGGCGCGGTAAATCTTCTTGATTTCCGGCGACTCTGTTTTGATCTGCGAGTGGCAGTTCATACAGATGTTAGCCGAAGGAATGTTGGCCGACTTGCCCTTGTACACCGACGTATGACAGTAGACACAGTTAATCTGGTTAGTACCGGCGTGCAACTTGTGCGAGAAAGCAATGGGCTGCGTTGGTTGGTAACCCTGGGTCAGGCCCACAGCCATTACGCTTTGTACGCCTTCGTAAAGCAGCACTAAGGCAAATACGACACCAACAATGCCACGCAACACCGGCGAACGATAAAACTTGCCCCAGTCAAAACGCTGCTCCAAAATCTCGTTATCGCGACCATCGAGGTCTTTACGGCCGCGCAACACATCCTTCATCAGGTTGCCGATGATGATCAGCGTTACCACCATCACGATTAGTACTACCACTAGAGCGATGAGCAGAATGTCAACGTACTTACCTGCTCCGGCACCGTCAGCACTTGCGTCAGATGCTTTCCCGTCAGTCGAACCGGCATTTTGTACAGTTACCCCACCTGCTACTGCAGCGGCAGGCTGACCCTCCTGTGAAGTGATGTAGGCAACAATCGAAATAATTTCTTTGTCCGACAGCCCAAAACTGGGCATTTGCTGCTTCTGGAACTTATTGTTGATGGCTATGGCGTACTCATCGCCGCTGGCAATTAATTTGGAAGAATTTTTAATCCACGGAATGATCCAAGTAATTGGGCGGCGTTTGCTGATGCCCCCAAGCGCAGGGCCAACCACCTGCTCATTTATGGCGTGGCATTGGGTACAGTTAGCTTTGAATAAGGCATCACCCGCCTGAATGGCGGCGGCGTCAGCCCCACCCGCAGCGGGGGCGACAGCTGTGGCAGGCGTGGCACCGGCGGTAGCGCCGGGCGTGACGCCTGCTTTGCTCACGGTGGCAGTGCTAGCACTTGCATCCTGAGCCGTGGCCTGTTGGGCCCCGGCTAGCGTAAGCAGTATCGCTAGCAACAGGTGAGGTAACGAACGTAGTCGGTTACTATTCATACAAAAACAAGCAGAAATAACGAAATGCCAGGGCATTTCAGGGCCACAAAGGTAAGATGTGATTTGCGGGCAGCAAAAGCTAGCAGAGGTTTTGTGAGTTTAGAAACGGTTGTGGGAGACTATTTGGAATGTGACTAAATAAGCATAATCATCTTATTCAGATACCAATTATTCAACTGCACAAACCCGCTAACTCAGCAGTTAGGGGCCCTTGGAATGGACGCCAGCTTGGTAGCTGCCTGCTTCTCTTGGACAAATTTATGCGTCAACTTGTTCAAGTTTTTGGCTAAAAGATGACCTTAGTGGGGAAAGGCCGGCAACAGCTTGATTTTCTGTCGCAAAATCAGTACCTTTGCGCCCCAATCAAATTTTTTTCACCAAATTCACCCCGTCGTAATGGAAGTAAGAAATTACGAGACGGTCTTCATCGTAACCCCCGTTTTGAACGAGGGCCAGGTGCAAGAGACGGTCGAGAAGTTCACCCAGGTGCTTAAGGAAAATAGCGCCGACATTTTGTCCACCGAAGCCTGGGGCCTGCGTAAGCTAGCCTACCCCATCCAGAAGAAAACTACCGGTTACTACTTCTGCTTGGAGTTCACGGGTTCGGGCAACATCGTTGACGTGCTGGAGCTGGCTTACCGCCGCGACGAGCGCATCATCCGTTTCTTGACCACGGTGCTTGATAAGCACGCCGTGGACTACAACCGCCGCCGCCGCAACGGCGAGATGAACCAGCAAAAGGCTGCGAAAGAAACCGAAGCCGTAGCCCAATAACTTTAGAAAAGATATGGCAACGCCCTCGAACAACCGCAACAACGACCGCTCGGCTATGAATAAGCCAGTGGACACGCGTAAGAAATACTGCCGCTTCAAGAAGAATGGCATTAAGTACGTGGATTACAAAGACCCGAACTTCCTGCTGAAGTTCGTGAACGAGCAGGGCCGCGTGCTGCCCCGCCGCCTCACGGGCACCAGCCTCAAGTTCCAGCGAAAAGTGACCCAGGCTGTGGCCAAGGCCCGCCACCTGGCCCTGATGCCTTACATCGCCGACGCCCTGAAATAAATTATGAGTTACAAACTATGGGTTATTAATCACTGCTCCATTGATTGATAAGTCGTATTTCAAAACTCAAAACTCATAATTAAAACAAGACATGGAAATTATCCTCAGAGACGACGTCAAGGGCCTCGGCTACAAGAACGACATCGTAACCGTGAAGCCGGGCTACGGCCGTAACTTCTTGTTGCCGCAGGGCTTGGCCATGCTGGCCGACAAAACGAACAAGAAGATTACGGCTGAGAATGTGCGCCAGGCGGCTCACAAAGCCGATAAAGTGAAGGGCGATGCCCAGGCCGTGGCCGACCAGATCGGCGGCATGGTGCTGGACATCCTAGCCAAGGTGGGCGAAAGCGGCAAAATCTTTGGCCGCGTCACCACGTTGCAGCTGGCCGAAGCTTTGAAAGCTAAGGGCATCGAAGTGGACCGCAAGCGTCTATCGTTCGACCAAGAGCCTTCGGCGGCTGGCGACTACACTGCTACTTTGAGCCTGCACAAGGAAGTGAAGCACACCGTAAACTTCCGCGTGGTAGCAGAGTAACCTACCTGGGGTTTGCCTGTTTAAAAAGGCCCTGCCGTGACGGCGGGGCCTTTTGCTTTTTAATGCTGCCGGGCGGCTATTTTTGCCACAATGTTTAGAACTGAACTGATACTTGCGCCAATGGCGCAACAGCTGCCGCCGTCGGCGCGGGTGCTTACGCTAGGCTCTTGCTTTGCAGATAGCATTGGTGCACGCCTGGCCGCACACAAAGTAAACGTGGTAGTAAACCCCTTCGGCACGGTGTTCCAGCCCTTGGCGATGGGCCGGCTGCTGCGGGCGGCGCTGGGCGAAGACGTGGATTGGCAGCAGCACTTGGTGGAAGCCCGGGGCCGCTGGCAGAGCTACGACCTGCACGGCAGCCAGGGGGCCCCCACACCGGTAGAGCTGCTGCACGACATTCAGCAGACGGTGCGCCGCACGGGCGAATTTCTGCGCGGGGCCGATGCGGTACTACTCACGCTGGGCACGGCCTGGGCCTACCGCCTGCGCGAAACCGGTGAATTGGTAAGCAACTGCCACAAAATGCCCGCCGAACTGTTCGAAAAGGAACTGCTGACCCCGGACGAAATCATTAACGCGCTGGCCGAAACGCACGCTTACCTGCGGCGCATTAACCCCAAGCTGCGCGTTATCCTGACGGTGAGCCCGGTGCGCCACCTGCGCGATACCCTGCCACTGAATGCGGTGAGCAAATCGGTGCTGCGCGTGGCCTGCCACTACCTCAGCGAACTGTTGCCGGAAGTGAGCTATTTCCCGGCCTACGAGCTACTGGCGGATGACTTGCGTGACTACCGGTTTTATGCCGCTGACATGCTGCACCCGTCGGAAGTAGCGGAGGACTACATATGGGAGAAGTTTGCCCGCACGTACTTTGATGCCGATTTTGGTCGTTTCCGCAAAGAGTGGGCGGGGCTGAGCCAGGCCCTGGGCCACCGGCCTCTGAACGCCGCGGCCCCCGAACACCGGCAGTTTCTGGTTGCCACCCGCGAGCGGCTGGAGCGCCTGAGCCGCCAGCGCGTGAACGTGGCCGCCGAACTGCGCGAAGTAGACGAGCGGCTCGCTACGCTGCCCGTGCCCGCCGATGTGGTAACACCCGGGCCGGAGCTTGACGCAGAAGAGCGGGTGGATGTTGGCAACGCCAAAACGGTGGAAGCGCTTTCCTTGACAGAGGCGGCAGCCAGCGCGGATGGGGCCCTGGCAACAAATAATGAGCGGCACGCACGCTTGTCACCGGAAGAGTTCCGGGCGCAACGCGCGGCGCGCAACAACCGGCCGGGGCGCGGCCGGCGCGAGGACCGCAACGCGGATCCGAACGCTGAGCAGCCCGCTGCCGATGCTGCCGCAACGGCCGATGCCGTGGCAACTGCTGACTTAGCTGCACCCTTTGAGGCGTTCGACGATAGTGCTGTTGAGACTCCGCCCGCCGTTGAGGGAGCCGAACTGGACCCAGCGAAAAAGAAGAAGCGCCGTTCGCGGGGCGGTGCCAAGCGCACGGCCCGCAAAAACGCCGCTAAGCTTGCTGCTGATGGCGATGACGAAGGACTTGCCCCTACCGAGCCGGACGCAACGGCCGAGGGGGGCCCAGCCTTGCCGCGCAATCCGCAACCGGAAGCCCGCAAATCGAGCGTCATCACCAAATCGGTACCCGTGAAACGGGGCGGCCGTGGGCGTGACCGTTCGCAAGACGACGCAGCCCCGGTGGAGACAATGGCCAATGGGTACACGCCGGCTTCGACGCAGGAAGCAGCAGTGCAGCAACCGGATAAGGCACCACAGCCAAGCATCAATGAGCCGGTAGCCCAGGCAGCGACAGCGGCTGATGAGTCAATGACTTCTCAGGCCGACCGCACGGGCAACCGGCGCAACCAGGGGCCCAAAACCCGGCCTTTGTTTGCCACCCTGGCGCAAGAGGCCCCGGGCGCTTCAGATACCTCGGAAGCAACTCCTGTAGACGCTGTCAGCCAGCCAGCCCCGGCCGCAGCAGCGAAGAAGCCGAGTCGTCGCCGGCCGTCGCTCATGACCGAAACGCCGCCCATGACGCCCATCGTACCGATTCGAACGGCACCGCAAGTTGGCGTAGCCGCGGGCCGAATGCGCGGCTCCGATGCTACGCTGATAGCCAGCGTACCGGCGAAGAAAGCCTTAGCGCCGAAAGCTGCCGTTTCAAAAGCTGCTGCGCCAAAGGCAACTGCGCCAAAAGCTGCTGACGTGCCGAAGGCTGCCGCACCGAACAAGGCTACACCAAAAGCCACCATGCCCAAAGCTTCGGTGAAGGAAGTTGCCGTACCCAAAGTTGCGGCTGTAACGGCCCCAGCGGCTGCGGCCAACACCCTTACAGCTAAGGCACCCAAAGCCACTGCGCCCAAGGGTAGTACGCCGAAAGCCGTTGTGTCGAAGGCTAAGATACCGAAAACCGCTGCGCCGAAGGCCACAGCCCCAAAGGCTGATAAACCGAAAGTGAAGGCCCCCAAAGCCACGCCGAAAGCCAAGGCCCCTACTCTGGCCCCAGCCCCGCCGGAGGCACCGGCACCCGCTGCGAAGCGCCCAGCCAAGCCTCGGGCGAAGAAGGACGCTGGCTCTCCCGAATAGGCGGCTAGTTCAGATTCCCCGGTTTAGCCGGTATTTATTCAAACCCGGCCTTGTTTGCCGGGTTTGTTGTTTAACCGCCGCGTTAGTTTTACCCGCCCATGCCCGAACACGCCCCTAACCGCCTCGCCCACGAAACCAGTCCCTACCTGCTCCAACACGCCTACAACCCGGTGGACTGGTACCCGTGGGGCCCCGAGGCGCTGGCCCGCGCCCAAGCCGAGCAGAAGCCCATCCTAGTGAGCATTGGCTACGCGGCCTGCCACTGGTGCCACGTGATGGAGCGCGAATCGTTTGAGCACGAGGCGGTGGCGGCCGTGATGAACACGCATTTTGTGTGCATTAAGGTGGACCGTGAGGAGCGGCCCGACGTGGACCAAGTGTACATGGACGCCCTCCACGCAATGGGCGTGCAGGGCGGCTGGCCGCTGAACGTGTTTCTGACGGCCGACGCCAAGCCGTTCTACGGCGGCACGTACTTCCCCCGGACCAGCTGGACGCAGCTATTGGTCAACATCGGCGAAGCCTACGCCGGCGAGCACCGCGATGAATTGGAGCAGTCGGCAGCCCGGTTCATGGCCGCCATCGGGACCAGCGAGCTGGCGAAATACGGCACCACGGTGGGCGGCGGCGTGTCGGCCGACGAATTTAAGCTGCTGCTGTACAACCTCGGGCTAAAGTTTGACCGCGAGCGGGGCGGCACCAACCGGGCCCCCAAGTTTCCGATGCCCAGCATCTGGCGGTTTTTGCTGCGTGCCCACGCCGCCACGGGCAGCGCGGAAGCGCTCAAGCAAGCCGTGCTTACGCTGCGCGAGATGGCCTGGGGCGGTATTTACGACCAAGCCCACGGCGGCTTCGCCCGCTACTCGGTGGACGGCGAGTGGCTAGCCCCGCACTTCGAGAAAATGCTCTACGACAACGGCCAGTTGGTGAGCCTCTACAGCGAAGCCTTCCAGCTGACGGGCGAGCCGCTGTTTCGCAGCGTGGTGTACGATACCGTGGAGTTTGTACGCCTGGAGCTAACGAGCGAAGACGGCGGCTTTTTCTCGTCACTCGACGCTGACAGCGAGGGCGAGGAAGGCAAGTTCTACGTCTTCACCAAAGACGAGCTGCGCAAGATTTTGGGCCCTGAGGAGCCGTTATTTTCCGACTACTACCACTGCACGGAGGAGGGCAACTGGGAGCACGGGCGCAACATTTTGCACCGCCGCGAGTCCGACGCCGACTTTGCCGCCCACCACCACCTCACGCCCGGGGCCCTAGCCACAGCGGTGGCCGGCTGGAAGGAAAAAATAATGGCCGTGCGCGCCGGGCGGGTACGCCCCGGCCTCGACGACAAAATCCTGACCGGCTGGAACGCCCTTATGCTGCAGGGCCTCACCGACGCCTACCGGGCGTTTGGCGAGCCCGAATTTTTGGCGATGGCGGAGCGCAACGCGGCTTTTATTGAAAAAAACCTGCGCCGGGGGCCCCAGCTGTGGCGCACGTTCAAGGCCGGCACGGCGCACATCGATGGCTTTCTGGAAGACTACGCGCTGGTTATTCAGGCCTACATCGGCCTGTACGAGGTAACATTTGCCGAGCAGTGGCTGCGCACGGCCGAAACCCTAGCGGAATACGCAATGGGGAATTTTTTCGACTCCGCCGAAACGCAATTTTTTTATACCGACAGCAACGCTGAGCCGCTCATTGCCCGCAAAAAAGAACTGTTCGACAACGTTATTCCCGCCTCCAACTCGGTGATGGCGCACAACCTGCGCCGCCTGGGCCGCCACCTCGACCGCGCCGATTACGTGGACCTGGCCGCCGCCATGCTGGCCCAGGTGCGCGAATTGGTGGCCAAGGAGCCACAGCACCTCGCCAACTGGGCCTCACTCTACGCCGCGCTGTTGTACCCAGGGCCCGAAATTGCCATCGTGGGCAACCAAGCCGGCGCCTTCCGCGCCGAGCTGAACCAGCAGTTTCTATTCGATACCGTGCTGGCCGGGGGCCCCAAGATGGGCAAGCTACCGCTGCTCCAGCACCGCCCGGCGCGGCCCAACCACACCGACGTATACGTGTGCCGCAACTACGCCTGCCAAGCGCCTGTGCAAACCGTTGCCGATGCCCGAGTGACGCTGGCCGTAGTTTAGCGCGCTACGCGCAACTACTGGCCGACGAGTGGCGCGAGTTTGTAACTCGCAAAATTGAACGACCGACCTGTGCCACCCGCTGGGCCGCTACGCGGCCGCGCGTCGCAAACTCACCCCGTTTGCCGGCTTGCAGTTACGCGCTTTACGCTAAACTACGGCCAGCGCCGGCGCGTTATCTTTACTATTCGCCTACTCTGCCGCCGTTTTGACTTTAGCGCTTGATTTTATTTCGCCGACCCCGGCCAGCGCGCCCGACCGGGTGACGCTGTTCGTGGACGTGATTTTGCCCCTGCCGCTGCCCCGGCTCTACACCTACCGCGTACCGTTTGAGCTGAACGACAACGTGGTGATTGGGGGCCGCGTCATCGTACAGTTTGGAGCCAAGAAGACGCTGAGCTGCATTGTGGCCGCCGTGCACGAAACGCCGCCGGCCAACTACCAGGCCAAGTACATCCTCGAATTTATTGATGACGCGCCCGTCGTCACGCAGCCACAACTGAAGCTATTTCGCTGGATGGCTGACTATTACCTCTGCACGCTGGGCGAGGTCATCAACGCCGCGCTACCGGCCGCGCTCAAACTCAGCTCTGAGTCGCGCATCCAGCTGCACCCAGGCTTTGCGCGCGAAGACAACGAGTACCCGCTCACGCCGCAGGAAGGAATAATCGTCGACGCGCTGGGCACAGTGAGCGACGGCAAGGCCCTGACCTTCACCGAAGTGGGCGACCTGCTGGGCATCGCCTCGTTCCACAAGGTCATCAAGTCCTTGATGCACAAGGACGTGATTTTCCTTTTTGAGCATACCGCTGATAAGTACGCGCCCAAGGTGCTGAAAAAGGTGCGCCTGGCCCACCGCTACGTGAGCGCGGGGGCCCTGGAGGAACTATTCAACGTGCTGGGCAGCAAGCCCAAGCAGCTCGATGCGCTGCTGCACTACTTGCAGCGCGTGCCGGTGGTGCAAAACGAACACGCCAACCACGCGGGCCTCGAAAAAGCGGCCCTTACCAGCAGCCCGCGGCTATCGGCCTCGGCCGTGAACACGCTGATTAAGAACGGCGTACTGGAGCAGTTCGACCAAATTGTGTCGCGCTTTCCGATGGACGACGGCACGGCCACTCAGCCCAATTTCGACCTCACCGCGGCCCAGCTCGCGGCGCGCGACGAGATTATGACGCACTTTGGAGCCCGCGACATTGCCCTGCTGCACGGCGTGACGGGCTCGGGCAAGACCGAGATTTACATCGACCTGATTCAGCAGGCGCTGGCGGGCGGCGGGCAGGTGCTGTACCTGCTACCCGAAATTGCCCTCACGGCCCAGATTGTGACCCGGCTGCTGCGCGTGTTTGGGGCCCGACTGGGCGTGTACCACTCCAAATTTTCGGATAACGAGCGGGTGGAGGTGTGGAACGGCGTGCTCGGCGGACGCTTCCAGGTGGTGGTGGGCGTGCGCTCGGCGGTGTTTTTGCCGTTCGACAACCTTGCGCTCATCATCGTCGACGAAGAGCACGAGTCGAGCTACAAGCAGTACGACCCCGCCCCGCGCTACAACGCCCGCGAGGTGGCCTTGATGATGGGCAGCTTCCAGGGGGCCAAGGTACTGCTGGGCTCGGCCACGCCGGCCGTCGAAACCTATTACCAGGCGCGCCAGGGCCGCTACGGGCTCGTCACGCTCAGCAAGCGCTTTGGCGAGGCCGGCATGCCCGACGTGGAGCTGGTGGACACCCGCAAGGCCCGCGAGCAGAAGACGATGCACAACCACTTCTCGGCCGAGCTACTGGGCGAAATCGAACGAAAACTAGGGGCCCAGGAGCAGGTCATTTTGTTCCAGAACCGGCGCGGCTACTCGCCCGTGGTGGCCTGCGACGACTGTGGCTGGATTCCGAAGTGCGCGAACTGCGCCGTGAGCCTGAGCTACCACAAGCACAGCCACGAGCTGCGCTGCCACTACTGCGGCTACCACGAAAGCATGGTGGTCAAGTGCCCCGCCTGCGGCTCGCGGGCCGTGAAAACGGTGGGCTTCGGCACCGAAAAGATTGAGGACGACCTCAAAATAATGCTACCCCAGGCCAACGTGCAGCGCATGGACCTGGACACAACGCGGGCCAAAAACTCGTACCAGCAAATCATTTCCGACTTCGAAAAGCAGAACACCAACGTACTGGTGGGTACCCAAATGGTGACCAAGGGCCTCGATTTCGCCAACGTGAGCCTGGTGGGCATCATCAACGCCGACAGCATCATCCACTACCCCGATTTCAGGGCCCACGAGCGGGCCTACCAGATGTTTGTGCAGGTGAGCGGCCGGGCCGGGCGCAAGGGCAAAAAAGGTAAGGTGCTGATTCAGACCGCCGACCCCACGCAGGTCATCTTCGACAAGGTGATGCGCAACGACTACGAGGAGTTTTACAACTACGAAATTACGCAGCGCCACGAGCACGGCTACCCGCCCTTCACCCGCATCATCAAGATGACGGTGAAGCACGTGGAGCAGGGCGTGGGCGAAAAGGCGGCCATTCTGCTCGCGCAAGAGCTGGTGGAGCGCCTGGGCGCGGGCGCCGTGCTGGGCCCCGAGGCGCCCTATATTTTCCGCATCCGCAATTTTTTCTTGCAGGAAATCACCATCAAGCTGGAGCGCGCCCACACTGTGCTGCGCCACGCCAAGGAGCAAATCGGCGCGGCCATGGACGTGGTACGCGACCAGAAAGAGTTCAAGCAAGCCCGCCTAGTGGCCGACGTAGATCCCATGTAACCAATTCATTAACTCAAAATTAGAGCCCCTGGCTGAATAGCCAGGGGCTCTAATTTTGAGTTAATGATCAACTAGCCTACGGCCTACGCTTGGTCAAGCAGCCAGAGCACGATGAATACCAAGCCGATGACGGCGAGAATAGCGCCAATCACACCGAAAATCCCGCTGATGCCGGCGAACAACGATACGATCAAGCCCACCAGCAGAAAGATCAAACCCGTACGCAGGTTGCCATCGATGCGCGCCGTGGAGGCAGTGCTGCTACCGTCTTTGGCTTGCATCCTGGCGGTAATCTTGTCCAGTTTTTTCATCACTTTCTTGGCCATCATGCGCTGCACCAGCGTAGGCTTGGGGACCGCAACTACGGCGGTGGCCGCAGCGGCCGACGGCGTAGCCAGGGCCTGGGGGGCCACGGCTTGGGGCGCGGCGGGCGCCACAGCGGCTACGGGCGCTACCAAAGCAGGAATGGGAGCCTCTATCGGGGCGGCAACTACGGCGGCGGGGGCAGCGGCCACGTGGCGGTGCGTAGCCTCGCCGTAATACGTCGACGTTTTGGGGAGCATGGCGTACTCAGCGCGGTTGCAGCTGCCCAGGGCGAGGGCGCAACCGGCCACGGCCAGCAAGCGAGCGAAGGGAGAGGAGAGTTTTTTCATAAAGGGTAGTAGGAGTAAAATGAAAAACGATTTGTGGCGTTCTACGAGTAAAAGTAGGTACCGTTGTATGCGTCGATGGTTTTCTTACATTATTTTTTTTGGAATTAGAGCCCCGAGTAATTGCCAAACCGGGCCCCGTTTTTGCCTGCTTAACCTCAGCATTAACCCAATGCGCCAAACGGGACGGCCCAGTTTGCTGTTAAGCCCGGCGCGATTAGCTGCTCCTTCTTATGCGTAAATATTCTGTGATTTGGTTGCTCGGCCCGGCGGCAGGGGCCCTCTTGGCCGCTTGTGCCCAGATGCCCACCGAAACCGCCACCACTGGCCGCGTAGGGGCCCTGGCGGCGCTATCTCCCGCCCCGCCCCTGCCCGACACCAGCGGCTACGAGCTGGCCCCGCCCCGCGACCCCAACGGCATCGGCAAGTACTATCTAGGCCGCCAGATTGCCCACGTGATGGGCCACGAAGGCGCCGACTGGCTGGAACGCAGTGACCGCAGCCATGAGGAAGGCACCGACTTGCTTCTCAAAGAGTTGCAGCTAAAGCCCACCGACGTAGTGGCCGACATCGGGGCCGGCACGGGCTACTTTTCGTTTCGGATAGCCCGGCTGGTACCCCAAGGCCAGGTGCTGGCCGTTGACATTCAGCCCGAGATGGTTGCCGAGCTGACCGCCAACAAGGCCAAAAACCACCTCGCCAACGTGCGCCCCGTGCTAGGTGCGGCCGACAACCCTAACCTGCCCGCCGGCGCCGTGGACCTGGTACTAATCGTGGACGCCTACCACGAGTTCGACTACCCACGCGAAATGGGCAGGGCCATCCGGCAGGCCCTGCGCCCCGGCACCGGCCGCCTGGCCCTGGTGGAGTACCGCGCCGAGGACCCTAACGTGCCCATCAAGCGCATTCACAAAATGGACGTGGCCCAGGCGCGTAAGGAAATGGCCGCCGTGGGCCTGGAATTTGCCGGCGCCATCGAATCCCTGCCCCAGCAGCACCTGCTGCTGTTTCGCCGGCCCAAGTAGAACGAGCTGGAGAATCCAGGGCCCTGGCTGCTGGCTTTTCGCCAGCTGTCCGGTAATCGCTGAACCGCTGCACCCCTGGGGCCCCTAACTGCCCGCAAACCACCGCGACGATTACCGGGCAGCCGGCGAAAAGCCGGTAGCCCGGCCCCAAACCGCTTCCTTTGGACCTATGAACCCGCTTACAGACCAGCCGACGGACCCGCGCCAGCTCGCCATCCAAGACTTTGTGTACGATTTACCGCCCGGGCGCATTGCCCCGGAGCCCCTGCCCGACCGGGCCGCCAGCCGCCTGCTGGTGAACCGGGGCGGCGTTATTGAGGACCGCATCTTCCGCGACTTGCCCGGCGAGCTGCCCGCCGGGGCCCTACTGGTCTTTAACGACACCAAAGTGGTACGGGCGCGGCTGCTGGCCCACCGCCCCACCGGCGGGGCTGTGGAGCTGTTTTGCCTGGAGCCCGTGGCGCCGCACCGGGCCCTGGAACCCGCTCTGGCCCAGATGGGAGCCTGCACCTGGCGCTGCCTGGTGGGCAACGGCCGCCGCTGGAAAGAGGGCCCCGTGGCCGTAGAATTCATCGCCCCTGACGGCCAGCCCGCCACCCTGTGGGCTACCCGCCAGGCCCGCGAGTCCGGCGGCACGGCCCTCATCAACTTTCGCTGGGCGCCCGGGGCCCTCACCTTTGCCGAGGTGCTGCAAGGCGCCGGCCGCCTGCCGCTGCCGCCCTACCTGGGCCGCCCCGACACCGACGCCGACGCCGTGCGCTACCAAACCGTGTACGCCGCCCACGAGGGCGCCGTGGCCGCCCCCACCGCCGGCCTGCACTTTACGCCCGAACTGCTGGCCGAGCTGCAAGCCCAAGGCTTCGAAACGGCGCATGTCACGCTGCACGTGGGCGCCGGCACCTTCCAGCCCGTGAAGGCCACCCGCATGGCCGAGCACCCCATGCACACCGAGCCGCTGCTCGTGACGGCCGCGCTGCTGCGCCAGTTGCTAGCCCACCGGCCGCGGCCGGTCATTGCCGTGGGCACCACCAGCCTGCGCACTCTCGAAAGCCTTTACTGGTTGGGCGCCGCCCTGGCCACGGGGGAGGCCGCCGGCCCGGCGCTGGCCGTGGGCCAGTGGCAGCCTTATGAGAACGCCGCTGATGTGTCCGTCGAGGCGGCCCTGGGGGCCCTGCTGCGCCACCTCGAAGCCAGCGGCACCAACACGCTCCAGGCCAGCACCCGGCTGCTCATCGGGCCCGGCTACCGCTTCCGGCTGGTGCAGGGGCTCATCACCAATTTCCACCAGCCCGAAAGCACCTTGCTGCTGCTGGTAGCCGCCCTACTGGGCCCCGGCTGGCGCGCCGTGTACGACCACGCCCTGGCCCACGGCTACCGGTTTCTGAGCTACGGCGACAGCTCGCTGCTGCTGCCGGGGCAGGATCGGATTTAAACCCTATTTATTGCTGTTTTATTGCTCTGGCACGCTCCTTGCGAATAACTTTTATACACCGGGGGCGTACAAAGCTCCGTCACAATTTTTATACTCCCAATCATGAAAAAAGCACTTCTGTTGCTCGCCAGCTTCGCCTTTACCACTGCCGCCTTCGCCCAAACCACGCCCACCACCGAAGTGAAAGTGCGTGACAACGGCACGGAAAAAACGGTGACCACGACCGGCAAAACCAATGTGGGCCAGGCCATCGAAAACACGACCGACGCCGCTGGCAACCTCGTTAGAAAAGGTGCCAAAGCCGTGGAAAGAAGCACTAAAAAGGTCGCCCGTAAGACGAAAAAAAACAGCCTGAAAGCCAGCCGTAAACTCAAAAAGAGCACGGCCAAGATGGAGAAGAACAGCCAATAGCTCCACTCATTTCCCAACAAAAAGAGCCCCGGAGCAATCCAGGGCTCTTTTTATTGGGGCCCGCTGCGGGGCCCCTACGCGCCCGGCGTGGGCTTTTCGCGCACCTCGTGCAATACTTTTTCTACCACGCCGCGGCCGAACAGGCTGACGCCGGCGTTCAGCACGACGAGGGCGGCGGTACCGGCGGCCACCCACTGCAGGGCGGGGGCCCGGCGGTCCTTCAGGGCCCCGGCCCAGTGCACCATGCTGGCCCCGGCCCCGATGACGGCCAGCCCGGCGGGCGCAAACAGCAACCATTTTTTCTTGTGCGTCATGGCCATGCGGCAAGGGTGAGGGGGAAAGCCGGGGCCCGTCCGCCGCGTAACTTTCGGCGCGAAGGTAGCGCGCCTGCCTTCGTTTGCCCACGGCCCCGGGCCGTGTTTTCCGCCCCCATGTCGCCCTACGAACAACTCCTGCACCTCGCCTTCGCCACCCCGGCCGAGGCCGCCCAGTACCTCACCCCCACCGCCCGCGGGGCCCACGACCAGTTTCGGTCTGCCGCGCCGCCCGACCAGTCGTTTCGCTTCGAGCAGCTGCGCCTGGGCCTGGCTATGAGCCTGCTGAAACTGCTGGCCGACCTCGGCGACCACGAGGAGAGCCGCCGGGCCCTGGCCGTGCTGCACCGGGCCCTGGAGCAAAGCCGCTCGCCGCAGGACATCGACCGCATCATCGGCCGCGAAGCCCAGCTGTTCGACCAGCTCTACGACAACCTCTACGTGAACGAGCAGGGCGAGGAATTGCTCAACCTCTTCGGCCGCACCCTGGACGCCGACACGCCCCACTTGCTCGCCGAAATTGCCCGCGAAGGCATGGACCTGGCCCGCAACCTCGACTTTGAGGCCGACGCGGACGACGAATGAATTGCGGGAATTAATTGTTAAATACTAACGGCTTCCGGCCCGGGCGCTTTTGAATGCCCGCGCGCCGGTGGGCCCCCAAATTTCTCTACCCAACCCATGTTCTTGGTCATAATTGGTTTCTTTATTTTGATAGTGGGGCTGAACGCGAGCCGGTTCTCAGAGCGCGTGGAGCGGCTGCGCGGCGGCCTTATTTTCCTAGGTAGCGCGCTGCTGCTGCTCGGGGCCGCCTTCAGTACGCTGGTGCAGGTGGGCGTAGGCCAGGTGGGCGTGCAGACCTTGTTTGGGCAGGTGCAGCAGCGCGTGCTCCAGCCCGGCCTGAGCTTAGTGAACCCGCTCGTGGATGTGACGCGCTTCGATACCCGCACCCAGAACTATACCATGTCGGCGGTGCGTAACGAGGGCCAGCAGGCCGGCGACGACGCCATCCGGGTGCTGTCGGCCGACGGGCTGGAAGTGGTCATCGACCTCACCGTGCTCTACCACGTGGTGCCCACCCAGGCCCCTAAAATCCTGGCCACTATCGGCGAGGACTATCAGGACAAGATTGTGCGGGCCATTTCGCGCACCCGCATCCGCGACAACGCCGTGTACTACGACGCAGTAGCACTGTACTCCACGCGGCGCGAGGAATTCCAGGCCCGTATTCTGGCGGCCATCGAGAAGGACTTCCGTTCCAACGGCCTCCAGCTCGACCAGCTCCTCATCCGCAACATCCAGCTCCCGCAGTCGGTGAAGGCCAGCATTGAGAGCAAGATTTCGGCCGAGCAGGATGCCCAGAAAATGCAGTTCGTGCTGCAAAAGGAAAAGCAGGAAGCCGAGCGCAAGCGCGTGGAGGCCCAGGGCATTGCCGATTACCAGCGCATTGTGAACACCGAACTGAGCGACAAGCTGCTGCAATACGAAGCCATCAAGGCCAACCAGGCCATTGCCACCTCGCCCAACGCCAAGGTCATCATCATGGGCAGTGGCCGGGGGGCCCCGCAGCTGATCATCGGCGAGAAATAAATGCTAGCGCAAACACGAAAAAGGCCCGCAACAAGTGTTGCGGGCCTTTTTATGTTTACGCTAGCCAGAGCTAGTACCCGGGGTTTTGCACCAGGTTGGGGTTTACGTTGATTTCGGCCAGCGGGATGGGCAGCACCAAGCGCGGCGAGTTCCAGGCCACGGCGGCCCCGGTGGCGGGGTCGGTGGTGGATTCCTGGTTGCGCTTGAGGTCGCCGAGGCGGAAGCCCTCGAAAGCCAGCTCTAACTTGCGCTCCTTAAGGATGATGGGCAGCGTGACGGTGGCCAACGCCGGCAAGCCCACGCGGGCCCGCACCAAGTTGACATCGCTGAGCGGCGTGGCGCCCACCGGCACCGCCGTACCGGCGCGGAAGTTGGCCTCGGCGCGGGTCAGGTACATTTCGGCCAGGCGGATAAGCTTGATGGTGCCATACTGCGCGTCGTATTTGTTCGAGTAAGTTTGGCTAGCCTTTGCGGTGAACAAGCTGGTGCGGGCATCGCCGGCCTCGAATTGCTTCAGCAGCTGGCTATTAATACTCACATCGCCTCGTCGCTTCTCCGCATAAAAAACGTTCAGCTGGTTGGTACCACTTTGAGCCGAGTTCTGGATGGTGAAAATGTCTTCCGGCGTGTTGGCCACTAAATCGGTGCCTTGGTAGAACTCAGTATTGTAGACAGGGTTGAGCAAATAGGGCCCCGCGGTGGCGCGGTTGGCGGCGGCGGCGGCCTCCGGGTAGCGGCCCTGCTGCAAGTACACCCGCGAGATGATGGCCGCCGCGGCGTACTTGTTGGCAAATATCCCGTTGTTGGTAGGCAGTTGCGCTTCAGCCGCCGTCAGGTCGGCGATGATTTGGGTATATACCTCGGCCACCGTGTTGCGGGTCAGTAGGTTGGCGTTCGTTACGACGGTGGTGGGCGTGGTCACCACGGGCACGCCGAGGTTGGTACTGGGCGTGCCATCGTTCCAGGCGCGGGCATAGAGGCGCACCAAGTCGAAGTACGACAGGCCCCGCAGGAACCGGGCTTCGCCCTCAATCCGCGTTTTGCTGGCGGCAGCCGTTACCTTGTCCAGGTTGGCTAGCACATTGTTGGCGCGGTTGATGACGGTGTAGCCCTGAGCCCAGGTGTTTTGCGCGTTAGTGTTGTCGCGGCGAATGCTTTTACGCTGGAACTGGTACGGGTTGATGAAGGTCCCTACGAAGGTAAAATCGCCGTCGTCGGCCAGCAGGTCCGAGTCAAACTGCACGTACCCGCCGTACGCGTCGGCGGACTGCAAGCTAGTGTAGCTGCCCACCAGGGCGGCCTGCACATCGTCGGACGTATTCAGGGCATTGGCGGCGTCAATAGAATTAACGGGCACCACGTTGAGCTTGTTGTTGCAGCTTATTACCGTACCCGTGGCGAGGCAGGCGGCCAGTAACCCAAATAGTATTTTTTTCATAAGAGTAGCGCGTTGAGAAGAAATAGGGCCCCTACGGCTTAAAAGCCCAGGTTGACGCCCACCGTGAAGGTGCGCGCCTGCGGCGCGGTGTAGAAGTCCGTGCCCTGGTTGATATTATTCTGGCTCGTGCTGCCCGAGCCGGTCAGGTAGTCGGTGCTCACCTCGGGGTCCCAGCCTTTGTACTTGGTGAAGGTCAGCAGGTTGAGGGCCTGCACAAACACGCGGGCCGATTGCAGGTAGCCGCGCTTCACCACGCTGGTGGGCAGGTTGTAGCCCAGCAGTACCGTGCGCAGGCGGCCGTAGTCGCCGTTGCGCACGAAGCGCGACGAGGCGCCCGTGCCGTTGCCCCCAAACAGGTAAGCCTTGGGCACATTGGTGATGTCGCCCGGCTTCTGCCAGCGGTTGAGCTGGTCGATGGTCTGGTTGTCGTAGCCGTTATTGAAGCCCACCGAATAAAACTGGGCGCCACCGTCGTAAATCTGGTTGCCAAACACGCCCACTAGCGTCGCCGCCAGGTCGAAGCCTTTGTAGGAGAAGTTGTTCGTGATGCCCCCCGTCCAGGTCGGGTTGGGGTTGCCCACTACCACGTAGGCAGCGCCGTTGATGTCATTGGTAGTTGAGCGGTCGAGGCTGCCGTCGGCCTTTGTGGCGTTAGAGTAGTACAGCGCGTCGCCGTTGGCGGCATCCACGCCGGCGTACTCGGGGCCCACAAACACGCCTAGCGGCTGGCCTTCCTGGGCGCGGCTGAGGTTGCCACCCAGGATGGACGGCCCGTTGAGGTTGGTGATTTTGTTGCGGTTGATGGATGCGTTAAAGCTAGTCGTCCAGGCAAAGTCGCCCACGAAGTTGCGGGTCGTCAGCGTGAACTCAAGACCTTTGTTTTGCAGGCTGCCCACATTGCGGAAAATCGAGCCGAAGCCCGTCGTCAGCGGCACGGGCTGGTTCAGGGCCAGACCGTTGGTGTTTTTCAGGTAGATATCAAACTCGCCCGAAATGCGGTTGTCGAGGAAGCCGTACTCCAGCCCGGCGTCGTACTGCGTGGTCGATTCCCAGGTCAGGTCGGGGTTGCCGAGCTGCAACGGCGACTGGCCCGGCACACCCACGTAGCCGGAGGTGCCGCTGAACAGGTTGCGCGACGGGAAGTTGCCAAAGCCCTGGTTGCCGGTTTTGCCGATGCTGGCCCGCACCTTGAGCGTGCTCAGGGTGGCGTTGCCCTTCAGGAAGTCTTCCTCCGAGATGAGCCAGCCCAGCGAGCCGGCCGAGAACAGGCCGTAGCGGTTGTTGGCCCCGAAGCGCGACGAGCCGTCGAGGCGGGCGCTGCCGCCCACCAGGTACTTGCCCGCGTAGGCGTAGGATAGCCGGCCGAAGTACGAGACCAAAGTGTTGCCGCCGTTGTTGAACGAACTACCCGCCGTGATGGACGAGGCATTAGCGATGGTTTTGTAGGCATCCGAGGCAAACTGGGTACCGGTCACGTTGTTGCCCGTGATTTGGCCCTGCTCATAGGCCGTGCCCACAGTCACGTCCACCAGGTGCTGCTCGGCAAACGTTTTATGGTAGTTGAGGTAGTTATTCACCACCAGTTTGGCATTCACTTGCGCCGCGTTGTAGCCGTAGCCGTTTGTAGGGTTGCTATTGCGTGAGGTGACGCGGCCCAGGTACTGCTCTTCGTTGTAGTTGGTGAAGTCAACGCCCACTTCGGAACGGAAGTATAGCTCCGGTGTGAATTTGTACTGTGCGTACACGTTGCCCAGCAGCCGGTAGGTAGTAGTGGTGTACGAGCCCCCTAACACGCTCAGCAAAGGGTTGTAGTAGAACGGGAAGTTGGTGCTATAAGAACCAGTGGCCGGGTCGAGGGCCCCAGCGGGCAGGTTCGTGCGCGGGTCAGTAATGGGCGTCAGGGGCGACAGCGCTACAATTTGCATCGGCGTGCTGAAGGCGTTGTCATTGGGCAGGCGGTTGTTCACCGAGCGGGTAGCCCCCACGTTGGTGCCGAACGTTAGCTTGTCGGTGGCTTGGTGGTCAAGGTTAAAGCGCGCGTTCATACGCTGGTAGCGGTTGCTCACCAAAATGCCGTGCTGGTCGCTGTACTGGCCCGAAATAAAAAACCGTGTCTTCTCCGAGCCGCCGCTGGCGCTCAGGTCGTACTGCGAGAACGGGGCGCGCTGGAACGCCTCGCGCTGCCAGTTGCTGTCGAAGCTCGCCGGGTCCTGGCCGCCCGAGATGATGCGCAGGCGGGCAGCAGTGGAAGCGGCCGAGGAGCTGTTGTTGTTGCGGGCCTCGGTCAGCAGGTCGATGTACTGCGAGGCGTTCAGAAAGTCGCGCAGGTGCGTGGGGCTGCTCAGGCCGGTCTGGTAGGCCACGGTGAACTTGGTGGCCCCCACCCGGCCGCGCTTGGTCGTCACGATGACCACGCCGTTGGTGGCGCGCGAGCCGTAGATGGCCGTGGCCGACGCGTCCTTCAGCACGCTGATGCTCTCGATGTCGTTGGGATTGATGTCGCCAATTGGGTTGGTGGCGGCCGTCGTCGACGACAGGTTGTCGGCGAGCACCGGGATGCCGTCCACCACGTATAGCGGCTGCGTGTCGCCGCTGATGCTGGATACGCCGCGCACCCGCACCCGAATGCCCTGGCCCAGCTTGCCGCTACCACTCTCGATGAACACCCCGGCCGCCTTGCCTTGGATAGACTGCTCGAACGACTGCACCGGCTGGTTGCCCACGTCTTTGCTCGACAGCAGGGCCACCGAGCCTGTGAGATCAGCTTTATTTTGGGTGCCGTAGCCCACCACCACGGCCTCACTCAACTCGGTGGCGCTGGCTTGCAGCGTAACGTTGACGGTAGACTGGCCGCCCACGGCAATAGTTTGGGTGGCGTAGCCCACGGAGCTGAACACCAGCGAAGCCCGGGGCCCTACGCTCAGGCGGTAGGTGCCGTCGGCGCCGGTAGTGGCGCCGTTGGTGGTGCCTCGCTCCAGCACGGTTACGCCGGGCAGGGCCCCGCTATCCGAGCCCAAAATACGGCCGCCCACGGCCTGGGTCTGGGCCCAGGCGGGCACAGTTAGCAGCCAGCTCAGCAGCAGTAATAGCGGCCGATAATGAGTAAAATGTTTCATCTTCATGCAGCAGGGTTTAAAGTTGAAAAAGCAAAACAAGGGGAATACAGTACCAAAAATTAATATTTTTTCTCAAACTATGTCAATTATAAAGGTCAAATCTATTCCAATTTAACAAAAACTCCACTTATCACCCAATTTTTTTACCTTAAAAAAGCTTGTTGGACTATTTGCATGAATAAGCCACGTAGCATTTGATAGGCAATAGGGCCCCACACCCCTATTTTTGCCAGCGATGCCCACAATCCACTACCTCACCACTGCCGACGCCATTGCCGCCGCGGCCACCCACTTCGCCACCCTGCCGCGCATCGGCATCGACCTGGAGTTTGACGACATGCGCTACCGCTACGGCCGGCACCTGGCGCTAATCCAAGTGTTCGACGGGCAGGAAGTATACCTCATCGACCCGCTGCCGCTGGAGCCCGGCATGGCTGCCGGCCTTGACCCGCTGTTTGCCGTGCTGCGCGACCCGTCCGTGGCCAAGGTATTCCACTCCTGCAAGTCGGATATTCTACTCCTCGACGAGGTGTTTGGCGTCAACTGCCGCACCATCGTCGACACCAGCGTGCAATTCAGCCTGCTGGCCGCCGAAGATAACAACATCTCCTTGGGCCGCCTCATCCAAAGCGAGCTGGGCTTTGAAGTGGACAAGGGCGAGCAGAAGTCGAACTGGCTGAAGCGCCCCCTCACCGAGGCCCAGAAGGAGTACGCGGCCAACGACGTGCTCTACCTGTTCGAACTGACCGACCGCCTGGCCGACCGCCTCGCCGACATGGGCCGCGCCCAGTGGGCCGCCGAGGAAAACCAGGCCCTGGAAGCCGTGCGCTACGGCCGCGACGAGCCCCGCCCCTGGGCCCGCAACGCCACCAAGTTCAAGATTACGCCCGAGGAAATGCCGGTATTCCGCGAGCTGTACAAACTCCGCGACACGGTGGCGCGGCAGCTCGACCGCCCGCCCTACCACGTCATCAGCAACGACCGGCTGGCCGAGCTAGCCCGCCAGCCCATCGAAACCGCTAACCAGCTGCGCGCCGCCAACGGCCTGCACCCTGAGCTGAAGCGCGCGCCCTACGCCGACCAGTTGCTGGCCATCGGCACCACCGACCTGCCCGGCGAGGCCCCGCTGCCCGCCGACCAGCGCAAGTTCCCCTTCCGCCGCCGCCTGAACGGGGCCACCGCCAACCGCGCCGAAGCCCGCGAAACCTTGCTGCTGACCCTCAAGGCCCACCTCGCCGCCGACCAGGGCCCCGTGATGGCCAACATGGTCCTCAGCAACCGCCTCATAGCCGAGGTGGTGGAGCAGGGCGCCGCGGGGGCCCTCCGCCCCTGGCAGCAACAGCTGCTAAAAGCTACCGCCGAAAAGCACGGCGAAGACTACGAGTTGATTACCGCTCCATTTGCCTGAACCGCAGATTAAGTAGACTTAACGGATAAGAACAGATTCGGGGAGGCCTTTTGATGGGGCCTTGGGGCGGGCTGCTGGTTTTTTGCCGGCAGCCCGCTAATCGTTGCGGCAGTTTGGAGCCGTTGCGTGGCCGACTGGGTTGGCAATAGTCGTCTGCCGGGGCCGTTGATGCGCGGCGGGGGCCCCGAACCTTCCAGCTCGCCTTTACGGTTGGGGCCCCGGGGCGGCCATAATTCATTAACCGAGTACGATGCGCCGTTGGCTGTTAATTGGATGTTTGGGTTTGCTGGGGCTGCTGGTGGCGGGCGGCTATGCGGCGTGGCGGGTACTGTACCGGCCCAATGTGGTGGCATTTGAGGAGGGCGATGCGTACCTGTACATTCGCACGGGCAGCGGCTACGGGGCCGTGCGCGACTCGCTGCGGCGGCAGGGGATGCTGCGCGAGCCGGGCGCGTTCGATTGGGTGGCGCGCTGGCGCGGCTACCCGGCGCACGTGCGGCCCGGCCGCTACCGGCTGGGCCCCGGGCTGGGCAACCTGGCCCTGGTGCAGCTGCTCGAAAGCGGGCGGCAAGACACGGTGCAGTTTGAGCTAGCGCCGTTCCACTACTTAGAAAACCTGCCCCGGCAAGTCAGCCGCCAGATTGAGGCGGATTCGTTCAAGCTCAGCCTGTTGTTGAATAACAACGCCGGCCTACGCGCGCGCTACAACCTTGATACCTGCACGGTGCGCACGCTGTTCATTCCGGGGCCCTACCGGCTACTGTGGAACACCAGTGCCGCCGCTTTCCTGGATACCGTGGCGGCGCGGCACCGCCGGTTTTGGTCGGTCCCGCGCCGGGCCCAGGCCGATTCGCTGGGCCTCACGCCGGTGCAGGTGGGCGTGCTGGCCAGCATTGTGCAGCGCGAAACGGCCCAGCTTACCGACAAGCCGCTCATCGCCGCCGTGTATCTCAACCGCCTGCGCCTGGGCCAGCCCTTGCAGGCCGACCCCACCTTGCTGTGGCCCCTCCACGGCCTCGGCACCCGCAAGCGCGTGCTGAACGTGGACAAAAAAGTGGATTCGCCCTACAACACCTACCGCCACAAGGGCCTGCCGCCGGGGCCCATCACCACGCCCCGCGCCAGCTCGCTCGACGCCGTGCTACGTCCCGCCCACAACGACAACCTGTTCTTCTGCGCCCGCCCCGACGGCAGCGGCTTTTCGGACTTCGCCGCCACCTACACCCAGCACAAGCGCAACGCCCGCCGCTACCAGCACCACCTGGATAGCCTGGGCGTGAAGCGGTGAGGGCATTGGGTATTAACTAAATATCAATTCCAAGAACGTCATGCTAAACACAGTGAAGCACCTCTACCGCGCAGGTAATCCAGCCGATTGAGGCAGTTACGCGGCAAAGAGATGCTTCACTGCGTTCAGCATGACGTTCTTTTTTGCACTTATTCCAGATAGGGTCTGGCAACCAACCGCTACCGGGGCCCCAGGCGGTACACGCGCAGCTGCACCGAATCCTGCGTGGCTTCGCGCTGCCAGTCCAGGGTTTGGTCGTAAGTGAGGCCGGTGAACTCGGAATGCTCCAGGAACAGCAGCGGCTCGGTGAGGCGGGTTTCCGGCCAGGCGGCCAGGGGTGGCTGGCGGCGCAGCGAGTCGAACTGCGCTACGTGGGCCACTTGCCAATAGGCATCGAGCACCACGTAGTCGTAGCCCTGGCGGCGCAGGGCCCCTAGCTGGCGCTCGTTCGTTATGCTAGTAAATTCTTCGCCTTTAAGTAGATACGGGGCCAGGCCCAGGCCCACCGTGCTGGCCACGCGCCGGGCCCCGTGGGCGCGCAGCCACGCGGCCACGGCGGGGTAGTGGCTGGGCGGGTAGCGGTAGAGGTGCTGCCAGAGCCGGTAGCCATTCAGGGCCAGGGCGGCCAGCAGCACGGCGGCCCCGGGGCCCCGCCAGCGGCCGGGCAGGTGGCGCAGGCTGAGCACCACCAGCGCCGCCAGGGGCAGAAAGGCGTAGGTGAGGCCGCGGGGCGCCTTTTGCAGCAGCGCCATGCCCGCCAGCCAGCACCCCGCCCAGATGCCCAGGTACAGTAGCAGCGGCAGCGGCCGGCCGGCGGGCCCCGGCAGCCGCGCCCGCCACTGCCGCCACCCCAGCCACGCGCCCGCCGCCAGCCCCGGCAGCAGCAGCGGCGACTCGAACGCCCACAAATAGCGGAAGTAGAAGAAAAAATCGGGGCTCAGCACCAGCTGCCGGCCGGCGGGGTTGGGCGCGTCGGGCAGCACGAGGCGCACGTAGGTGGCCGGCCAGCGGTACCAGGGCAGGCCGGCCAGCAGGGCCCCGGCAGCCATCAGCACCATGTAGGGCAGCGCCAGGCGGCCCAGCACCTGCCACTTCACGGCCCCGCGCCAGGCCGGCCAGTCGGCCCGCCACCCCTCCAGGGCCCCCAGGATGGGTAGCACCAGCAGGAACTTGTAGCTGTAGCACAGGCCCGCGGCCAGCCACCACGCGGCCTGCCGCAGCGCCGCCTGCCGCCCGGCCAGGGGCCCCGCCTGCACCCGCCGGAAGTGGCTGCGCAGCAGCCCCGCCGCCAGCACCAGCCCGCCCGCGCCAGCCGTAAAATCTCGCCCCGAAAACGTAAGCAGCAGCCCGGTGCCGCCCAGCAGCACCAGCGCCGCCGCCTCGGCGTTGCGCCAGGGCCGCCCGCTGGCCGCTACCGCCTGCCCCACAAACCGCGCAAACAGCCCCAGCCCCGCCACGCCCAGCAACGCGTTGGCCACCTGAAACACCCGCACATCCGACGTGACGCAGGCCAGCAGGGCAAACACCAGGTTGAAGCCCGGCCCGGCCGTGAAGAACATGGAGTGGCCGTCGCCATGCGCCAGCTCCTGCACCAGCTGCCAGTTGCGCACCGAGTCGTAGTCGGGCAAGCCATTGGCAAACAGGTGCCACAGCCGCAGGACCAGCACCGCCAGCAGCGCCAGGCCCAGCCCCCAGCGGGCGGTGGGCGGGGCGGGAAGCGGCGGCGCGGCGTTATTTGCGGGCATCAGGGGGCAATTAGGACCCCGGGGGCGGGCCACCGCAAAGGTCGGCACGGGCATCCGCTGGGGCCCCGGCAGATCAGTATTCAACTTAATTTTTCTTATGCGCCTTGTCATTCAGCGCGTTCGCAGCGCGCAGGTTACTGTGGCGGAGGCCGCCACGGGCAGTATTGGACCGGGGCTACTGGTACTGGCCGGCTTCGCGCCCACCGATGGCCCCGCCCAGCTAGCCTGGATGGCCCGCAAGCTGGTGCAGCTCCGCATTTTTGCCGACGAAGCGGGCCAGATGAACCGCAGCGTGCTCGACGCCGGTGGCGAAGTGCTGGTGGTGAGCCAGTTCACGCTGCTCGCCGACGCCCGCAAGGGCAACCGCCCCAGCTACGTGGGCGCCGCCCCGCCGGCCGTAGCCGAGCCGCTGTACCAGCAGTTTGTGGCCATGGTGGCCGAGCTGCTGGGCCGTCCGGTGCCCACCGGCATCTTCGGGGCCGACATGCAAGTGAGCCTGGTGAACGATGGCCCCGTCACCATCGTCCTCGATTCGCCCGCTGGGTAAGGGCCCCGCCAAGCTGTACTCGGCCTTGCCTATGCTGCCCTGGGGGCCCCTGGGGCGAGGCCCAGTGCAGCTTGGCGTCACATCCCTACCTGGCCGCTTAATTTTATCACTAAAACCAACCTTACGCCATGACCATCGAGCAAGCCCAACAAACAGTTGACCAGTGGATTACGACCACCGGCGTACGTTATTTCAACGAACTCACCAACATGGCCATCCTCACCGAGGAAGTCGGCGAAGTGGCCCGGCTCATTGCCCGGCAATACGGTGAGCAGTCGTTCAAAGAGTCCGACAAAGGCCACGAGTTGGGCGACGAGCTGGCCGATGTACTGTTCGTGGTCATCTGCCTCGCCAACCAAACTGGCGTCGACCTCACCGAGGCCATGGCGCGCAACCTGGCCAAGAAAACCCAGCGCGACGCCCAGCGGCACCAGGACAACGAGAAGCTGAAGTAGCTGGGAAGCCATCTAATGGCTTCTAATATAACGTTATGCCGAGCGCAGCGAAGCATGACGTTCTCAAGTATTCGTTCCTCGCCTCCCGGGGCCCTACGCCAGCACCAGCCGGTCGTTTTGCAGCACGGGCAGGGCGTGGGCGTAGGTGTCAATTTTCGCGCAGAACAGGAAATCGTCGTTGGCTTCCAGGGCATTGAGGCGACGCACGGCGGCCGATTGCAGCAGGTAGCCCGGCAGGTCGGCCTGGGCTTGCTGCCACAGGTGCAAGGCCGCCAGCGTGCTGTCGGAATGGTCCACGTCGAAGCCCAGGGGCCCCAGGCGGGCGGCCAGGGCCCCACCAAACAGGGTGTCTTCGAGGCAGAACTGGCCTTTCCAGCCGGCGCAGACCACTAGTACGTCACGCTGCTGCTGCTGGGCATAGTTGACCACGGCCGTCAGGTTCACGAAGCTGCCGATAACGACGGCCTCGGCCGCCAGCGAGCGGCGCAGGGCCTGGGTGCCGTTGGTGGTGCTGATGGCCAGGGCGCGGCCCCGCACCGGCCGGGCGGGGTCGAGGAAGCCGAAGGGCGAATTGCCCAGATCGAAGCCTTCGGCCATCACACCCTCACGCTCGGCCGCTGTGAGGCAGCCCTGGGCCCCCAGCGCCTTGCATTCGGCAAGGGTACCCACCGGAAATACATGCGTGACGCCCGCCACCAGGGCCGTAACGATGGTGGTGCTGGCCCGCAGCACGTCCACAATCACGGCCACCCGGCCCCGCAAATCATACAACGGCAGCAAATCGGGGGAAAAACAAACGTCTAGAGCAGGCATTTCGGGGGTGTTGAATTTCTAAATAAGTGACAAGCACGCGGGCGCACTGGATGACAAAAAACGGGTCATCCTAAGCGCAGCGAAGGATCTGGGAAGGCCGAAAGGTTGGCAGTAAATAAATACTGCAAGCCGTTCAGTTGTCCTCAGATCCTTCGCTGCGCTCAGGATGACAGTTCGTTATGAAAGTTCTTTGGCCAAAATCTATACATCCTCCGTACCCGGCACCAGCGGCAGCTTGTGCACGGTGGCGGGCAGGTTTTTGCCCCGGATTTGCACGAAGATTTGGGTGCCGGGCGCGGCCAGCTCAGCGCGCACGTAGCCCAGGCCCACGCCCTTGCCCAGGCTCGGCGACTGCGTGCCGCTGGTGACGTCGCCGATTTTCTGGCCGTCGGCGTCCACCAGTTCGTAGTGCCCGCGCGGAATGCCGGGGCCGTCCATCACAAAACCGACCAGCTTTTTGGCCATACCGGCGGCTTTTTGGGCCTTCAGGGCCGTGCTGTTGGTAAACTCCTTGGTGAACTTGGTGATCCAACTCAGGCCCGCTTCGAAAGGCGAAGTGGTGTCGTCGATGTCGTTGCCGTACAGGTTGTAGCCCATTTCGAGGCGCAGCGTGTCGCGCGCGCCCAGGCCGATAGGCTTGAGGCCGTGGGGCTTACCGGCCAGCATGATGGCATCCCACACGCGCTGGGCGTACTCGTTGGGCACGTATAGCTCGAAGCCGCCCGCGCCGGTGTAGCCCGTAGCCGAAATGATAACGTCGGGGGCCCCGGCGAAGGGGCCCTGCGTGAAGGAGTAGTACGGAATGGCGGCCAGGTCCACGTTGGTGAGGCCTTGCAGCGCGGCTACGGACTTGGGGCCCTGCACGGCAAACAGGCTGGTGCGGTCGGAAATATCTTCCATCTCCGCCCCCTCAGTGTTGAACTGCTGAATCCAGTTCCAGTCTTTTTCGATATTGGAGGCGTTGACTACCAGCAGGTAATCGTTTTCGGCCAACATGTACACCAGCAGGTCGTCGACGAGGCCGCCGGTGTAGTTGGGCAGGGCTGAATACTGGGCCTTGCCGGGCTGGAGCTTGGCGGCGTCGTTGGTGGTCACGCGCTGGATGAGGCCCAGCGCCTGGGGGCCCCGCACCCGGAATTCGCCCATGTGCGACACGTCGAACATGCCCACGGCCCGGCGCACAGTGTGGTGCTCATCGAGGTCGGAGGAGTAGCGCACAGGCATGTTGTAGCCGGCGAAGGGCACCATTTTGGCCCCTAGCTGCTGGTGGGTGGCGTCGAGGGCAACGGTTTTGAGCGAGGAAACGATCATGAGGGAAAGGGAATGAGGCCGACTGCGGCCGCGGCTTCGGCCCGCGAAAGTAGCTACTTTCGGCCCATAGCCGTAGACGAACTTACGCCGACGCCGCCCCATGACCCCCAAAGAAATTAAGCAGGACTTCGAGTCGGCCATTACCAAACACGTATTGTTCAAGGTAAAGGCGCGCTCGTTTTTGTACGGCAATGGCTACGCCGAAGGGCCCCTGCGCGACCCCGACCAGTGCGCCCTGGGCCACTGGATTGCCGAACGCCGGACCGGGGCCTACATGCACGTGCCCGAGATGGCCATCCTCGACGCCGCCCACCGCCGCCTGCACCGCGACGCGGCGGTGCTGATGGACCACCGCCTGGCCGGCCGCCTCGACGCGGCCGCCGCCGGCCTGCCCGCCGTGCTGGTCCAGGCCGAAGGCATTGCGGGCATCTTGCGAACCATTGAACGCACGCTACGTACCGAAGCCTAAGCCCGGGACCCTATTCAGCGCCGGGCCTGCGGCCCGGTAACTCCATGAAGATCAAGCTAAGTACCAAATTATTTGCCGGCATTCTGCTGCTGCTGGGGCTGTTTGCGGCGGTGCTGTTCGTAAACTACCGGCTGGCCGTGCAAGTGGTGAGCAATGCCCGGGCCGTGGCAGCGTCGGAGCGCGTATCGGAAGGAGCCAACGGCCTGCTGCGCAACATTGTGGACATGGAAACCGGCTTCCGCGGCTACCTGCTTTCGGGCGACGAAGAATCGCTCGACCCTTACTACCAGGGCGAGCGGCAGCTGGTAGGCCGCTTCAGCGACCTGCGCACCCTGGTGGCCCACGACCCGGCGCAGGTGGGCCACCTCAACCGCTCGCAGCGCCTGTTTCGGCAGTGGAGCGCGTACGCGCACCTCATCATCGTGGAAAAACGCCGGGTGCACGCGAAAAATCCCAACATGGAAGCACTGGCGGGCCTGCCTCACCGCCGGCTGGTGGAGGGCCTCACGGGCAAGCAAATTATGGACAACGTGCGCTTTCACCTCGGCCAGTTCGACGTAGTGGAAAACGCCACCCGCCGCCAGCTCGATACGCGACGCGACGCCAGTATCAACCGGGCCCAATGGATTTCGGTAAGTGCGGCCGTGGCGGCACTGGTACTCGGGCTAGCCTGGGCCGTGTACCTAATGCGGCTGCTCACGCGGCGGCTCGGCGGGCTGGTGCGCTTGGCCCGCCGCCTCGCCGCCGGCGACTACGACGCCCAGCTCCTCGACGACAACCAGGACGAGCTGAGCGTACTCACCGGGGCCCTCAACGGCCTGGGGCGCACCGTGAATACCAGCATCGGCCAGCTCGAAGCCCGCAACCGCGAGTTGGACCAGTTCGCCTACGTGGTGTCGCACGACTTGAAAGCGCCCCTGCGCGGCATTGAAAGCGCCTCACGCTGGATTGAAGAAGACATGGGACCCGACAAGCTGCCGGCCCACGTGCGCGAGTTTCTGGGGCTGATGCGCCAGCGGGTGCACCGCATGGAAAACCTTATCACCGGCATTCTCGACCTGGCGCGGGTGGGCCGCGTGACGGAAGTGCACGAAACGGTGTTTGTGCGCCAGCTGCTGCGCGAAATTGCGGCCAACCTCAACCTGCCCGCGGGCCTGCACTTCGAGCTACCGTTCTTTTTGCCCACCCTCGTCACCACGCGGGTGCAGCTGGAGCAGGTGCTCACCAACCTCATCAGCAACGCTGTGAAGTACCACGAGCACCCCGAGCAGGCCAACATCACCATTGGCTGCGACGACGCGGGCGACTTCTACCGCTTCTCGGTGACGGACGACGGGCCGGGTATCGCGGCGGAATACCACGAGCGGATTTTCGTCATTTTCCAAACCCTGGTTGAGCGCGATACGCTGGAGAGCACCGGCGTGGGCCTAGCCATTGTGAAGAAGATTGTGGAACGCCAGGGCGGCACCATCGGCGTCGAATCGGTGCCCGGGCAGGGCGCCACCTTCGCTTTCACCTGGCCCAAACAGCCGCCCAGCACCCAAGCCAAACCCGCCAAGGACTACGCCACCACGCCCGCCCTGGCCGCATAGGGCCATTGCTTTGCCCTTCCACACCCCGGCCCCGCCGGTTTACTTTTTCGCTTATGTCCCCCGAATCCACCCCGAGCATCCTGTTAGTTGAAGACGACCAGATGGACGTCATGAACGTACAGCGCGAGCTGCGCCGCCAGCACATTGAAGTGCCGCTCACGCACGCCCGCAACGGCCGCGAGGCCCTGGACCTGCTGCGCGGCGAGAACGGCCAGGAAAAAATTGCCAAGCCCAGCCTGGTGATGCTCGACATCAACATGCCCCGCATGAACGGCCTGGAGCTGCTGGATGTCCTGCGCGCCGACCCCGAGTTTGCGGATTTGAACGTGTTCATCATGACCACTTCCGACCTGGATTCGGACCGCTTCAAGGCCCGGCAGCTAGCCGTGAGCGGCTACATCATCAAGCCCCTGAGCTTCGAAACCTTCGGCGAAGGCGGCACCAGCGTTGATGGCTTCAGCCTGTTCCTCGACCTGATTCGGCTGAAGCGGTGAGGGCCCCGGGGCCCCGGCCGGCGCTACTGGCCACCCGCACCGGCCTGCCGCTCGAAGCCGGCCTCGACGAGGCCGGGCGGGGCTGCCTGGCGGGGCCCGTGTTTGCGGCAGCGGTCATTTTGCCGCCCGGTTTTGCCCCGCCCCTGCTGCGCGATTCCAAGCAGCTCAGCGCCCGGCAGCGCGAACTGTTGCGCCCGCTCATCTGCGCCGAAGCCGTGGCCTGGGCCGTGGGCGAGGCCTCGGAAGAAGAGATTGGGGCCCTGAATATTGCCCAGGCCAGCTACCTGGCCATGCACCGGGCCGTGGCCGCGCTGCCCGTGGTGCCGGCCCACCTGTTGGTCGACGGCAACCGCTTCCGGCCCCTCGATGGGTTTGCCCATACCTGCGTGGTGGGCGGCGACGGCCGGTACCGCAGCATTGCCGCCGCCTCGGTGCTCGCCAAAACCTTCCGCGACGAGCGCATGGCCGCCCTCGACCGCGAGTTTCCCGCCTACGGCTGGGCCCGGAATGCGGGCTACCCCACCGCCGCCCACCGGGCCGCTATCCGGGCCCACGGGCCGTCGTCGCGGCACCGGCTGGGGTTCCGGCTGCTGTAAAGCGCTGGCCTGAAATGGTTTTAACTGAGCGGGGGCCTGCGGGCAGCCATTGTGGCTGCCCGCAGGCCCCCGCGGTTCGCAATTTTCGGAATGATTGCGGCTATGCTTAGGACTACTTGTGGCCGCCGGCATTACTGCCAATCACGTCTGGGTCATCCTCGCCGCGCACAAAACCCTGGCTATCGCGCGGCACCATGGCCTCGTCGATGTTTGCTTCTTCCTCATTGGTCACGTAGACATTGGTAGTCGGGCCGAGGCCACCGTTTTTCTCAGCCAGCGCGGCTTCGGCCTGGGCGAAGTGCAGCGTGAGGAGCGGGTCGCCCTCGGTGGGTATGGGTGGAATGTTTTCGTTATCGGCGGGTTGTTTGGAGCTGGTTGACATAGTGAAGGGATAGCGACCGGGAAATAGACGGCCGATTCCGTTCTTGAATACGACGGTCGGCTAACTCAGGTTCATCCGTCGGTCCCAAACGAGCACAAAAAAAGGCCGTTGCCCGAGGGCAACGGCCTTATAAGCAGCAGGGCCGGCCGGAAGCTGTCTACCCCAGCTTTTTGGCCAACCCCACCAGCGCACGAGAGGTCCTTCCTTTCCACATTTCCAGCCCGTGCGGGGCACTTATAGAAACAAACTTACAGCGGACTTTGGATTGTTGTTCATTCATTTAGACCAATTTGGTACTATCCTCTGCCAAAGGGTAATATTCCTCGCCGAATGGCGCCATGGCGGCGGGCACCGCGTAGTTTTGCCGGGTGCGCGGCCCATACCCGCGCCGCCCGCGCCCATGCCTTCCAACGCCGAATTCGACGAAACCCACAACCCCTGGCGCGTGCTGAGCAGTGCCGTGAAATACCAAAATCCCTGGATTTCAGTACGTGAAGACCAAGTACTGAACCCCGCCGGGGGGCCCGGCATCTACGGCGTGGTGAGCATGAAGAACAAAGCCATCGGCATCATTCCCGTCGACGCCGAGGGCAACACTTGGCTCGTGGGCCAGTACCGCTACCCGCTCAGCGAGTACAGCTGGGAGATTCCGATGGGCGGGGGCCCCGTGGAGCTCGACGTGCTGGAATCGGCCCAGCGCGAGCTGCGCGAGGAAACCGGCCTGCTGGCCGCCCGCTGGACGCGCATTGCCCGCCTGCACACCTCCAACTCCGTGACCGACGAAGAGGGTTTCGTGTACCTGGCCGAGGAGCTGACGCTGGGCGAAACCGAGCCCGAAGAAACTGAGGACTTGCGCCTCTGGAAGCTGCCCCTGGCCGAGGCCGTGCGCATGGCTATGACCGACCGCATCACCGACGGCATCAGCGTGGCGGGCCTGCTGAAGGCCGAGCGCATTTTGGCGGCGCGCGCTACGGGCTAACTTTGCCCGGACTATGCGCCACTTGCTTCGCTACCTGGGCCATCGCCTCTACACCACCTGGGCCACGTTTTGGTTCATGCTGCCGTTCGTGGTCACGTACCCCTGGCAGCGGTGGCTGGGGCGCTCGCCGGCCGGCTACCCCGGGCTGCACCGCATTTACAGCGGCTGGGCCACGTTCTCGATGGCGCTGTGGGGCGTGCCGATTGAGGAAATCCACGAGGAGGCGGGGCCCCTGCCCAGCCCCTGCGTGTACGTGGCCAACCACGGCTCGTACATCGACATCATGTTGATGTTTAAAACGATACCCGGCTACCTCAACATGATGGGCAAGCTTTCGCTGGCTAAGGTACCACTGTGGGGGCCCCTGTTCGCCAAGGTCTACATCACCGTGGACCGGGCCAGTGCCGTGAGCCGCGGCCGGGCCCTGGTGGCGGCCCGCCAGGGCCTGGCCGCCGGGCGCAGCATCGCCATTTTTGCCGAAGGGCGCATTTCGCCCACGCCCGGCCGCGAGCTGCTGCCGTTTCAGGACGGCGCTTTTCAGCTGGCCATTGCCGCCGGTGTGCCCATCGTGCCGGTAGGGATGCCCCTGAACCACCTGTTCATGCCCGACGTGAAGGGCAGCCTGCGGGTGCGCCACCACCGCCTCAAAATTGTGTTCCACCCCGCCATTTCCACCGCCGGCCTCACCGCCGCCGACGTGCCCGCCCTCAAGGCCCGCGTGGCCGCCCTACTCACTGCCGACTTCCTGCCCGAAGGCGCCGAGAAACCGGGCCCCAGCACCTGGCGGTGAAGTGGCTAATTGGTAAAGTGTAAATACTAAGACACTTAAAAGAATAGTCATGCTGAGCGCAGCCGAAGCATCTCTACCGCTTAACTAACTCAATCGATTCAACGAAGCGGTAGAGATGCTTCGGCTGCGCTCAGCATGACGGCCTTGCTTAACTCATAACTTTTAACTCATAACTCCAAAAATGAGCACCGACCTAGCCACCCTGCGCGGCCTCGCCCATCTGGCCCGCCTCGAATTTGACACCGCCCACGAGCAGCAGATGCTCGGCGACCTGAACAACATCCTCGACTTTGTGGCCCAGCTGGAGACCGTGGACACGACCGACGTGGAGCCGCTGGTGCATTTATCGCAGGAAATCAACGTATTGCGCGACGACGAAGGCCACAACACCGTGAGCCACCAAGAGGGCCTGCGCAACGCTCCGCGCAAGGATTCGGACTACTTCCGGGTGCCCAAAGTGCTCGACTAGTTGGCGCCTCCTGCACTTCCCGGGGGCCCCGGCCGTGCCTGGCGGCCCCGGCCGCTGGCCGGGCTGGCGGCGCTGGCCGTAGGTTTGGCGGTTTACTACTACTTCACGGGGCCAGCCGCCACGTTGCCACTGGTGCTGGTGCCGCACCTGCTGGCCCAGCCCCTCACCCTGCAAACCCTGGCCGTGGGGCCCCTGGCGCTGCCCGTGCAGGCCAGCGGCTTCGTGGTGAGCTTGACGCACGACCTGGCGGGGCCCTTCGTGCAGCCGGCCGCCGCCACGTGGCTGGTGGCGCTGCTGGCGGGGGCCCTGGCGGGCTGGGTGGCGGTGGCCACCACGCTGCGGCGCACGGCCTTCGTGGCGGCACTGGTGCCGGTCATCTTCCTGCTGATGTCGCTCAACCTGGACTTAGTGGGCGTTTTTTCGATGGAAAAACAGTATTTCCTAGCCCTGAGCCTGGCGCTGGTGGGCGGGCTGGCCTTCGGGCTACACGCCTACGGCGAGCGGGTGCCACTGGCCGGGCGCGTGGCGCTGTGCGCGGCGTTGGTGGCCGGGCTGGGGGCCCTATTATTCTTCCGCGGCCAGCTACCACCCGCTGAATTAGCGCTGCACCTGGCGGCCTACGCCACCCCGAGCGGGGCGGTGCTGGTGGCGGCGCTGGTGCTGTGGGTGGGCATTGAGAACGTGCGCGGCCTGCTGTGGCTGGCCGGCCGTGGGGGCTCGACGGGCACGGGCCTGGGACCCTTCGTGGGGGCCAGCCTGGTGTACATCGGCCTGCTGGCTGCCTGGTTCTGGACCGACGGGCAGCTGACGCTGTACCGCAGCGTGGGCCTCGACCCGCTAGTGCTGCTGCTGCCGGCCGTGCTGGTGGGCGGGCTGGGCCTGCGCCTGCGGGCCCCCAGCTACGCCGCCTGGGTGCCCCACGCGCCGGGCGTGGCCCAGTTCTACCCGCTGCTGCTGATGGCCGGCGGCGGCACCCTGGCCTACGCCCTAGCTACGGATAACACGCCGCTGCTGGCGGCGGCGCGCGGCTTCAGCGGCCTGGCGCTGCTGGGGCTGGGGTTCGCCTTTTTTGGGTACGTGCTGATTAATTTTGGGCCCCTGGTGCGGCAGCGGCTACCGGTGTACCGGGTGGCGTTTGCGCCGCGGCGACTGCCGTTCTACACGGTGTACGTGCTGGGCCTGGGGGCCCTGCTGGCCGTGCAGCTGCGCCTCGACTGGCCACTGCTGGCGCAGGTGCGCGCCGGCATGTTTAATTACCTCGGCGACCTGGGCCGCCGCCAGAGCGAGACCCACCCCGACGACCTCGGCCTGGCCTTGCTGGCCGAGCGCTACTACGCCGAAAGCGGCGACGTGCTCGCCCGCAACAACCTGCATGCCCAGCTGGGCCGGGCGGCTCTATATCGCTTCCGCGAGCAGCGCCAGAACGAGCTGAACGCCCTGCGCCGGGCCCTGCTGCCCGCCCCCAACGAGAAGGTATCGCTGCGCGTGGCGGCCCTCGGCACCGCGCCCCAAGACTTGTTCGACAACCTCGATGCCCTGCGCCAGGGCCTGCGCCGCCAGCCCGGCAGTGCTGCCCTGGCCGGCGACCTGGCCCAGCTGTTCACCCAAACGGCCCTCACCGATTCGGTGGCCATTTACCTGGACCGTGCCGAGCGCCTGGCCCCCGGCTCCTACCCCAGCCGCACCAACCGCCTGGCCTTTTTGCTGCAGCAAAACCTGCTCCCCGACGCCCAGAAGCTGGCCGCTGGCTTCCAGCCCACGGCCGCCGAGCCAGCCCTGGCCAGCAACCTGCTGCTACTGCGGCTGCTGCAACACCGGCCCGCGGCCGGGGCCCCCAGCGTGGCCGACGGCGACCTCGACGCGGCGCAGTTTGCGGCGGTGTACCACGCGGCGCTGGCGGCGGCCGGCCAGGCGCGCCCCGCGCTGCTGCCGCTGCTCACGCGCCTGGCCGCCCGCCCGGCCAACGCACCCTACTACGAGCAGCTGCTGTTTTTGCAGGCCCTTACGCGGCACGCGCTGGGGCAGGAGCAGGTGGCCCGGCAACTGCTGGCCCCGCTGGCGGCGGGTACCAGCGCCACGGCCGGCTACTACCAGCAGCTGCTGGGCCTGTGGCAATTGCAGCAGAGCCAGTTCGCCACGGCGGCCGACCAGCTGGCCCTGGCTGCCGAGCACGGCGCCACCACTGCCCCGCTGGCCCGCGCTGGGGCCCTGCTCCTGGCCGGCCAAGTCGATGCGGCCCGCGCCGTGCTGGCCCGCATCGCGGCGGCGCCTGATACGGCGTTGCGCCGCGCCGCTGGGCCCCTGGCGGGGGCCCTGCCCGGGGCCGATATAAACCAATGGCGTACCGCGTTTGCCGCGCATTACCCGCGGGCGGGAACGGCCTGGTTGGCGCAGGCACGGGCAGCCGGCACGGGGCCCCAGGCGGCAGCCTTATACCAGCGCATCGTGCGCGAAGCCCCGTTCAACGAGCCAGCGGTGCTGGCGGCGGCGGCCTTCTACACCCAGCGGCGCGACTACTCGGCGGCCTACACCTCCTTGCAAATGGGCCTGGCCGAAAACCCCGGCTCGCTGGCGCTGTTGCAAGCCTACGTGCTGGCCGCGGCCGACGCGGGCTTGTTCGATTACGCCACCGACGCCCTGGCTCGGGTGCGCCAGCAGCTGCCGGCGCCGGCCTTTGCGGCGCTTCAAGCGCAGTTTGCGGCGCGCCGGGCGGCCCACGCGACTTTTTAAGCGTTTATTTCGACCGTTTTTCGCCCCCGCTTATGCAACCAAACGTCATCGAAACCCACAATATTTCCCGGATGTACCGCATGGGTACCGAGGAGATTCACGCCCTGCGCTCCATCAGCATCACCATTCCGCGCGGCGAGTACGTGGCGTTTATGGGCCCCTCGGGCTCGGGCAAGTCCACGCTGATGAACATTGTAGGCTGCCTCGACACACCCAGCGGCGGCCAGTACATCCTCAACGGGCAGGACGTGAGCCGCATGAGCGACAACGCCCTGGCCGAGGTGCGCAACAAAGAAATTGGCTTCGTTTTCCAAACCTTCAACCTGCTGCCCCGCGCCTCATCGCTCGACAATGTGGCCCTGCCGCTGATTTACGCCGGCTATGGCAAGCGCGAGCGCGACGAGCGGGCCATGCACGCGCTGCAGAGCGTGGGCCTGGGCGACCGCGCCAAGCACCGCCCCAACGAGCTCAGCGGCGGCCAGCGCCAGCGCGTGGCCATCGCCAGGGCCCTGGTCAACAACCCCAGCATTATCCTGGCCGACGAACCCACCGGTAACCTCGACAGCAAAACGAGCTACGAAATCATGGATTTGTTCGAGGCGCTGTACGCCAAGGGCAACACCATCATCATGGTAACGCACGAAGAGGACATTGCCCGCTACGCCCACCGCATCGTGCGCCTGCGCGACGGCTTGGTGGAAACCGACGAAGTGAACACGGAAGTAGCCATCCACACGGTGCCCGGGTGAGTGAATTGCTGAGCTGGAAAGAGACCATCATGCTGAGCTTGTCGAAGCATCTCTACTGCTCAACTAATTATTTACTACCGCGGGAGAGATGCTTCGGCTGCGCGGACACCAGATGAGCATGACGGCCTTCTTTCATCAGATATTTTTTAGGCAACTCGATTAGCTAAACCATGAAAATCTACACCCGCACCGGCGACCAAGGCCTCACCTCGCTTATCGGCGGCACCCGCGTATCCAAAGGCAGCCTGCGCATTGACGTCTACGGCACCGTCGACGAGTTGAATTCGCACGTGGGCCTGCTACGCGACCAGGACATCAACGCCCCGCGCCGGCCGCTGCTGAAGGAGCTACAGGACCGGCTGTTCACCATCGGCTCGGCCCTGGCCGCCGACCCCGAGAAGTCGCGCATGAAACTGCCCGACCTGCACGACGCCGACGTGAAGCTGCTGGAGGACGAGATGGACCGCATGAACGAGGAGCTGCCCGAGCTGCGGGCCTTCATCCTGCCCGGCGGCCACCCCGCCGTGAGCATGGCCCACGTGGCCCGCTGCGTGTGCCGCCGGGCCGAGCGCCTGGCCATTCACCTGCGCGAGGAATCGTTCGTGGCCGATTTGGTGGTGATATACCTCAACCGCCTCTCCGATTACCTCTTCGTGCTGAGCCGCTACATGGCCCACGAGCTGGGCGTGGAGGAAGTAACCTGGAAGGCCCGGGTATAACCCACCCGATCGGCTGGGGCCCCGGCCTTACCTTTGCCATCATCCCACCCACCCGTTCTTCGTTCGTTACTCCTTCAGTTTATGCTCGACACCCTCGCCATTCGCACCCAGCGCACCGATGCCTCTCGCATTGCTGAGCGCGACGCCACTCCGCTGGAGTTCGGCAAAGTGTTTTCCGACCACATGTTCCTGGCCGAGTACCGCGGTGGCGAGTGGCACAATGCCCAGATTTTGCCCTTCGGCGACCTGCCCGTGAGCCCAGCTAACTCGGCCCTGCACTATGGCCAGGCCATTTTTGAGGGCATGAAGGCCTACCCCATCGCCGACGGTGGCGTGGCCCTGTTCCGGCCCCTCGACAACTGGGCCCGCCTCAACGCCTCGGCCGAGCGCATGTGCATGCCCCCCATTCCTGAGGAGCTGTTCATGCAGGGCCTTAAGGAGTTGGTGAGCCTCGATGCGCACTGGCTGCCCAAGGTGGCTGGCGGGGCCCTCTACATTCGCCCCTTCATGTTTGCCACCGACGGCATGCTGGGCGTGCGCCCTTCCGAAACCTACCTGTTCTCCATCATCACCTGCCCGGTCGACCTGTACTACAGCAAGCCGCTGCGCGTGCGCTTCGAGCAGAAGTACGTGCGCTCGGCTGAGGGCGGCGCGGGCTTCGCCAAAAACGCGGGCAACTACGGTGCCGCCATGTACCCCACCAAGCTGGCCCAGCAGGAAGGCTACAACCAGCTCATCTGGACCGATGCCTCGGAGCACCGGTACGTGGAGGAATCGGGCACGATGAACATCGTATTTATTATTGATGGTAAGCTTATTACCCCGTCACTCAGCACGTCCATCCTCGACGGCATCACGCGCCGCTCGGTGCTCCAGCTAGCCCACGACATGGGCGTGCCCGTGGAAGAGCGCCGCGTGAGCAGCCGCGAAGTCATTGGGGCCCTGCAGGCCGGCACGCTGCAAGAAGCCTTCGGCGTGGGCACAGCGGCCACCATCGCCCCCATCGCCGTTATCGGCTACGAGGGCCACGACTACGAGCTGCCCATCCCGGGCCCCGACGCGCTGTCGAAGCAAATCAGCGCGGCCCTCGCGGCCATTCGTAGCGGCCAGGCCGCCGACCCGCACGGCTGGATGGTACAGGTAGACGAATAGTTGATTCGGGAAATCTGTTTTACATAAAAGAACGTCATGCTCACCTGGCGTCCGCTTGCCGAAGCATCTCTCCCGCAGCAGTAAATCATGATTAGTGAGCGGGAGAGATGCTTCGGCGCGCGGACGCCAGGTGAGCATGACGTTCTGATTTCAGCAATGCAAAAAAGGCAGCCGGCCCCGTAACGGGCCGGCTGCCTTTTTTTTGCGGACCTTTGCCCGTTCAAACTCCACCCATCCCATTCAACACTCCTAAGAATGACTCAAGACCACGTGCGGGACTTGAAGGGCCGCGCCGAGGCCCTAAGGAGGTATCTTTGACTACGATACCCGCAAAGAACAAGTGACCGCGGCCGAAGCCGAAACCCTCGCCCCCGACTTCTGGGACGACTCCAAGGCAGCCGAAACCAAGCTCCGCGAAATCAAGGCCGTCAAGACCTGGACCGACGACTTCGAGGCCGTGCAACACGCCGTGGCCGACGTCGAAGTGCTCTTCGACTTCTACAAGGAAGGCGAGGCAACCGAGGCCGAGCTCCAGGCTGAATTCGACAGGGCCCAGCAGAAAGTAGAGGCCCTGGAATTCAAGCAGATGCTCTCCAACGAGGAAGACCAGCTGCCGGCCGTCATCGAAATCAACCCCGGCGCGGGCGGCACCGAAAGCCAGGACTGGGCCGAGATGCTCATGCGCATGTACATCATGTGGGGCGAGCGCCACGGCTTCGGTGTGCGCCAACTCAGCTACCAGCCCGGCGAGGGCGCCGGCATCAAGTCGGCCTCGCTGGAAATCGATGGGCCTTTCGCCTACGGCTACCTCAAGAGCGAGATTGGCGTGCACCGCCTCGTGCGCATGTCGCCGTTCGATAGCAGCGGCCGGCGGCACACCTCGTTCGCGTCGGTATTTGCCTACCCCGTGGTCGACGACACAATTGTCATCGACATCAACCCCGCCGACATTTCCTGGGACACGTTCCGGGCCGGCGGCGCGGGCGGCCAGAACGTGAATAAGGTCGAAACTGCCGTACGCCTCACCCACGCCCCGTCGGGCATCGTCATTGCCGTGCAAATTGAGCGCAGCCAGCTCATGAATAAGGAGCACGCCCTGCGCATGCTCCGCTCACGCCTCTACCAAGTGGAGATAGACAAGCGCCACGCCGAGCGCGACAAAATCGAAGCTACCAAAAAGCGCATCGACTTCGGCTCCCAAATCCGCAACTACGTGCTGCACCCCTACAAGCTCATCAAAGACTTGCGCACCGGCATCGAGCGCACCGACGTGCAAAACGTGCTCGACGGCGACCTAGATGAATATATCAAAGGCTTTTTGATGCAGCACTAGGGGCCCCATTGCCTTCCCCAAAGCAAGCCCGCCGGGGCTGGCGGCCAGACAACTGTTTCCGTAGAAACAGGGGAGCACTGACGCATAAGGTATTACCAGAGATAAGGTAAGCCCAATCTCGTAATTACATTCGCACTCGAAATAAAATACATTATGCGCCAATTATTTATTTCCAACGAGCTAACTTTTTAACAACTACGGTCAACCACCTTCTTTTTGGAGGTAATAAACCAAAATAAAATTCATATACACAAGCACTTAAGCTATTATCAGTTTAATAATTTTTCTCTTTTTTATGTAGAGAATTACTATTTTTATAATGAAGAAGATTTTTTCTCGCGCATTCGTCATACTTTTAGCCAGCATAACAATTTTTTGATTTAAAGAATACAATTTCTTTACTTACCCCCCTTTCTCTTCATCACTTATGAAAAAAACACTACTCATGAGCTTGGTGCTCATGTTCACGCTTTTCCATCAAGTAATGGCCCAAACGCGGACCATTTCGGGCAGAGTAACTGACCAGACCAACGGCGGGGGCCTACCCGGCGTAACGGTGGTGCTGAAAGGCACCACCACCGGTGTATCAACCAACGCCGACGGCGGCTTCACCCTAGGCGTTCCTGCCAGCGGCGGCACGCTGGCGTTCAGCTCCGTGGGCTTCATCACCCAAGAGCAGCCCATCGGTAGTTCGGCAGTAATGTCGGTAGCCATGGCCACTGACACGAAGCAATTGAACGAGATTGTGGTGATGGGCTACGGCACCCAACAGAATCGCCGTGAAGTAAAAGGCGCCGTGTCCACGGTAAATTCAGCTGACTACAAGGACCAGCCTATCATCAGCGTTGACCAGGCTTTACAAGGCCGGGCCGCCGGGGTGCAAGTGGTGCAGAGTTCGGGCACACCCGGTGGCGGCATTAGCGTGCGCGTGCGTGGCGCGGCCTCCATTGGGGGCAGCAACGAGCCGCTGTACGTGGTGGACGGCTTGCCCGTCGTCACGACCAGCCCCACCCAGCAGGGCGCGGGAGGCCAGTTGACCAACGGCCTGAGTGACCTTAACCCCAACGACATCGAGTCCATTGAAGTGCTGAAAGACGCCGCCTCGGCCGCCATCTACGGTTCGCGGGGCTCGAACGGCGTGGTGCTCATCACCACCAAGCGGGGCAAGTCGGGCAAGGCCCGCATCGACCTCGACTACTACACCGGGGCCCAGTCGGTGTGGAAGCGCCCGCAGGTACTAAACGGCGCGCAGCAAACCCAGCTGTTTCTGGACGCCGCCGCTGGCGCGTACCCGGCCAACGCGGCCGGCAACTACCCGGCTTTCGGCGCCATCTTCCGCAGCAATGCTGACTTGGCCGCCTACATATACGGCCCCGGCGACGCGACCATCGTGAACGGCCTAGCCCAATACGTGGACGCCGGCCCGGTTCGGCCCCTGAGCCAGTTTCAGAACCCCGCCACGTCCACCAGCACCGACTGGGGCAAGGAGGTGCTGCGCACGGCCCCCATCAGCAACTACGGCCTGACATTTTCGGGTGGCTCGGATGCCAGCCGCTACCGCTTGGCACTGAACTACTTCGACCAGCAAGGCACTATTATTGGCTCGGGTTTCGCCCGCGGTAGCGCCCGCTTGTCGGTAGACAATAAGCTGTCGGACAAAGTACGGATGGGCGTCTCCATTGGCCTGAGCCAGAGCGTGAACAACCGCGTAAACAACGACAACAACATTTACGGGGTGCTGACAACGGCCCGCCTCTACTCCAGCGACCTGCCGATTTACAACGCCGACGGCACCTACTACAAAAACGGCTCGCTGGAAAACCCGGTGGCCGCGGCCAAAGAGCCTTTTTTCAAGGCTACCACCAACCGCTTGATTGGCAGCCAGTACACCGAGTTTGAGCTGGTCAAGAACCTGAAGTACCGGGCCACCTTCGGCATCGACTATACCTACAGCCGCGACGATGTTTTCTTATCGACTCTAACCAACGCCGGGGCCGCGGTACGTGGCGATGCCACCGCGGCTACTTCGCAGGACCTGAACTACAACCACATCAGCTCGCTGAACTACAATAAAACGTTCGGCACCGACCACAGCCTGAGTGCTTTGGTGGTAGCCGAGTACCAGCGTGATCGTCTGAGCACTATTTTCACGGAGGTGACGGGCTTCCCCAGCAACGCCATCCGTGAGCTTTCGGCCGGTGCTACAAAAACGGCGGCTACCTCTGCTTCCACGGGCAACGCGCTGTTTGGCTTGCTGGCAAAAGTTGATTATGCCTATAAGGGCCGTTACCTGTTAGGGGCCTCCGTGCGCCGCGACCAAGGCTCGCGCTTTGGAACCGATAACCAAGTGGGCTATTTCCCAGCAGTCTCGGCGGGCTGGCGCGTAATTGAGGAGAGCTTCCTCAAGGACCAGACTACCCTGAGCGAATTGAAATTCCGGGGCAGCTACGGCGAGACGGGCAACCAACCTGTTGGCAACTTTGGTTCGCGCGGCCTCATCAGCCCGGGTAACAACTACCTCGCCCAGGGCGGCTTGGCTTTTTCACAACTGGCTAACCCCAACCTGAAATGGGAGCGGACGCGCCAAGCCAACATAGGCGTGGACTTCGGCTTCTTGCAGAACCGCTTTTACATCTCGGCGGATGTGTACCAACGCAAAACCGATGACCTGTTGCTCGCGCAGAACCTGCCGTCCGATACCGGTTTCCTGAGCTACAGCGCCAACGTGGGCAACCTCGAGAACAAAGGCATCGAGTTTGCCCTGACCACGGTTAACTTCCGCCACGAAGGCACGGGCTTTAACTGGGAAACCAACTTCAACATCAGCTTCAACCGCAATAAGGTAACGAAGCTGTCGGACCTCAGCGCTACCGGTACTGCGCAGGGTTTTGCCAGCCGCCTCATCGTGGGCCAGCCATTGGGTGCGTTCTATGGCTACCGCGTGGACCATATCTTCCAGACCCAGGATGAAATCAACGCATTGGACGCCAAGGCCAGGACGGCCAGTGGCTCGGCTGACGCGGCCTACCAGTCTACTGACACCCGGCCCGGCGACATCAAGTTCAAGGACCTGAACGGTGATGGCCGCATAACGGCCGCTGACCAGGAGATTATGGGCAACGCTCAGCCTAAATATTACGGGGGCATTACCAACACGTTCCGCTTCATGAACTTTGACTTTAGCGCCTTCCTGCAATACAACGTGGGCAACAAAGTGTACAACAACCCGCGGGCCTATACCCAGGGCATGAGCAGCGTATATGGCCAGGACGTGGCGGTGCTGAACCGGTGGACGCCGACCAACACCAACACCGACATGCCGCGCGCCGTGTACAACGACCCCAACAACAATGCCCGGACGTCGGACCGGTTCCTGGAGGACGGCTCGTACCTACGCCTGAAAAGCCTGACGCTGGGCTACACCCTGCCGTCGGCCCTGGCTACCCGCGCCCACCTGCGCACCGTGCGCATCTACGTGCAGTCGCAAAATCTGGTGACCTTCACTAAATACACGGGCCTCGATCCTGAAGTTAGCACAGTCAACGGTACGAATCAAGACAGTAACGCATCACCCGGCACCGACTTTTTTACTTATCCCCAGGCCCGCACCATCACCGGCGGCGTGACGCTCGGCTTCTAACCTCTTGCTTATTCATAACCATGCAAATAATTAATTTTCGTCAGCTTGCCAACCGCTCGGCCCTGCTTTTAGGCCTGGGGCTGGCCGTGGGTGCGTGCGACAAGGCAGTAAACGTGCAGCCAACGAACGACATCAGCTCGAATGCCGGCTACAGCACCAAGGAAGATGCCGCCGCCGGCTTGCTTGGCTGCTATGATGCACTACAAGATGTTGACTACGACGGGGTAGGTTTTCCGTCAACAGTTGACTTGCTAGCCAGAGAAATCCGGGAAGTAGGCACGTATAACACCACCTTCGGGCTGATAAACCAGAACCAGACTGCGCCGGACAACGTGCAGGTAGGCAACACCTGGAACGCCATTTACAGCGCTATTAACCGCACCAACTACCTGCTGCAGCAGAGCGACAAGATTACCGACCCCGCCTTTCCAAAGCTGGATACCCAAGGCCAGGCCCGGGCACTACGGGCCTATAGCTACATGAACTTGCTGGCTTTGTGGGGCGGCAGCCCCCAGGGCTACGGCTACACCGGGGGCCTCGGCGTGCCGTTGCGCCTCACGCCTACTACGTCCATTGGCTCGGAGACGGCCCCGGTTCCCCGCTCAACCGAAGCCGAAGTAGCAGCAGCCATCCGGGCCGACCTGGATTTTGCTGTTGCCAACCTGACGGATGGGGATGGCACCGTTGCCCTCGTCACCAAAAGCGCAGCACTGGCCCTGCGGGCCCGCTTTGAGTTACGAATGCGCAACTACGCCAATGCCCTGGCGTTCGCCAAGCAAGTGTCCGCCACAGGTGGCTTTGCCACGGCCGCGGCCACGGGCATCACAGCACCCGATGCTATTTGGCAGCTGGTATTCTCGAATACCGATCAGAACCTGTTCGCTTTTTACTGGTACCCTGCCCCCGGCGGACGGAACGAGTTTGACCCGGGCACGGGCTTTGCAGCGGCGCACCCGACCGGCGACCGACGCCTGGCCGTCAACGTGGCTCCTTCGGGCACCACGCTTAAATACACCCATACTGCCACCCGCGACGACCCATTTAACGCGGTACGTTATGCAGAAGTGGTGCTGACGCTGGCCGAAGCCGCTGCCCAAACCGGTGACCTGGCCACCGCTACGACCCAGCTTGACCTCATTCGTACGCGGGCCGGCCTGGCCCCCACCACAGCCACCACGGCGCCGGATCTGGTTAATGATATCCTATTGCAGCGCCGCTTGGAGTTAGCTTACGAAGGCAACTACTGGTTCGACCTGCGCCGCACCAACAACGTACAATCAATACTGGGCACGGTACCGCCGGCAGTGCCAAATGCCTGGAACCAGACCTACCGCAACTTGTTCCCCATCCCGTTGCGCGAGGTCAACATCACCAATGGAGTGATTGCGCAGAATCCGCAGTATTAATTCAGCGGACCCCTTGTATGCAAAGAAGCCCTAGCCAACTTGGCTGGGGCTTTTTTGCGTCTATACCGCGCGCAAATCCTCAGAGAATGTACTGGCTCAGGTCGCGGTTTTTGACCACGCTGGCCAGGCGCTCATCGCCCCACTCTGCTGTGAGTGGGGATGGGCGCGGGCCCCCATTTTGCTAGGCACGTCGAATGCAAACCTCCTGACCCTCTATTTGCAACTGGTCCAGCAAATGGAAGAACCTTATTGAGAGTTGGCTAGCAAAAAATAGCGCTGACCTTACCCCCTGGGGAAGGATAGAAAAAAGATTAGGGCAAAGGCCAAGGCCAAATTGGCCAGGACCTTTTTAAGGGCCCCTGGCCATGATATGCCCAAACTTTTTGTGAGGGGCAATATTTTCTCTCGGCAATTTTCAACGCCATTAAGCACTCATGCAAAAGTAATCGTGTAGTGATTACCGACGTTTGCCAGCACGTGTTCGAGGCGTTGTAGCAAGGTTTGCTCCGTGGCGTAATCCTGGGGGCGAACCCAATAGTGCTTGCAGCGGTGCCAGAGCAGTTCGATGTGGTTGAGTTCGGGGCTGTAGGCGGGCAAGAAAAAGAGTGTCAGGCCGGCCGCTGCCCACTTGGCTTCACAAGCGCGCACCACGTGCGCTTTGTGAATGGAGGCATTGTCGAGTACGAGCACGGTAGGGCCGCTTAGACTGTGGCAGAATGCGTTGACGGCCAGCACAAATAAGTCGGCCGTCAGGCTGCCTTCCCGCACGTAGGCCTCCAGGGGCTGGTGCGGGGCGTGGGCCTGCCAGAAGCCCAGGACCGAATGCCCCCCGCGCCCCCGTACGGCGGGCAGGCCCACCGGGGGCTGCCCACGCCGTTGCCAGGCATAGGGCACGGGGGCTTGGCGCGAGAAGCGGCACTCATCGACGTAGACCACGGCCACCGCGCCGCGGGCTTCGGCTTGGTGCAACGTGTGCAGGTGCTGCTGGGCGGCGGCAAACAAGACCGGGTCGCGTTGCGCTTTCAGACTCCTGCGGCAGCGCTTCCAGCGGTAGCCGGCGCGGCGCGCCAGCCGGCGCAGCGTGCTCAGGCTGAGCTTGAGGCCCCAGCCTCGGCGGATGTCAGGAAGCCACGCGCGCAATTGCTGGGTGGCCGTACCCAGCCAGGTCGCTACTTTTTTTTACTGCTGGTGGGAGTTTCGGCGGGCGGCCCGACCGCTGGCCCTCGGCCAGCCCGGCCAAGCCCAGCTCCTGCCAGCGGCGCAGCCAGATACCGACCGTATTATAGCCCACGGCAAACAAAGTGGCCAATTGCTGAACGGTCGCCCCGCGGTGGTGTCCCAAAATAACTTGGGCACGCCGCCGCATTCGCGGGTGCGGGCCCTGAGCAGCAGCGGCCTCCAGGGTGGTGATTTCAGGAGCTGCGAGCGGAAGTGAAGCGAGTAGCATACGCCAAAATTAGCGCCTTCGCCCCACACGATTACTTGTGCATGGGTGCTTAGTGGCCGAAGTGTGGAATGACAGAACATTTTTCAGATATAATATGTAATAATATTTATTTAAATTACTATATATTTTATATTAGCGTCGGTGATAAAAAGCAGAATATTAAGCTCATCTGGTTACTAGTTGAGGTTGTTTTACAGGGCATTTTGGTGTACTATTGATGAAAAAATTCCATTAATGAGTTTCTAAACCATTACCTTTTGGGCAGCATTTCATTTACCAAATCTAATTTTTCATCTGCCCAACCGGGCAACTAACTCTTTTTCGCATATGAAAAGAACATTACTCATGAGCTTGGTGCTCATGTTCACACTCTACCACCAAGTGATGGCCCAAACGCGGACCGTCTCAGGAAGAGTAACCGACCAAAAATCCGGCGAAGGTTTGCCAGGAGTAACCGTGCTGCTGAAAGGCACCACCACCGGCGTTTCTACCAGTGCCGATGGTGCGTACGCTCTGACCGTTCCTCAAGATGGAACAACGCTAGTGTTTTCGTCCGTAGGCATGGCCACTCAAGAGCGGCCAATCGGCAAACAAGCACAGATTAACGTTGCCTTACTGCAAGACGCGCGCGAACTGAGCGAAGTCGTGGTAACGGCCCTCGGTATTGAGAAAGACAAGCGCACGCTGGGCTATGCAACCCAGGAAATCAAAGGCGGAGAGGTTGCCCAAAAGTCCGAGCCCAATGTCATCACGGCCCTGCAAGGCAAGATTGCTGGCGTGAGCATTACGGGAGCTAGTGGCTTGGCCGGCTCTTCTGTCAACATCAACCTCCGCGGTATCACTTCGCTGACGGGTAGCAACCAGCCCCTGTTCGTAGTAGACGGTATTCCGATTAGTAACGATGCTGACCGTACGAACGGGGGCGCGGCGGGCACCTTGTACGGAGCCCAAACGTCGAACCGGATCGCGGACATCGATCCGGAAAATATTGCCAGCATCAGCGTTTTGAAAGGACCGGCCGCGGCCGCGCTTTACGGCTCGCGGGCTTCATCGGGTGCGATTGTAATTACCACTAAGTCGGGCGCTGACGTCAGTAGAAAGCTGGAGATTAATGTCACTTCGGGTCTCAATTTTCAGCAGGTACTAGGGCTGCCCGACTTTCAGAACGACTACGGCCAAGGAACCCTGGGGGTAAATACTACCACCGGTGGAGCCGGAAACATTTTTACAGGCAGCCCCAACTCTTGGGGTCCCCGCTTCGGTACGATGCCTACCCGAGCAAACGGTTTACTGCTCGCCGATGCCAGTTTTTTGCCTTACCAAGCGTACCCAGACAACATTAAAAACTTCTTCCGGCAAGGACGTTTGCTGACGAACGGGGTACAGTTGGCGGGCAATAACGGCACGTCCAACTTCTCGCTCAACATCAACAACACCGACCAAAAGGGCATCACGGAATCATCGCTCCTAAAGCGCACCAACGTTCAGTTGGGGGGTGGTACTACGTTGCAGAACAAAGTACGAATCTCGGGCTCGGTAAATTTTTCGCAAACCGAGCAGCTCTCTCCCCAAACGGGTAACGGTGGCAGTGCCTTCGGTACCTTGGCTTTGGTACCACGAAGCTTCGATTTACAAGGGCAGCCCTATCAGACGGCTACGGGAACTAACTTGTACTTCCCAGGCCGCGACAACCCGAACTATAACCTTCGCAATTCTAACACAGCCAGTAACGTTACCCGCTTCATCAACGTGGCTAACGTCAGCTACGATATTCTCCCGTGGCTGAGCGTGGCCTACCGGGCCGGTCTGGACGCGTACACCGACCGCCGGAAGCAAATTGCTTCCCTCAGTTCGGCCCGTAACCCAAGCGGCCTGATTTTTCAGGACAATATTCAGTACGCTGAGTTCACCGGCGACCTGCTGATAAACGCCAAGAAGGAAAACATTTTTATAGACAAGCTGAATGCCAATCTACTGGTTGGTCAGCAGGTCAACCAGCGCCGGCGCAACGAGCAGTATGTTTCGGGGGTTTCTCTGGCCTTGCCCGGTTTTTACAATGCCAGCAATGCTGCTAACTTCAACGGCAGCGGCGAATTTTCTACCGTTCGTCGCCTACTTGGCTACTACGCCGACCTGTCGCTATCTTACAACAACTACTTGTTTCTGGAAGCAACGGCGCGGGTTGACCAATCATCGACCTTGCCTAAAAACAACAACACATTTCTGTACCCGTCCATTTCGGCTGGCTTTGTGTTCACGGATGCCTTACACATCGATTCCCGCTTTTTCTCCTACGGTAAAATTAGGGCGGCCTATGCGCAAGTGGGCCGCGACGCGGACCCCTACCGGCTCGACAGCTATTATGTGCAGGCAGGCCAGGGCAATAACGTCGCCAACGTCACTTACCCTTTTATCGGGTTGGTGGGCTTCACTCCCAGCAACACTTTGGGCGGCGGCGACAATTTGAAGCCGGAGTTTACTAAGTCGGCCGAAGTGGGCTTAAACCTGGGCTTCTTTAACAACCGTCTGACGTTTGATGCTACTTATTTCAAGACCGTTAGCACCAACCAGATTGTGCCCGTTACTATTCCAGGCTCTACCGGCTACACCAGCTTTTACACCAATTCGGGCGAACTTGATAATAAGGGCATTGAAGTATTGGCTACGATCAGGCCCGTCAAATCCGCTTCGGGCTTCACCTGGGATGTTTCGGCCAACTACACCTGGCTGCGCAACCTGGTCGTTTCCATTTATCCCGGCGTGCCAAGCTCGTCGATTCCGGGCAGTGCCTTTATCGGTTCTATTCCGTCATACGTGGCCGGCCAACCTTACGGGGTTATCCTGGGCCAGAAAAAGGCCACTGCTCCTGACGGCCAGTACCTGATTAACGGCAAAACTGGTTTGTGGGTGCCCGAATTAAGCTCACAAGTCACGGCTAATCCGAACGTAAAGTGGCAGGGCGGAATTACTAACACATTGATTTACAAAGGCCTGACGCTTTCTTTCTTGGCTGATGCGATTGTCGGGGGCGACATCCTTTCCTTTACCCAGGCCGCTTACAAGTCATCCGGCTTGTTGAAAGAAACCGGCCAAAACCGCGAACAGCCCCGTGTTATTCCGGGCGTGATTCAGAGTGCGGACGGTACTTATCGCCAGAATAATATTCAGGTTGATGCTCAGAGCTACTGGGCCAACCAAGGTTTGCAGAGCGACCGGGCCATATTTGACGGAACCCACTACACCTTGCGCGAAGTATCGCTGGGCTACTCACTACCCAAGGGGTTGTTGGAGCACACTCCTTTTGGCAACGTAACCTTCTCGCTGTCGGGCCGGAACCTGTTTTACTACGCACCCAATGCCAACTTCTTCCCGGAAGTGAACACCCAAGGGGCGGGTAACATCCGTGGCCTTGACCTGCAGGGCCCCCCGAGCGTGCGCAGCTACGGCGCTTACCTGCGGTTCACTCTCTAACGGAATCACAAAAGCACAGATGAAAAACCTATATAGCTTTCGGTATTCTGCACTTGCTACGGCTGCCCTGGCAGTCGCAAGTTGCTCCCCCAACAATTTTTTGGACGTCAACGCCAGCCCCAACAGTCCAACCGTCGTCCCTCCCTCTGTCCAATTGCCGGCCATCACCGTCGGCACTGGTTTTGTGGTAGGCAACACGCTGGGCCGGGATGGCGACCTGTTCACTCAGCACTACGCAGGCATTGCCAACCAACCTGCCACAGAAGACCGTTATGTAATCAATGGCAACTACGATAACGAATGGCAGGGTGACCTTTATGGCAATAACCTGATTGGTGCGCAAACACTCATTACCAGCACCCAGGCAACCAGCCCGGCGTATTCGGGCATCGCCAAGCTCATCAAGGCATACAACTTCGCACTGACTACTGACATGTGGGGTGACATTCCCTACTCGCAGGCGTTGCAAGGACTGGCCAATCTCCACCCCGTCTTTGATAAGCAACAGGACATATACGAGGGTGCCACCGGAATCCAAAGCTTATTTGACCTAGTGCGCGACGGCTTGGCTGATTTGGATAAAACCAGTGCTTTAACACCCGGTGCTGATGACGTAGTTTATGGCGGCAACCTTGCAAAGTGGAGGAAAGTGGGTAACATGCTACTGCTGAAATTTGCCAACACTGTAAGCAGCAAAGACCCGGCCTTAGCTACGAAGGTGATTAACGAAGTATTGGCCAAAGGAGTCGGTGGTAGCGCCGCCATTAACGCTAATGGTGATGACTTCGCCGTTCCTTTCGGCCCTGCCGTGGGTAACACGAATCCGTTCTACTCTTACAATGTCACGAACCGGCCTGATGACCAAATGGCTAGCACCCGCTTCCTGGACTCGCTGGCGGCTTACAAAGACCCGCGCCTGCCCAAGTATTTCACGACTACACCCGGCAACCCCACTCCCACAGAAACTACCTCGTTTGGTAAATTCACAGGCTTCGAAAACGGTAATAACATCGTTGCACCCGCGAGGAACGCTGATCCGGCAAAGACAAGCCGTTCGGTGTACGGTGCTTACGTGTTGAATGACCCAAAAAGCGGTGCAGCGGGGGCAGGCCCGATTCGCTTGCTTACCAATTTTCAGCGGGCTTTCATCCTGGCGGAGTCGGCAATACGACTAAAAACCGCCGGCGATGCCGATGCTTTGTACAAGGAAGGTATTCGTCGCTCGATGGAGGAAACAGGCCTTACAACGGCCGAGATTGATGCCTATTTTACTGCCAACCCGGCTATAGTAGGGCTACATGGTACAGATGACCAAAAAGTTGACCAAATTCTTCGTCAGAAGTGGATGGCTTGGCTTGGCAACGGCTACGAGTCGTTTAATGATTACCGTCGGACGGGTCGCCCGAGGTTGCAACCGGCCTTGAACGTGGTAGTTACCCCAAATATTCCGCAGCGTTTGCTGTACCCACCGTCCGAAGTATCCGGCAACAGAGACAACGTTCCGACGACGGTAATTTCCGACCCGGTCTGGTGGGCATCGAAATAATGCCTGGCTCCAACAACTCTCCTTTGCTTCATACCATGAAAAATATAGCCTTTAAGTTTTTTGCCCTTCTGCTTCTTGCCGTAAGTTTTACGGCTTGTAAGAAAGACTACGGCAACCAGCTCGGCCCGCTTCAAGACAGCCTTGCCGCTATTCCGGTCACCGTCACCAATCAAGTGTATTTTGAGCGTTTCCCCATCGTAACCGCCAAAGTGGACACTACGAACGGCAGTCCTAATTCCACCGGCACGTTTTCCATTGCCTTCAGCATTCCCGCTGACAAAGGCAAAATAAAGGAAATCACGAAAATAGCCACCGGCAACGGCGGGGTGGAGTACCTGCAGGATGGGCGTTACCCCAGCTACACAACCACCACCATCGCTGGCAACGGCTCAAATACCATCACGTTCAGTTCAGACTTGAACGCGATGCGGGATTACGTGAAGCGGCTCAACGCTGCCTTCGCTGTTCTGCCGGGTAGCGCAACGAAAGCCGCCGCCTTCGTCTTTTCCGGCAAGTCGACCGGAAGAAAAGGTACTCTCACGCCAAATGCGGACCCGCAAGCACCCAACCAACTGCGCTTTTTCTTTCTTATTACTCTGGAAGACGGCACCATCCTTATTCCTACTGAGGTAGACGTTCGGCTCATCTAAAACCCGCGTAAACGCAAATAATAAAAAAAGCCCTGGCAAATGATGCCAGGGCTTTTTTTATTATTTGCGTTACTATTTGCTGATTATCAAGATTTTTTATGCTGAGAACGTCATGCTGAGTTTGCTGAAGCATCTCTACTGCATCGTTTAACGGAGTAGTGGAGATGCTTCAGCAAGCTCAGCATAACGTTATAATTTACTTAAGAAATTCACCGTCAATTGATAGCAATTCTAATACAGTCTCCGTTTTAATTCTATTGAAACTGACAAGCCAACTCCTCAGAGAATGTACTGGCTCAGGTCGCGGTTTTTGACCATGCTGGCTAGGCGTTCCTCTACCAGTTCGGCAGTAATTTGGATGTGGGCGTGGGGCCCTATTTTGTCGGGCACGTCGAAGAGCAGGTCGTTGAGCAGGCGGCTCATGACGGTGTGCAGACGGCGGGCCCCGATGTTTTCCACCTCGGCGTTTACTTCAAAGGCGATTTGGGCCACGCGCTCCAGGGCGGCATCGTCGAAGGTCAGCTCTACTTCCTCGGCCTTTAGCAACGCTTCGTACTGCTTGGTAAGGGCATTTTTGGGATCTTTGAGGATGCGGTAGAAGTCGTCTTTGGTCAGGCTTTGCAGCTCGACGCGGATGGGGAAGCGGCCTTGCAGCTCGGGTATCAAATCGCTGGGCTTGCTAACGTGGAAGGCGCCAGCGGCAATGAACAGAATGTGGTCGGTGTTGACGATGCCATACTTGGTGCTCACGGCCGACCCTTCGACGATGGGCAGAAGGTCGCGCTGCACGCCCTGGCGGCTCACGTCGGGGCCCCCGTTCTTGCCGCCGCCGCTGGTGGCCACCTTGTCAATTTCATCGATGAAGATGATGCCCGCGTTTTCGGCTTGGCGGATGGCTTCCTCCTTCACCTCTTCCATATCAATGAGCTTGGTGGCCTCCTCTTCGAGGAGGACTTTGCGGGCCTCAGCCACGGTCACCTTACGCTTGCGCGACTTCTTGGGCATCATGTTGCCCAGCATTTCCTGCAAGCCCGAGAGAGCGGCCTCGTCCATGCCCGGGGCCCCCATCACGCCCACGTTAGGCCCCGCCTGAGCTACTTGAATCTCAATGTGGCGGTCTTCCATTTCGCCGTTGCGGATCTTTTGGCGGAACCGCTCGCGGGTACGCTCGTTCAGTTCCTGGTCGGAGGTGGGCAGGGCATCACCCACGATGTTTTCACTACTGCCGCCGAAGCCCACGTTCGCACGCGCCGCGCCGCCGTCCTTGCCGGGGGCTTTGAGGGGCGGAATGAGAGCGTCGAGGATCAGGTCTTCCACAGCCTGGGCGGCCTGGGCCTTCACGGCCTCCTGGCGGCGTTGGCGCACGCGGCTCACGCTCTGCTCAGCCAGGTCGCGCACCATGCTTTCCACGTCGCGGCCTACGTAACCCACTTCCGTGAACTTGCTGGCCTCCACCTTCACAAAGGGCGCGTCGGCGAGGTGGGCCAGGCGGCGGGCAATTTCGGTTTTGCCCACGCCGGTGGCCCCAATCATGAGGATGTTATTGGGCACGATTTCGGCCTGCATATCGGCCGGTGCGTGCAGGCGGCGCCAGCGGTTGCGCAGGGCAATGGCTACGTGGCGCTTGGCCTCGTGCTGGCCGATGATGTACTTGTCGAGTTCGGCCACGATTTGGGCCGGGGTCAGGAAATGTTCTTGGAGCATGGGTAGGGAATGGGGCCCCGGACCGGCGAACGGCCGCCGCCCCGGGGCCCGGGGAGTAGTTCAAGTATTGAGCCGTTAGCTTTTAGCTGCTAGCTATTATTTTAACTGACAACGAGTTGCCAATGATATATTGTCAGTTTGATTTCACCTGGCCAATTATAACCCGCGGGTTAATCTTTCTTCTTAACTAAAGCGCGCGCCAGGGTAAAATAGTTGCTGGCCCCCGCCGCTTGCAGGGTAGCATACGTGTAATCGAGCTGAAAGCCGCTGATGGCCACCATCGCCCCGAAGCTGAGGCCGGCCCCGCCGCTAGTGGTGGCCAAGCGCAGCTCGCGGCGCTGGAGGTGGTTGTAGCCCACGCGCAGTTGCAGGTTCTGGCTGAGTACCAGGGCGGCACCCACCGTGAAATGCCGGGCCAGGTTATCGCCGAAGCTTTTTTTGGGGGCCTGCACGCCACCGTTGGCGTCGAGGGTGGTGGCGGCGGGGTCGAGGTACTGAATATCCCACTGCTGCAAGTGGTGGGCCGTAAGCGAGAAACGCACCGGCATGTGCGTGGGCTTGGCGGTGGTGCCCAGCTGCACGTCGAGCGGTAGGGGGCCCCGGGTGGTGCCAGCGTAGGGCACGAACTGGTAGCCCACGTTTTTGGCCACCAGGCCCAGCGTAAAATCCTGGGTGGGGTGCTTGTATAATACGCCGGCATCGGCCACGCCGGCCAGTGAGCGGATGCCGGCAATGCTCGACACGGCCAGCTTGGCGGTGAGGCCAAACGTGAACTTGCCCTTGGTGTAGCTGTCGCTCACGCCGGCCGTGTACTCGCTCACCACAAACGAGCCCAGGCTGTTGCCGGCCGCGTCGTAGCTGGGCAGGTCGGCGTAGTTCACGTACGTCAGGGCCAGGCCGAAGCGGCCGGCTTTGGCCGTGTTGAACACGTAGGCGGCGGTGCTCTGCTTGATGTCGGCCACGTAGCCCACGTAGCTCAGGGCCAGGCGGTGGTCCATGTCGGCGTTCAGCAGCGCGGGGTTGCCGAAGAGCATGGTGGGGTCGGCGCTGCGGGCCGATGGGTTCATGCCGCCCCAGGCCGCCAGCTGGGCCCCGGGCGGCAGGTCCAGAAACGGCAGCACTGCCCGCCCCCCAAGCTGGGCAGCGGCGGGCAGGGCCCCCAGCAGGCCCGCCAGTCCGAAAGCAAAACCGGCAAGCCGGCGGGCGGAAAAGTGCTTCACGGGGGAATTAAAAATTAAAAACGAAGAATTAAAAAGGAGAAACGAACGCCGGCCCGCCTTCGTGAGCCAGTTTTAATTCTTCATTTTTAATTTTTAATTCTACCTACTGCACCTCCACGCTGGGACCCGGGGCGGGCACCGGCTCGTCGCGCACGGGCAGCTTTTGGGGGTGCGGCACCAGCTCGGCGAGCAGGGCCACGCCTAATACATCCAACACGCGGTCGACGTAGTGAATATGCAGGCCCTGGAGGTAGTCGGCGGTGATTTCGTCCACGTCCTTGCGGTTTTTGGCGCAGAGGATAATGTCCGTCATGCCGGCGCGGCGGGCGGCCAGCAGCTTTTCCTTGATGCCGCCCACTGGCAGCACCTTACCGCGGAGCGTGATTTCGCCGGTCATGGCCAGGCGTGGGCGCACCCGGCGCTGGGTGAAGGCCGAGGCCATGCTGGTGAAAATGGCGATGCCCGCGCTGGGCCCGTCCTTGGGCACGGCACCCTCGGGGAAGTGAATGTGCAGGTCGTACTGCTCAAACAAGCGGTAGTCGATGCCGATTTCGTCGGCCCGGCTGCGCAGGTAGCTCAGGGCCGTAATGGCCGATTCCTTCATCACGTCGCCGAGCTGGCCCGAGAGCGTAAGCTTGCCTCGACCGCGGCTCAAGAGGCTCTCCACGAACAAGATGTCGCCGCCCACGCTGGTCCAGGCCAGGCCCGTCACCACGCCGGCCGTGTCGTTGTCCTGGTACATGTCGCGGTCGTAAATGGGGGCCCCCAGGATGCGGCGCACCTCGGCGGCATCGAGGACGGCGGGCACGGGCTCCTTGCCGGCCTTGCGGCGGGCCAGGTTGCGCGTCACGGCGGCCAGCTTGCGCTCCAGGCCGCGCACGCCACTCTCGCGGGTGTAGTCGTCGGCCACGCGGTGCAGGGCCCCGTCGCTGATTTTTACTTCCTGGGGCCCCAGGCCGTGCTCACGCAGCTGCTTGGGCCACAGGTGCTTCTTGGCAATCTGCACCTTTTCTTCCTGGGTATAGCCGGTCAGATCGATGATTTCCATCCGGTCGCGCAGGGCGGGCTGAATAGTGTCGAGCGAGTTGGCCGTGGCAATAAAGAGCACCTTGCTCAGGTCATACTCTACCTCTAAATAATTATCGACGAAGGTCGAGTTCTGCTCCGGGTCGAGCACTTCGAGCAGGGCCGAGCTGGGGTCGCCGCGGAAGTCGGCGCTCACCTTGTCAATCTCGTCCAGAATGATGACTGGGTTGCTGGCCCCGGCCTTCTTAATTTGGGCAATGATACGGCCCGGCATGGCGCCCACGTAGGTTTTGCGGTGCCCGCGGATTTCGGCCTCGTCGCGCACGCCGCCCAGGCTCAGGCGCACGTACTTGCGGCCCAGCGCCGTGGCAATACTGCGCCCGAGGGAGGTTTTACCCACGCCGGGGGGGCCGTACAGGCACAAAATGGGCGACTTCAAGTCCTGCTTCAGCTTGAGCACGGCCAGATATTCGAGAATGCGCTCCTTCACCTTCTCCAGGCCGAAATGGTCGGCGTCGAGGATTTTGCGGGTTTGCTTGAGGTTGATTTTGTCCTTCGTGTACTCGTTCCAGGGCAGGTCGAGCAGGAATTCCACGTAGTTGGAAATCACTGAGAAGTCGGGCGCCATCGGGTTGGTGCGGGCCAGCTTTTCCATCTCTTTGGCGAAGTGCATGGCCACCGGCTCGGGCCACTTTTTGGTCAGGGCCCGGTCGCGGTAGCGGCCAATGTCCTGGTCGGGGCCCTCCTGGCCCAGCTCGTCCTGCAAGGTTTTGAGCTGCTGGCGCAGGAAGTACTCGCGCTGCTGGGCGTCGATGCCGGTGTGGGTTTTGGTGCGGATATCCTGCTTGATTTCGAGCAGCTCCACCTGGTTCAGCAGCGCTTCGAGCAGCTGGCGGGCCTGCTGCTCGGGGTCGCTCAGCTCCAGCAGGCGCTGCTTGGCGGGCAGGTCGAGCTGCACGTTCGAGCACAGAAAATGCGTGAGGAAAGCCGGCGACTGGATGCCTTCGAGCATGCTACGCGCCTCCGACGGAATTTCGGGGCTCAGCTCCACCACCTTGCCGGCGGCCTCGCGCAAGCTTTGCAGCAGGGCAAATTCGGCGGGCACGTCCACGTTCAGCGACGTTTCGGCGAAGTACTGCACCTGGGCCGTGAGGCGGGGCGCGTAGGTCAGCTCCTCCTCAATGGTGAAGCGCACCTGGCCCTGGATGATGATGGTCACCTGCCCGTCGGGCTGCTCAATGAGCTTGAGGATGCGAGCCAGGGTGCCCACGGGGTGCAGCTCGGCCACAGTGGGCTCAGCGTCGTCGGGGCTGCGCTGGGCCACTACGCCGAGTAGCTTGTCGCCGCTGGCGTAGATGGCGCGCACCAGCTTAGCGCTTTTCCTGCGCGTGACGGTGACTGGCAGCACCACGCCCGGAAACAGCACAGTGTTGCGCACGGGCAGCAGCGACAGCTTGGCGGGCGCGTCGTCGCCGTTGAGCAGGTGGTCGGGGTCGGCCGCCATGATGGCGATGGCCTCGGGTTGGGGATTGGCTTCGCCGCGCAGCCAGTGAGGGCGCGCCGCGGCGATGGAAACGGAAGCCAGGGGCATGGCAGAAGGAATCAAAGGACAAGCGCCGGGGGTGCCAGATTGGCAGCCCGCCGCGGATACAGAACTAGCCGACAAGATACACCCGTCGGCGGCCCTGGCTGGTCAAGTGCCGTGCCAGAGCCCGGGGCCAGCCAAAGCGGCGCTTACCCGGATAATTATATTTTTATGAACAACTTGCATCCGCTAATCAACTCTTCGCACCCGGGCCATGCCTGTAATGTTTTGTCGGCGGGCGCTGCGGTGGCTCGTCTTTGCGTGGAGCCTGGCCCTGGGGCCCGGCGCGTGGGCCCAGGCGCCGCGCCCGGTCATTACGCCCGGGGCCTACAAAGTACGCGGCCTGGGCAGCCCCACCAGCCGCCGGCTGCGCCTGCGCCCCGACGGTACGCCCGATTTTGTATACATCAATAAATACCGTTTCTACGAAGACAAAAAGGCCCTACGCGCCATTGCCCACGCCGAAAAGCGCCACCGCTACCACCAGGCCCGGCTGCTGCTCGAAGACTACATCGCGCGGTTCGGGCCCGAAAACTTTGGGCGCGGCACTGGAATGCTCTGGCGCATGGGCCAACTGCTGGAGCGCGACAGCCAGTTGGTGAAGGCCAAGGCGTACTACCGCCTGGCCTTGAAACATCGCCGGACGGATGTTACCAAAGTACAATTGTACTACGATTCGCTGGAGCAAAAAACTACCGCCTTGTACGTGCCGCTGCAAACGTATTACGATCTGGTGGAGTACCGCAAGAACCTCAATACGTTCCATCCGCCCAAGGGCGTGTACACGAGCATGGGCGACGCCGTGAACAGCAAGGCCCCCGACTACGGCCCCACCCTAGCCGGGCGCGATTCGCTGCTGCTCTTCAGCAGCAAGCGCAAGCGCCGGGGCCTGACCGGCACCGTGGACGAGGACCTGTACATCTCGCGGCGCGAGGGCGTGAGCTGGACCGACGCCGAGCCGCTGCCTAAACCCATCAACTCGCCTTATAACGAAGGGTCGGCGTGCTTTAGCAAGGACGGGCGTACCATCTTTTTTGCCCGCTGTGAGTGCCCCACCTGCCACGGCAACTGCGACCTATACACGGCCAAGCTGGGCAAAGACGGCCAGTGGAGCGTGCCCCGCAGCCTGGGCCCCGCCGTGAATTCGGTAGCCTGGGACTCGCAGCCCGCGCTGTCGCAAACCGAAGACACCCTGTACTTTGCCTCCGACCGCCTAGGTGGTTTCGGGGCAAGCGACATCTACTTCACCGCCCGCCAGAAGAACGGCCAGTGGGGCCCCGCCCAAAACCTGGGGCCCGTGGTGAACACCCGTGAAAGCGAGGTCAGCCCCTTCTACCACCCCCTCTACCACGTGTTGTACTTCAGCTCGCGCGGGCAATTGCTGAACTTCGGCGACTTCGACATCTACAAAACCTACCGCGTACAGGGGCGCTGGCAGGAGCCGCGCAACATTGGACCCCTGGTGAACGGCAAGGGCCCCGAGTACTATTTCACCATCGACCGCGGAAGCCGCAACCTCTACTACGCCCGCTCCGAGCCCACCGATGTGGGCAACCTCGACCTCTACTCCTTTCCGCTGCCCATGGAGGCCCAGCCGCTGGCCACCACCACCGTGGCCGGCACCCTGCGCGACTCCATCAGCAACAAGCCGCTGCAAGGCATTGTGAGCGTGATTGATACCGATAACGGCGTGGAAGTGGCCAGCAAGTACCTGCGGCCCGACGGCAGCTTCGACTTCGAGTTGATGGAGGGCTCGCACTACGTGCTGCTCATCCAGAGCCCGGATTTTTTCAGCGTTGAGAAAAAATTTGAGCTTAAAGGCGACACCGTGGTGAGCCTGCTGACGAACAGCTTGAACTACAAGCTACCGCTGGTGTTCAAAAATATCGAGTTTGAGGCCGGTAAGGCCAATGTGCTGGCGGCCATGCACTCCACCCTCGACCGGCTTACGACCTTCCTGGCTGACCACCCCAGCTACCGCCTCAGCATTGCGGGCCACACCGACGCCCAGGGCGACCCCGACGCTAACCTGCTGCTCTCGCAGGCCCGCGCCGAGGCCATTCGCCGCTACATCGAGCACCGGGGTAAGATTGCGCCCGCCCGCCTCGAAAGCGGCGGCTTCGGCAGCTCCCAACCGTTGAAAGACGAGGCCAACGAAGCCGACGCCCGCGTGAACCGCCGCGTGGAGTTCCGCATCCTCCAGCCCGACGGCAACGCCCCGGCCAGCGGGGCCTGGAAATAAAAGCCGGGTTGAAGCCCTGAAATCAACTACTTGCTTTACAGCGCTTTAACAAATATGTAGGCATTCAGTAGCATGAAGGACAGGGCCGGCAGCGAAACCAACAGACCGTCCTTCACTTTGATGCGGATGGCTACGCCCAGGAACATCAGCACGGCCAAGCCGCCGGAGGCAATCAGCAGGATGGGGTTGATTCTTAGGCCCACCAGCAGCCCCACGGCCCCGAGCAACTCGAAAATTATGGCAATCAGCCCCACCCTTTCCAGCCCAAACCGTTTGAACTCCTCCTTCATGTTGGGCGAGATGAAATAGGCAACGCCGTAGCCCAAAAAGGACAAGCTCGAGAATAGCGTTAAAACGGTGAGCAGGTACATCAGGCGGCAGGAGTATGCAGGGCGGCGTAGGCAATGAATAAGCTCAGCACCAGCAAGACTAAGGAAGGAGCACGCTTGAAAAGCGGATTATTGACCTTGTAGTGAAAGTATTGCGCGGCCAGCATCAGCACGGCCATGAGCAGGGCGGGCACCAGCACCAGGGCCGGGTACCAGATGCCGGCAATCAGCAGGGTGGCCAGGGCAATTTTGGTGGACCCTACCAGCGTGCGGGTTTGGTCGCTCAGGCCGTACTGCTTGAATTCCAGTACGATGTTATCGAAGCGGAAGACCCACACGTAGATGACCGACAGGGCAACAACGAGCTGGACGATGATGGCGGCAGTAGTCATGCTAGTTTCCGTTTAGTGCCCCATCGGCCGGTTGCCTTGCCGCGTTGGCTCGGGTTGCTGCCGGCTATGCCGCCCCGTTTTCCGGGCCCGGCGCAGTGCATGGGTTTGGTAGCAAAGCCCCTAAGCCGCTCGAATGTTTAGGTCGGGGCGTTAGCAAAGGCGTGTAGAATGGAGTGCCACTCCATTTTTGTGCGCACGCCAAACGGAGTAGCACTCCGTTCTACGCACCTTCCGTGCTGGCTGTGCACTGACTTGAAAACTGCGCCAACAGCGCTACGAAACGGCCAGCACCTGCACCGTTTTGCCGTTGAACACGGCCGCCTCGCCGGCGCGCTTGCCCTTCAGGGCCAGGGCCACCGGCGCGGCCCCCGACACGGCAAAGCACTCCTGCCCGCCCACCACTAGCCGGCCGGCGCTGATGGCCAGGTAGAACCAGCCCAACGAGGTGTGCACCAGGGCCCCCGGGCGCACCGCGTCGCAGGGCGCGTCGGGGCTGATGCGGGCCAACTCAGCAGCCAGCTGCCGGGCCTGGTGCAGCTGACCGGCGTTGCGGTCGCGCTCCTGGGTGGCCATTTCGCGGCCGGTTTCGTACTTGTCGCCCGCGCTGCTTTTGGTGTCGGAGTTAGCCGATTCCTGGGCGGCCTGCATGGCCAGGGCAGCAGCGGCCATGCGCTGCTCGATGAAGGCCTGGCAGGCGGCGTGAAGGGCGGGTTTGGGTAAAAAATCGGCCATTGGGGCGAAGCGGAAGAGGTAAAAGCGGGCCCGGCCGGGCCCTGGCAACCGCCGCGCAGCCGCGGCGGGGACTAAAATCGGGTAATTCTACGCGATAAACAGCTGGCTGCACCTTGGTTCTTTGCAGTGCCGAACCGAACCAACGCGGGGCCCTGGCTTTTTGCCCCGCCGCGCGCCACGAAATCACCCGCTTTCTTTTTCCCTACATGAGCCCTATGCCCACGCTGATGCTTGAAGCTGAGGCCCCCGCGCACCGCCTGCCGCGCTGGCAACAGCGGCAGAAGAACTTCGACGCCGCGGTTCCCACCGTGGCCGATTGCGCCCGGCGCGCCAGTGTCATTCCTTTTCACCCCTCCCCCATGTCGTCGCGCGAACTCGCCAACCTCCCCGCCCTGAAAAGCGCCCAGCGCGCCGAGTTTCTACGCCGGGCCCGCCAGCTGGGCCACTACTTCGACGCCCTGGAGCAGGGGCTGGAGGAACGTCGGTTTTTTACCGCAGCCGCCGAAGCGGTGCGGCTGCTGCCCGCCGCGGCCTTGCAGCCGCACCGCGTGCCCGGCTTCTACCAGCCGGGGCCGGAGGCCGGGGGGCCGGGCAAGGGCGGGGCGTTGGTGTTTGCCGACGGCCTGCTGACGGCGGGGCCCCGGGGGCCTGTGCACGTGCACGCCATTTCCATCGACACCAAGGTATTGGGCCCCGGCGAGCAGTGGGACGTGAGCCCGCCCGACGGCGACGCCTGGGCCCCCGATGGCCTGCCCTCCTACGTGGTGGTGAACGTGCGGCGGCTGATTCTGCACCCCGGGGCCGTCGTGGTGGTGCGCGGCCACGCGTTTTCGCTGCTTTGCCAAGAGTACCACTCCCTGGCCGTTGCGGACGCCGGTGCACACCAGGTGGCCATCGGGCCCGCGCCGCTGGGGGCCGGCCTACCGGGGCCCTGCCAGCTGGCCGAGCTGGTGTTCCGCGACGTGTGGGGGCCCCTGGCTGTGCACGCCCAATCGGCTGCCCACGCGCCCGGCCGGCGCGTGGTGCTGGCCCACCATGTTTCCGGCCTGGCCTAATCCGCTCCCGCTCAGGCATAAATAAATTTGCAGTAGCGCTTTATTACGCATTGGCTGCTAGTTGCTTATACCTTGTATAAAGTTCACCTTATTTATCCCCAATAAATGCCCTCTAATCCCGACCTCCTTACCCCCCAACAATTCGAGCAGTACGCCGCTGAGTGGCAGAAAATTGCCAGTGGCGCCGGGGGGCCAGCGCTCGAGCGGTGCTTCGCCGCGCCCGGCCACGGCCGCCGCACCTACGCCAGTCTGCCCGTCCAGCACTTGGTATGGCTGGTGTCGACGGTGGGTATCGTCTACGTTAGGACCCGGTTTTTAGCTATTGCCCACGACGACCGCCCGACCCGCTTCGCGCTGGCACTATTTGCCACCGATGCCGAGGGCAAACGCCTCTCGGCCTACTACTTGGCCGATGCGGAGGACGAAGGCTCCGCCCTGCACCAGCTGCCCGCCACCCAGGTACCGCACAGCCTGGTGAAGACTTGGCTGCACAACTGGACCGCGGCGCCGGCCATCACGCCCGCTCTGTTTGCCACCGGCTACGGGCCCCTGCGGGGCTACACCTTCGAGCTGGGCGATTTCCTGGAGCCCCTGTTTGCCGCCCAGCCTTTCGGCGACCAAACGCTGCGGGTTAGCTTCGGCCTGCACGAATACTACCCCACCGAGGGCCCCCTGACGCAAACCTTCGGGCTAGTGCTACGCATCCACGACCCTAAGAAGCTGGACGGCAGCGGCTCCAGCGACCCATTTTTCGATATGTCGAGTCCCTGCCCACCGAAGTGCTAGGGGCATGCCCGAGGGCGTAGGCAGCGCTAAGGGCAGCTTACCATTCTCTACTTGCCCTACCCGTAAGCAGCATGACCAGCGACGGATTATTTATATTTATACTTATAGCCCGCTTTATGGAGGTCGCGCTAGCGGTCGCGTTCCTCAGCGGCGTGATACGCTTCCGGCGGCTACCGCCGGAACTGCGGTATTTGGCAGTGTTTTTAGGGTTTGACGTGGCAACAGAAGTTGTATCTACTTGGCTAGGGTATTTACATCGACCCAACTTGTTCCTATTCCCAATTTTTGCGGCGGTTGAAGTGTGGTTTTTGGCGTTAGTCTACGACCGGGCGTTGCGATGGCCGGCCTTTTCGCGGTGGCGGCCGTGGCTGGCCGGCGCATTCGTAGCCTACTGCGCGCTCGACGGCTTGCTGGCCCCCGAGGTGGCCCGGTTCAAGCCCGCCCTGTTGCTCGTGGAAAGCGTGCTGGTGCTGAGCCTGGTGGGGCTGTATTTCCGCAAGCTGCTCCACGAGCTGCGCGTAACACGCCTGGATCGGGAGCCAATGTTCTGGATTTCGGTCGGAATCGTCATTAACTTTCTGGGCAGCATTCAAATTCACCTGTTCAGCAACTACCTGCTCACGCACTACTCTAAGCAGCTGAGCTTATATGCCTGGACCGTCCACTCACTACTCAACGTGGTGTTGTATGCCTGCTACTGCACCGCTCTATGGATTCGCCCCCGGAAGTAACCTTCGCCCCGCTGCTGTTCGGCGGCATTGCGTTCATGCTGCTGGCGGCGGGGGCCCTGGTGCTGTTTTTAGTGGTGTACCAGAAGCGGCTGCTGCAACAGCAACTGCGCCTGCGCGCGGCCGAGGCCACGCACCAGCAGGCGCTACTGGCCGCCATCGTGGAGGCCCAGGAACTGGAGCGGGAACGCATCGGCCGCGACCTCCACGACGGCATCGGCTCGACCATTGCCACGGCCAAACTGCTGGTGCACCGCCTCGAAGGCCCCCAGCCCCTCGACGACCGCGCCGATTTACTCGGCTTGGTGAAAGAAATAATGGGCACCGCCGTGCAGGACGTACGCACCGTATCGCACAGCCTCTACCCGGTGGTGCTGGCCCGTTTTGGCTTGGCCGAAGCCCTTCAGCACTTGGTCGACGTGTCGAACGAAGCCGGCACGCTGGCCGTCGAGCTGGAGGTGGAGTACCCCCGCCCCCTGGCCCTGGCCCAGGAGCTGGCCCTGTACCGCATTTGCCAAGAGCTGATGCACAACGCTTTCAAGCACGCCGTCGGGGCCACGCGTCTCGGCGTGCAGCTGCGGCAGCGCGGCACACTGCTCACGCTGGCCGTGGACGACGACGGCTGCGGCTTTGCGCAACCCGCGCCGGGGCCCCCCGCGCTGGCCGGCGCGGGCGTGGGCCTGCGCAGCATCGACGTGCGGGTGCAACTGCTGCGCGCCCGCCTGCACCGGGCCTCGGGCCCCGGCCAGGGCACCCACACCCGCGTCGAGCTACCCTCGGCCTTTGTGGTGTAAGCCCAGGGGTTTTTACCGTTTCTGTCCTTTCCCCCTTCCCATGGCTTCCATCGATTTCCCGGTTCGCATTGCGCTACTCGACGACCACCCGCTGTTTCGGCAGGGAATGCGCTACATTTTGCAGGCCCTACCCTACGTGGAGGCCGTGGACGAAGCCGGCGAGTTTGCCGAGCTGCTGGCCCTCTGCCGCCAGCGCCTGCCCGACGTGCTGCTCCTCGACCTGCAAATGCCCGGCATGGACGGCCCCGAAGTAGCCAAAACCCTACTCGCCGAATTCCCCGGCCTGAAAATCATCGTCCTCTCGATGTTTTCCGCCGACAAGTTCATCACCCAAATGCTGAAGCTGGGGGCCCGCAGCTACCTGCCCAAAGACGCCGACCAGGACCAGCTCCGCCAGGCCCTGGAAGACGTGCTCACGACCGGCCACCACGTCACGCCGCGCATGGCGCGGGCGTTGCTGCGCGGGGCCCCGGCGGCCCCGGCCCCCGCGCCGCCGCTCTCGGCCCTGGTGCAGCTCACCCCGCGCGAGGAGGAAATCCTGCGTCTCATCTGCGAGGGCCGCACAGCGGCCGAAATTGCCGACCACCTCTTCATCAGCCGCCGCACCGTGGAGGGCCACCGCCAAAACCTGCTCGAAAAAACCCACGCCCCCAACTCGACCGGCCTGGTAGTGTACGCCGTCCGCCACGGCCTACTGGACGCGTGAGTTAGGTGCTGCGCAATTTGAACGAGTGGGTTGGCAAGCCCAAAGGCAATGCGCGTGGGACCCTACGGCTACTTCGGTAGTTGCGGGAACTCGCCGACCAGAGACGTGTGCTTGCCCTTGCTGGCAATTTTGGTGATGGTTTCCAGGAACTGGTAAAACCGGATGTTTTCGTCGCCCTTCATCAGCTCCGAAGCGTTTTTCAGGGCCCGGGCCGTAGCCACAGTCGTGCGAGCGTTTTCTAGGTCGGCCTTTGCCCGGATTTTGGCTTCCAAGTGCCGGGCGAATAGTTCTTGAATATTTTTGGGGAAAGTCAGGTCGCGCAGCTGCACCATTTCGAGCACTACGCCAAATTCTAGCGCGCGCTGGGCCAGGGCCTCGGTCTGCAAACTGGCAAGCTCGGCCCGTCGCTCATTCAGGTCCTCGCTGGTGGAAACGCCAATCTGGACGCGGGCCGAAAGCTGCACGGCGACGGCCACGCGCTGCTCGGCTTCGTTCAGGGCCGGGCCTACGCCCTGGCTGAAATCGAAGCTGTTCACGAACCGCAAGCCATCGGCAATGCGGTAAAGTACCACGCATGAGAACCGGAGCGCAATATTATCGCTGGTGAGCACCTCTTGGTTGGTAATCACTACTTGCCGGGAAGTAGTGGGCAGCACCAGTAACTCGGTCTGGTTGCGCCAATCAGACACTTCGTAACGCCCCGGCTCCCACTGTTTTTCCAGCACGTTGTTGCGGTACAAGAAACCTTGGCTATTGGGCCGTACCTGATAGGTTTTGGTAAATAATCCCATAACAAAGCGACGGGGGTTGAGAATAGTCAAAAGTAGGAGAAAAAGGACCCCAGGCCGGCCGGGGGCCGTGCGTAAGCTTTGGGGCAGGCCCCGCGGCGGTATCTGCACGGCCACAAACGGCCAGCTGGGTAAGCCGAAGCTTCGCCCTTTTCCTCCACTCAAGGTCAGCTTTTCAGGCTGTTTGCAGGATAGTGCAAAGTCCTTCCAGGTCTGACGAGGGGAATCGAACCCCCTACCGGCCCGCTCCGCAATGCCCTGAATCTAACGGGCCGGCAAGTGATGCAGGTGGCGGTTAGGCCCCAAGTTACTACTTTCTACTGGGCGCTCAGCAACCCCTCGGCCAGGGCCCTATCGTTACTCAGGCGGGGCACTTTATTCTGGCCACCGAGCTTGCCCAGGCGCTTCATGTGGCGCTGGAACGCGCCGGGCGGCAGCGGCGTGAGTTGCAACGGCACGAGAATATTACCTTTTCTTAAGTCATCGTAGTAGGTGTTGCGCTGGCGTAGGGCCCCGTCCAGGGCCCCGGCGAAGGCGGCGGCATCAGCCGGGGCCCGGGCAAATTCTACCAGCCACTCGTGGCGCGAGGGCTGCGAGGGGTCGGCGCTGATGAGCGGGGCCACGGTGAACTCCACTACTTCCACCGCCGGATACTGCCGCATGGCTTCGCGCAGGGCCCCTTCCACCTCCTCGCCGATGACGTGCTCGCCGAAGGCCGAGAGGAAATGCTTGAGGCGGCCTGTGACTACCACCCGGTGCGGGGCCAGACTCACGAAGCGCACCGTATCGCCGAGCGAGTAGCCCCACAGGCCGGCGTTGGAGGTGAGGACGACGGCGTACTGGCGGTCCAACTCCACGTCGGCGATGGTGAGGCGGGGCGGGTTCTCCTCAAAAAACCGTTCGGCGGGCACGAATTCAAAGAAAATGCCGCTGTTCAGCAGCAGCAGCAGGCCGGGGTTGCCGGGCTGGTCCTGGAAGGCCAGGAAGCCCTCGGAGGCCGGAAACAGCTCGATGCTGTCGATGGGCCGGCCGATGCTTTCGAAAAGCTTGGCGCGGTAGGGCGCGAAGTTGACGCCGCCGTATACGAACAGATTGAGGTTCGGGAAAACGTCTTTAATGGGCCGGCCGGTGAGCTGGATGAGCTTGTCGAAGTACATCTGCACCCAGGGCGGGATGCCCGAAATCAGCGTCAGGTCTTCGGGCAGCGTTTCCTCCACGATGCGGTCGAGCTTGGCCTCCCAGTCCTCGATGATGTTCGCCTCGTAGCTCGGCAGTTGGTTGCGGCGCAGGTAGGCCGGCACGTGGTGGTTGGCGATGCCCGAGAGGCGGCCGGTGGCAATGCCGTGGTGTTGCTCCAGGGCCGGCGAGCCGCTGAGGAACATCAGCTTACCGTCCAGAAACTGGCTGCGGCCGGTGGCGTGCACGTAGTGCAGCAGCGCGTCACGGGCCCCGTTGATGTGGTTGCCGATGCTGGCCCGGGTGATGGGGATGTACTTGGTGCCGCTGGTAGTGCCGCTGGTTTTGGCCAGGTACAGCGGGTGGCCGGGCCAGAGCACGTCGGCCTCGCCGGCCTGGGTGCGGTCGAAGTACGGCTTCAGGCCCTCGTAGTCGCGCATGGGCACCAGGCGGACCAGGTCGGCGGGCGTGCGCAGGGCCCCCAGGCCGTGGGCCTGGCCAAAAGCGGTGGGAGCCCCAGTGGCGCCCAGCAGCCGCAGTAGCCGCAATTGCGCGGCCACCGGCTCGCGCTGCCACTGGCGGTCACGGTGCACGATGTAGGCGGCCAGGGGCCGGCTCAGCGTTGATTTTAATCCCATAACCCGAGCAAAACGCCCTTTTAGACGCCCGGCGAAAGTACGCCCGGGGCCCCCGCCGCCCGCCGGGCAGCAACCTTCGCCCGGGGGCCCCGTTTCCTATCTACACCTCCACTTATTCTTTCTTTACATCATGGCAGATCATGCAGGCAAGGCCGTTTGGAACGGCGACATTAAAGGCAGCGGCACCCTCACCACCGACAGCGGCCAGCTCAACGCGCCGTACTCGGCCAGCAGCCGCTTTGAGGGCAAGCCCGGCACCAACCCCGAGGAGCTGATTGGCGCCGCTCACGCCGGCTGCTACACCATGTACCTCACCAGCGTGCTCACCAAGCACGGCCACACCATCGAGAACATTACCACGACCAGCACCGTGACGATGAACCCCAACGATGGCCACCCAATCATCGAGCACATCCACGTGAACACCGTGGGCAAGGTGACGGGCGGCAACATCACGCCCGACGACTTCCAAAAGCACGCCGAAGACGCCAAGGCCAACTGCCCGGTGTCGAAGGCGCTGGGCGCCGTGCCCAAGATGACGCTCGAAGCCAAGCTGGCCTAGGTTAACTCCTATTACTTCCCGCTGCCGGTTTTGCGCCGGGGGCCCATTTGGCGGCTCCGACGCAAAACCGGCAGCGGGAAACTATTTTTGTCCCATGCCCACAGGTTCTACCCGCATCCGCCTCCGCCCCGCCAACACTTCCCGCGTCCCGTTTTGGGGCCAGCTGGCCATTGGCTTGTTCTGGGTGGTCTACGTTTTGGGCATGGCCTGGGGCGACCCCACGGCCCACGACTACCACTTCCTGCACTGGGTATTCCTGGCGTTCAGCCTCGTGTACATCGGCTACGTGCTGGTGAACAACGCCCCGATTTTTGGCACCCAGAGCTATTTGGAGTTCACGCCTGGCTACATGGTGCACAAAAACGGCCTGTTTCGCCCCAAGCAAGTGTTCGCCGTTGAAAACATTGTCAGCCTGGAGCTGCTGGCGTCGGTAATGCGCGTGCGCATGAAAGACAACGAATTGTATGCCCTCGACTTGAAAGAGGTGAAGGGCAAGCGCCGCAAGCTGGTGTTCCGCGAGCAAGTGCGCCGCTTCGCTGCCCGCTACGATATCAACCTGATTGAGCCCAATCCGCTACGCGGGTAGCCTGCCAGCCGGGGCCCCTACTTGGCGAATTTCTTGCGCAGGTCGTCGACCTGGCTGCGGAATTTCTTGTCCAGATCTACCAGATCCGACACGGTTTGCACCGAGTGCATGACGGTGGTGTGGTCGCGCCCGCCGAAGTGGAACCCAATGGTTTTCAGCGTGTGGCTGGTGTAGTGCTTGGCGAAGTACATGGCCACCTGCCGGGCCGTCACCACTTCCTTCTTGCGGGTTTTATCCTTCAGCAGGTCCACCGATACGTTGAAGTACGCGGCCACCGTTTTCTGGATGAAGTCGAGGTTTACTTCCGCCTCCACCTCCTCGATGATATGGCGCAGGGCCTGCTTTACCATTTCCAGGTCGATGTCGCGGCGCGAAAGGCTGCTCTGGGCCACCAGCGAGGCGATGACGCCCTCCAGCTCGCGCACGTTGGTGTGCACCGAGTTGGCCAGGTAATCGACTACGTGCGGGGCCGGAATGTCAATTCCGTCCTGCTCCATCTTGTTGCGGATGATGGCCACACGCGTTTCAAAGTCGGGCGTTTGCACATCGGCCGTCAGGCCCCACTTGAAGCGCGAGAGCAGCCGGTCTTCCAGGCCCTGCAAGTCCTTGGGCGGCCGGTCCGAGGTCAGCACAATTTGCTTGGCCGACTGCTGCAAGTGGTTGAAGATGTGGAAGAACATCTCCTGCGTCTTGTCCTTATCGGCCAGAAACTGCACATCGTCCAGAATCAGCACGTCTACTTGCAGGTAGAAGTTGGCGAAGTCCTGCACCTTGTGCGACTTCACGCTCTCGATGAACTGGTTCGTGAATTTCTCAGCCGACACATACAGCACGAACCGCTCGGGCGTGGTGGCCTTGATGTGGTTACCAATGGCCTGCACCAGGTGAGTTTTGCCCAGCCCCACGCCACCGTACACCATCAGCGGGTTGAAGCTGGTGGTGCCCGGCTTGTTGGCCACGGCAATGCCGGCCGAGCGGGCCAGGCGGTTGCAGTCGCCCTCAATATAGTTGTCGAACGTGTAGGAGCCGTTGAGCTGCGAGGGCACCAGGTTGCCGTCCACGGCGCGCGCCTGCTGGAAAGGGTTGCGCGGGGCGGCTTCGGCGGTGGCTGCGGAGGCCATCACGGGGCGGTTGCTGCCGGCGGCCTGGTAGTAGCGGGGGCCGCTGGCGGGCCCGTTGCCAGGCACGGGGCGGGGCCGCGCGTCGGGCGGCGGGGCGTCGCGCTCGGGGGCCGCCTGCTTGCGGGCCGGGGGCAGGTGCAGCGTTTTGGGCTGGTCGAGAGGCGTGCCCTGGTCCACCACCACGCTGTACTCCAGCCGGCCGGCGGGCCCCAGCTCCTGGAACAGGGCCCGGCGCAGCTCGTCCACGTAGTGCTCTTCGAGCCAGTCGTAGAAGTAGTTGCTCGGCACCTGGATGGTGAGTACGTTGTCCTTCAGCTCAATCGGCACAACGGGCCGAAACCACGTCTTAAAGCTTTGCTCGCCGATTTCGGCCGCAATCGTGCGCAGACAGCCTGCCCAAACGGTGCGAAAATCTTTGAGCATGGGATAAGTCCGCCAGCGAGCCGGGCAGCATCAAACGAGGGGTAGAAGAACAACCAAACCCGTTCCGAACGTGGAGGCGTTTGGGTTAGGGGGGGACAAAATTGTGGAAAACTTAGCAGGAAAAAAAGTCGGTTCTTCCTTGCTTATGTCGGGCTTTTAGCAGGCCCCACGCACGGGCACCACAGCGGCACTGGCTAGCCCGCCACGCTTGGCCCCTGGCGAAAATTCGTAGTCGAGCCGCCCCAGGTTGATGCCCGACCAGCCCACCTGGTTGATGAGCGCGGCGTGGCCATCGGGGCCCTGGATGGACTCGGGCGCATCCATGAAGGTGTGGGTGTGGCCGCCCAAAATTAGGTCGAGGCCGGCCACCTGGGCGGCCAGCTTGCGGTCGTCAATTTTTTCGTTGTCGTACTTGTAGCCCAGGTGCGAGAGGCAAATCACCATGTCGCACTTTTCGGGGCCCCGCAGCTGGGCCACCATTTCCTTGGCCTTGGCCACGGGGTCGAGGTAGCGGGTTTGGCCGAAGTTTTTGTCGCCCACCAGCCCGGCCAGTTCAATGCCCAGCCCGAACACGCCCACGCGCACGCCCTGCTTCACGAATACCTTGTAATCCTGGAATTTACCGGCCAGCGGCGTCTGGACAAAATCGTAGTTGGCGATAAGAAACGGGAAGCCGGCGTTGGGCAGCTGGCGCCCGAGGCCATCGAGGCCGTTGTCGAAATCGTGGTTACCCAAGGTGCTGGCGTCGTAGCCCATGCGGGTCATCAGCTTGTATTCCAGCTCGCCGCCGAAGAAATTGAAGTACGGCGTGCCCTGGAAAATATCGCCTGAGTCGAGCAGCAGCACGTTGGGCTCCTGGGCCCGCACATCGGCAACCAGGGCCGCGCGCCGGGCCATGCCGCCCAGGCCCGCCCACTGCCCGCCGCCCTCGGGAAATGGCTCAATGCGTGAGTGCATGTCGTTGGTGTGCAAGATGGTAAGCTTCACCGGGGCCCGCTGAATGGCCGCTTCGGCCGTGTTGGCCAGGGTCCCCAGCGCGGTGAGGCCGGCAGTGCCCAGCAAAGAATTACGGAGAAAGTCGCGGCGTTGCATATCGAATCAGTTAACAGTGAGCAGTTATCAATGAAAAATCGTTAGTCCGGCTCAACAGCGAACAGCTTTCGCAACTGCTAACTGTATCACTGTATCACTGTATCACTGCCTAATTGACTTTCACCCGGCCTTCGACCTGGGCCGTGACAGGCTGGCCGGCCTTGGTGAGGGCCCGGATGTGGTCGGCGATGGCGGTGCGCAGCAGCACGCCGGTGTGGCGCGGGGCGATGTTCTTGAAAAACACCATGTTGTCGCCGCCCCCGGCCAGGTAGTCGGAAATGGCGATGGCGTAGGATTTGGCCAGGGCGGCATCGAAGGGCTGGCCGCCGATGCGAATATCCTGGGCGCGGCCGTCGGGCATGGCCGTGTAGGTGGCCCCGGAAATGGCCATTTTCACGTGGGCGGCGTAGTCGAACAGCTGCTGCACGGTGGCGGCCGGCGCATCAAGCACCACCAGCTCGTTCTCAAAGGGCATCAGCTCGAACACGTTGCCCAGTGTGACGGGCCCCGCGGGCAGGCTGGCGCGCAGGCCGCCGTTGCTCATTACGCCCAGCGGCACGGGCTCGTGCAGTACCTCGGCGGCGCGCTGGCGCTGCAAGTCGGCCACAAAATTGGCCAGCGGTGACTCGCCCGATTTCTTGGTAAGGGCCACCGGGGCGGTGCCCAGCACGCCCTGCATTTCGGCCGTCACCTTGTCGTGGTAGGGCCGGATGAGGGCGGCCACGGCGGGGTCTTCGGCCTGGGTTTTGCCCACCGGCTGGCTCGTGGCGGGCGCGAAGTGGGCGGTGGGCCGGTAGGGGCCCCGCTGGCAGCCGGCGGCCACCAGGGCCAGTAACAGGCTGCTGGCAACGAGCTGGCGGTAGTGGGCGGCGAAGATCATAAACTGGCAAGCATTTTTTGAGAAATAACGTCGGCGCTGACCCACACCGTTTTATTTGAACAAATCGAGGGTCAGCAAGCCGTAGATGCGCGTGACGGGCGTAGCAATGCCCCCAACACCGCTGTAGCCGTCGCTGCGCTCATAGCGCACCAGCAGGTTCAGGTTGCGGCCTTGCCAAACGGGGGCGGCCAGCCCCACGCCACCCGTCAGGCCCAGCTCCAGCCGCCGAAAGCCGTCGGTGCCGAACACGGGCCGCGGCGAACCGGTGCCACCGCTGGAATTAATATCCTGCGCCGAATTATTGGTTTTGAAGGCATACGCCACCGCGCCCCCTGCTTCTGCAAACGGATGCACGTGCCCGTTGGGCAAGGTATAGCGGAGCAAAACGGGGGCCCGCAGGCCAGCCAAGTCAAATTTATAGGCGGTAGTGGTGGTCCCGACCGAGCTATACACCGGGCTTTTTCCCGTCAGCGCGTACTGCTGGGTTTCGTAGAACACATTGACCTGCAACGACAGCTTGCGGCTGTGGCGCGAAAATGGAACGGCCAGCGCCAGGCCCACCACGGGGCCGGTAGCCGCCTCAGAATCCGTGCTTAGCGCGTCTCCGGTGTTGATGGTGAGGCGGCCCTGCTGCACGCCCACCAGCAAGCCAACGGTGGGCCGGCCCGCATCCACACCCGGCGGCGCTGCAGGCGCCACGTGGCCGGCAGCTGGCGCCGCGCAAGCATTGTAGCGCGCCACGGCCCGGACCAGGGGCCGTTCGCCAAAGGCCAGCGTGGGCAGCATCGACTGGGCCGCCGGGCAGTTGGGCAAAGCCTGCGCCAGGGTAGCGCGGTAGGTACGCTGCTCGTCGTAGTACGTTTTGCCGTCGCGCTCTACCAACATCGTGCGATGCACCAACTCGCTGAGCGGCAGGGCTGGCGAAGCCACGTAATACCGGTCTTGCCCATCTTCGGCGCGCAGGTAGTACAGCTGGGCCGGGCCGTCGGCCAGCACCAGCAGGAAGCTGGGCGCGGTGGCAGGGGTCGGGGCCGGGGCGGGCGGGGGCCCCGGCACGGCCAATGCCCGGTAGTCCTCTTTGGGAGCTGCGTAGCCATAGGCCAGCACATCGGCAGGGGTGTACGTGGCGATGGCGCCGGCGGCATCGGGCCGGAAGCGGCACCGCGTGGCGTTCAGGCGGGCTTCGCGCCGGTCCACCAAGCCGCGCAGGGTGTCGCCGGCGGTGCGCACCACGTAGCCGCTGCGGAAATCGGCTTGGGCCCGGGCTTCCTGGCCAGAGGCCACCAGCCCAACCCAGGCAAAAACAGAAATTATGAGGCAATTATTTTTTCGCATAAACTTTACGCTTGAACATAATACTTGGACATAAAACCGGAACATAGCAGCGGGTAAAGGTAAGCGGGCACGCGAAGCCCCAACAACTGTTTGGGGGCCGGGGCGGTATCTTGCGGCCCCCCGCGGCCCGGACCGGCTGCGGTTTCCCACCCCCGCCTTATGTCCGAACCCCTGCCGGCGCCACCGGTTGCTTTCACTGAATTTCCGGCCCTGACCACCGCCGCCTGGCAGGCCCGCCTGGCCCGTGACCTCAAGGGCCAGGATCCGGCCGTGCTGCGCTGGCCCCTGCCCGGCGGCCCGGTGCTGGAGCCGTTTTACCACCGCGAGGCCCTCGACGCGCTGGGGGGCCCGCCCGCGCCCCTGCCTTTCCCGGCCCGGCCCTGGCAGAACGTGCCCGCCCTGCCCGTGCCGGCCGGTACCGACGGCCACTTCGAGATTGAGCGCGCCGTAACGTCGCTGGCCCACGGGGCCGAGGGCGTGCACTTCGAGTTGGCCACGGCTTCGGCCTTTGATGCCGACTACCTGGCCCAGCGGCTGCCGCTGGGGGCCACGTTCGTGGGCTACACCGTGGCCGAGGGCCCCGACGAGTTGCTAGCCCGCCTGGCCGCCGCCGCGCCGGGCGTGGCGCTGCGCGGCTTCCTGTGCTTTGCGCCGCTGCTGGGGCCCGAGGGCGGCACGCCACCGCAATACGCCGGGGCCCTACGCTACTGCGTGGCCCTGGCCCAAACGTGGCCCGACTTCCGGGCGCTGGCCGTGAACGCGGCGTACTTCGGCAACGCCGGGGCCACCGGCGGGCAGCAGTTGGCCTATGGCCTGAGCACCGCCGCCGCCCTGCTGGCCACCCTACCCGACGCGGCCACGCCCCTGGCCGCCGTGACCGGGGCCTTGCACTGGCACGTAGCCGTGGGTCCCAGCTATTTCCCCGAGCTGGCCAAGCTGCGGGCCCTGCGCCGCCTCTGGCCTACATTGCTGCACGCCTACGGCCTGCCGCCCGCCGCCGCCGCCACCCTGCGCGTGCACGCCGCCACCGCCACCTGGACGCAAACCACCCTCGACCCGCACACCAACCTGCTGCGCGCCACCACCGAGGCCATGAGCGCCGTGCTGGGCGGGGCCGACTCCTTATCGGTGGGTACGTTCGACAGCTTGTACGCCGTGCCCAACGAGTTCTCGGGCCGCCTGGCGCGCAACCTCTCGCTGGTGCTGCGCGAGGAAGCCCACTTCGGCGCCGTGCAAGACCCCGCCGCCGGCTCGTACTTCGTCGAAACCCTGACCGACGAGCTGGCCCGCGCGGCCTGGGCCCTGTTCCAGCAAACCGAAGCCGCGGGCGGGCTGCCGGAAGCCCGCCCGCTGGTGCTGGAGGCCGTGCACGCCACGGCCACGGCCACATTCCAACGCATCGCCGCCGGCAAGCAAGTGGTGGTGGGCACCAACCGCTTCGAGAACCGCGCTGAACGCTTTGCCTTCAACCCCAAGAAGTTGCTGCGCTCGGCCGCCTTCGATACCACGCGCGCCACGTACCCGTCGGAGGTCTTGCGCCTGGCCACGGCCCTGCACTTCGAGCGGCGCGAGCGCAAGACCCGGCAGGCGGCGCTGGTGCTGCTGGGCGCGGGCGTCAACCGCCACATCGAAAACTCGTTTTGGCAGTCGCTACCGGCCCTGGAGCGTCCCGAGCTGGCCGCCAGCCACCCCGATGGCACCCTCTCGTTCCTATTCTCCTCGCCCGAGGAGGCCACGCTGATGTACGCCACGCCCGAGCAGTTCCAGCGCTTCGCCCGCTTCCTCTACCGCATTCCGGTCGAGCGCCAGATGTTCATGGCGCCCGTGCTGCTCTCGTCCGACTTGGCCACGCTACAGGAGGCCCTGCGCGTGTTCGGCTTCCAGGAAATGCGGGTGCAGGGCTACACCACCGAAGAAGTGCTGGCCCGCCTGCAAGGGCGGTAGGCTTCAATTAAAATTAAAAATGAAGAGTTATGAATTATGAATTTCCACCTTGGCTCTTCGGCAAAAATCAAGGCCGGACCAGCTGATTCGCTGATTTTTAATTCATGATTTTTAATTTTTAATTCTCCCCTATGAAACCCGACTTCGCCGCCATTGCCTACGACGCCGCGCCACCCCAGCCCGCCCCCGGGGGGGGCCAGGCGCCAGCCCAGCCCACGCCCGAAGGCATTGCGCTGAAGCACAGCTACTCCGCCGCCGATGTGGCCCACCTCGACCACCTGGGCTTCGGGGCCGGGCAGGCGCCCTACCTGCGGGGGCCCTACGCCAGCATGTACACCCAAAACCCGTGGACGGTGCGGCAATACGCGGGCTTCTCGACGGCCGAGGCCAGCAACGCCTTCTACCGCCGCAACCTGGCCGGCGGCCAGAAAGGGCTGAGCGTGGCCTTCGACCTGGCCACCCACCGCGGCTACGACTCGGACCACCCGCGCGTGCAGGGCGACGTGGGCAAGGCCGGCGTGGCCATCGACTCGGTGGAGGACATGAAGATTCTGTTCGACCAGATTCCACTGGACCAGATGTCGGTGAGCATGACCATGAACGGGGCCGTGCTGCCGGTGCTGGCCTTCTTCATCGTGGCGGCTGAGGAGCAGGGCGTGCCGCCCGAAAAGCTGACCGGCACCATTCAGAACGACATTCTGAAGGAGTTCATGGTGCGCAACACCTACATCTACCCGCCGGGCCCCAGCATGCGCATCATCGCCGATATTTTTAGCTATACGGCGGCGCGCATGCCCAAGTTCAACTCCATTAGCATCAGCGGCTACCATATGCAGGAAGCCGGCGCCACCGCCGATTTGGAGCTGGCCTACACCCTGGCCGACGGCCTGGAGTATGTGCGCGCCGGCCTGGCCGTGGGCCTGCCCATTGATGACTTTGCGCCGCGCCTGTCGTTTTTCTGGGCCATTGGCATGAACCACTTCATGGAAATTGCCAAGCTGCGCGCCGGCCGCCTGCTTTGGGCCAAGCTCATGCAGCAGTTCAACCCCCAGAACCCTAAAAGCCTGGCCCTGCGCACGCACTGCCAAACCTCGGGCTACTCCCTCACTGAGCAGGACCCCTACAACAACGTGGCCCGCACCGCCATCGAGGCGCTGGCGGCCGTGCTCGGCGGCACTCAAAGCCTGCACACCAACGCCCTGGACGAGGCCATTGCCCTGCCCACCGACTTCTCGGCCCGCATTGCCCGCAATACCCAACTGTACTTGCAGCACGAAACCGACGTGACGAAAGTGGTGGACCCCTGGGGCGGCTCATACTACGTCGAAACCCTGACCCACGAACTGGCTGATAAAGCCTGGGCCCTCATCCAGGAAGTGGAGGAGCTCGGCGGCATGGCCAAGGCCATCGAAACCGGCCTGCCCAAACTGCGCATCGAAGAGGCTGCCGCCCGCAAGCAGGCCCGCATCGACGCCGGCAAGGAGGTGATTGTGGGCGTGAACAAATACCAGACCGACGAGAAAACCGAGGTTGAAGTGCTAGACATCGACAACGATGCCGTGCGCGAAAGCCAGATGGCCCGCCTCACCCACGTGAAGGCCACCCGCGACGACGTGGCCGTGAAAGTGGCCCTGGCCGCCCTCACCGAAGCCGCCGGCCTGCGCCTGGCCGACGTGGCCGCCGAGGCCCGGGGCCCCGAAGCCATGCCGCATAACCTGCTGGCCCTGGCCGTAACCGCTGCCCGCGCCCGCGCCACGCTGGGCGAAATCTCGGACGCACTGGAGGCTATGTACGGCCGCCACCAGGCCACCACGCGCACCGTGGCGGGCGTGTATTCACAGGAAATGAGCCATAACGAGGAATTTGCCCGGGCCCGCGCCGCCGCCGATGCCTTCGCCACCGCCGAAGGCCGCCGCCCGCGGATGCTGGTGGCCAAAATGGGCCAGGACGGCCACGACCGGGGCGCGAAAATCATCGCCACCAGCTTCGCCGACGTGGGCTTCGACGTAGACATGGCGCCCCTCTTCCAAACCCCCGGCGAAGTGGCTGGCCAGGCCGTGGACAACGACGTACACGTGGTGGGCGTGAGCAGCCTCGCCGCCGGCCATAAAACCCTGCTGCCCCTGCTCATCCAAGAGCTAAAAGACCAAGGCCGGCCCGACATCCTGGTTATCGCCGGCGGCGTCATTCCCGCCCAGGATTATCAGTTCCTGTTCGATGCCGGCGTGGCAGGCGTGTACGGCCCCGGCACGGTGATTGCCAAAGCCGCGCAGGAGATTTTGGGCAAGCTGGTTGCCCCCGAACCTCCGACGCTTGGCTGATTTAGCCTTTTCAAATCTTTCAAAAACAGGCTATTTGCGGCGCATCGGCTGCCACTGCCGGTAGGTAGCGCTGCGCCACAGCCACTCCAGGGGCCCATAGCGGAAGCGGTGCAGCCAGGCGTGCGCCGCGGCGGCTTGGGCGGCGAATAGGAGCGCGGCGGCCCCGAGCACCACTTGCAGCGGTAGGCCGGCTGCCCCCACGTAGCGCCGGCCGCACCAGGCGAAGAGCAGCAGACATAAGGATTGCAGCACGTAGGTGCTCAGGCCCATTTTGCCTAGGGGGCCCAGCCAGGCCAGGGCACGCCGAAACAGGGGCTGCCGGTACAGTTGCATCATGCCGGCCAGGTATAGGGCCGAGACGGCGAGACTTTTCAGGGTGAAAAAGGTGTCGTAGAAACGAATCGCCGGACCAATTCCCGCGCCCACTACCGAGGCGAATTGGCTGTAAAAGAGCTTGGCGCCGGCAAACCCAACCGCTGCTACAACCAAAACCCGGTTAAAAAATACCCGGTTGGCAGCGGTATCGGCAAATGCATCGCGGCGGCCCAAGTACAGGCCGAGCACGAACATGGCGGCAACGGTGAATACCCGAAATCCAGAAAATTCGTCTACCAGAAAACTACCCACCGCCTCCCCAAAAGCCCCGGTGAACAGCGCCGTGACCGGCGCCAGCCAAAAGGCAAACCCCAGTCCGCCGACGAAAAGCAACCCGCTTGCAAACAACAGCCACGCGTTGCGCCACCGGTACACCAGCACCAGCAGCAAGCCCACCACGGCGTAGATGTGCAAAATTTCAAACTCGAACAGCAGCCGGTGCAGCCACCCCAGGGCCCCCAGCAGCGCTAGCCGCCACACGAAGCGCGCGGTGTAGGGCTGGCCTTTGGCTCCGGCGCTGCGCAGCTGCAAAGCAAAACCCAGCCCAAAAAGCAGCGAGAAGATGCTGAAAAACTTCCCCGCCACGAACGTGTCAATTGCCAGCCGAACGGCTGTTTCGCCGGCGCTTGGCGGGCCCGCGGGGCCCGTGCCGTCGCCACGCTGGCCCACAAAAGTTATTAGGAAGTGCACCAGCCAGATGCCCAGTAAAGCGAAGCCGCGCAGCGCGTCCACCGCTTCGAGCCGCACCGGGGCGGCGGGGCCAGCGGGCGACGGAGCAACCGGCTCAGAGGAAAACGTTGGGTTTGCTTGCACGCCGGGGTTCAGTTGGGCCCCACCGGTGGGGCCCTGGCAAAACTAACCGTTGGCGGCGCTTTGGCTGGAGGCAAGGCAACCCCGCCGGACGAGTGCTAGGCGGCGGTGGGAGTGCCGGGCCCGGCGGCCAGCGGCTGGGCAGAATAGAAGTAGCGGCTGGAGTGCGCAGCAGCACCCGCGGGCTGGGCGGGTTTGTGAACCGCTTTGGCCATGGCAAAGCCACAACCAAAAGACAAGCAAGCAAACGCCAGCACCCGAAAAGTAAAATTGTTTAATACCGTGTTCATAAATAAGTAATTTACAACCTTAATTAATCGTCATCATCAATAAGATACAAATTATTGCAATAAATACCCAAAATGTTTGTAGGCCAAATACTTCGTTTGCAATAGATCTGACAAATAAAGGCAATTATTTACGGTCTAACTGATTTTAGTTTTGTTAAAAAACAACGTAAGAAATAAGCTTGCTTTAATATTATTTTTATTATAATTTTTCCAATTATCGAGTGCAGTTTTAACTTCCCGGTCTTGGGCTGGGGGCCCAATTATGGGGGTGGGACGGGCGGCCGCCGGTGCCAAGGCCCCGGTGTGGCCGTTACGCGGTGCCAATTGATTTTCCTTACTCTTTTTCCTGGCTCCTGGATCTTCCACTCACCAGGTAAAATGGCCCTCTTGAGGGTTCCACGGCGGGTACCGGCCTGGCCATTACCCAGCGGCTGGCGGCCACGGGGGCCCACCTCATTGCTTATCGGGCGCGCGGGGGCCAGCAAAAAAGGTCCGCCGCCCCTAACCAGTGGTTGGAGCGGCGAACCTTTTTTTCTGGGGGGCCCAGCGGGACTTATTCGGCCGCTTCGGGCTCGCCGCCGAGCAGCACACAGGCTTCCTGGTTGCCTTGCTGGCCGGCGAGGTGCAGGGCGGTGAGGCCGCGGGCGTCCTGCACGGTGGCGTCGGCCCCGGCTTCGAGCAGGAGTTTAACCAGCTCGTTGCGGCCAAACATGGTGGCAAACATGAGGGCCGTGCTGCCGTTGCCGTTGGTCAGGTTCAGGTCGGCGCCGCGGGCGATGAGCAGGCGGGCAATTTCGGAGTAGCCCTTGAAGCTGACGCCCATCAGGGCCGAGTTGCCGCTGGCGTCCCGCACATTGGGGTCGGCGTGGTGGTCGAGCAGCACGCGGACTGCGGCGAGCTGGTTGTCGTAGGTGGCTAGAACGAGGGCCGAGAAACCCTTATCGTTTTGAGCATTGATGCCAACGGCAGAGTTTTGCAGCAACTGTTCAATTTGGGCTACATCGCCTTTGCGGGCGGCATCAAACAGCAGGTCTTGGGGGTGAGCAGCGGGAGATTCCATGAGAAAGCGGGTTAGAACAAGAATAATTTGCTGGCCGATACGCGGCAAGACCGTTTTGCGCCGGGTGGGGTGGGCCCGGGGCCATAAGAAAGTCTTCCCGGGCTGGGAGGCTTTCTTATGCTATGCGTTGTGGCGTAGGTGCTTATAGCAGTTTAAGGGCCCTTCCCCGGCGGCAGTGCTTTATGTATCCCGCACACCGAATGCGAAACTGTTTTTTAAGCCTGGGGCTCCTCCGGAATGGCTGGCTCCTTGGGATCTTTCGGGGCCACCGAGCCGTTGGCGACGGTGGGTTGGGGCTCTTTTGCGGGCGCCGGGGCCGGTATGGGCGCGGGCTTGAGGGCCCCGGATTCTCTTACCCGAATGCCCGCGTCCTTCAGCTTGCCCCACGAGAAATTGCCCGTAACCAGAGCGCTGGCCACGGCGAGGCCCGCGGCGGCCAGCGCCCCGGCCAGCAACGGGTTCAGCGTGGTGCGGGTGTAGTAGCTCTTCATTACGTGGCCGGGGTAGTCGCTGTGAGCGTGGCCGCCCAGGCCGGGCTGCCGCAGGCCCCCGGCGGGGTTACCGGCGGGCTTGTCGCTTTTCTCCTGGCCCACAATGGCCTTGGCGCTGATCCAATCCATCACGCCGGGCGCCAGCTTGTTGGTGACGCTCATCACTTTGCCACCACCGCCCACGTAAATGTCGCGCATGGGGTGCACCGCGGCGTGCAAAATGGCGTTGGCCACTTCCTCGGGCGCGTACACGGGCGGCGGCAGCTGCAATTCGCTGTCAGTATAGTTGCGCACGTTCTTGTTAAAGGGCGTGTCGATGCTGGCCGGCTTGATGAGCGTGACCGTGACCGGGGCCTGCTCGTGCTCCAGCTCGATGCGTAACGCGTCGGTGAAGCCCTTCACGGCGTGCTTGCTGGCCGAGTACATGCCCTGCATGGGAATGGCCACGTCCGACACCACGCTGCCCAGGTTGATGAGGGCCCCGCCGTGCGCCTTAAAGTGCTTGAGGGCCTCCAGCGAGCCGTTGACGATACCCCAGAAGTTGGTTTCGAACAGGCGGTGGTGATCTTCGGAATTGCCGTCTTCGATGCGGCCGAAAATGCCCACGCCGGCGTTGTTCACCCACGTATCGAAGCCGCCGAAGTGGCTGCGGGCGGCCTCGGCGATGCGGGCCACATCGACGGGCTTGGCCACGTCGGCGGCCACGGTGGCCACGTGGGCCCCGGCTTGCTCAAGCTGCCCGGCCACGGCGCGCAGGTCTTTTTCGGAGCGGGCGGCCAACACGAGGCGGGCCCCGGCCCGGGCGGCGGCGCGGGCCGTGGCCAGGCCGATGCCGCTGGTAGCGCCGGTGATGACAATGATTTGCTGGTCGAGCGGTTTGGGTTGGTGGGCCATGGGAAGCGAGGAAATGAAAGGAAACCGGATGCTTTAGTCACGCGGGCAACTTCCCTGCTTACGCGGCCGCGCCCCGGTTGGATATGCCGGGCTTACCGGGGCCCCACCGGGCCGCGGCCCGGGCTGCCGGCTTCTCGCCGGCGGCCCGGTAATCGCCAGGGGCCCAAGAATAACGTAAGCAAGGCAACGATGGGCGGGCCACTGGCGAAAAGCCGGCAGCCCGCCCCGTCCCTACCTTTGCCCAAGCTCATTCCCGTCCCCAAATGACCCCTGATTTTACTATAAAAACCCTGGCTTTGCTGGGCAGCACCGGCTCCATCGGCACGCAGGCGCTGGAGGTAGTGCGCCAGCAGCCGGGCCGCTTCCGGGTAGCCGTGCTGAGTGCCCAGCGGCAGTGGGAGTTGCTGGTGCGGCAAGCGCTGGAGTTCCGGCCCGCCGTGGTGGTCATCGGCGACGAGAGCCTCCGGGCCCCCGTGCAGGCCGCCCTGGCCGGGCAGCCCGAAACCGAGGTACTGGCGGGCCCCGGGGCCCTGGCCGAGGTCGTCACGCGCCCCGAAATCGACATTGTGCTCACGGCACTGGTGGGCTACGCCGGGCTGCTGCCCACGGTGGCCGCCATCCGGGCCGGCAAAGACATTGCGCTGGCCAACAAGGAAACCCTGGTGGTAGCCGGCGAGCTCATTACCAGCTTGGTGCAGCAGCACGGCGTGCGCCTGCTGCCCGTCGATTCTGAGCACTCGGCCATTTTCCAATGCCTGGTGGGCGAGGCGCTGAACCCGATTGAGAAAATCATCCTCACCGCCTCCGGGGGCCCCTTCCGTGGCCGCTCGGCCCGCGAGATGGAGGCCGTGACCAAGGCCCAGGCCCTCAAGCATCCCAACTGGGACATGGGCGCTAAAATCACCATCGACTCGGCCTCGCTCATGAACAAGGGCCTGGAAGTGATTGAGGCCAAGTGGCTGTTCGGGCTTGACGATGAGCAGATTGACGTGGTGGTGCACCCCCAGAGCATTGTGCACTCGCTGGTACAGTTCGCCGACGGCTCGCTGAAGGCCCAGCTGGGCCTGCCCGACATGAAGCTGCCCATCCAGTACGCCCTCGGCTACCCGCAGCGGCTGGCCAACACGTTCCCGCGGTTCTCGTTTCTCGACTACCCGTCGCTCACGTTTGAGGCCCCCGACCGGGCGGCGTTCCCCAACCTGGAGCTGGCCTTCGGGGCCATGCGCCGGGGCGGCAATGCGCCCTGTATCCTCAACGCAGCCAATGAGATAGCCGTGGCCGCATTTTTGCGAGAGGCAGTCGGATTCCGCCAGATGTCCGACCTTGTGGCCGGGTGCCTGGCGCGGGTGCCGTACCTTGCGGCCCCGTCGCTCGACGATTTAATGCACACCGATGCGGAAACGCGGCGGGTGGCTATGAGCTTAATTAAAAATTGAGAATTAAAAATTAAGAATCAGTGTAGCTCTTTCAGCCACTGTCCCTTTTAGTTTTTGGTTTCGGTGATTTTTAATTCATAAATTTTTAATTTTTAATTCCTGCTTCTTGGAAATTCTCGTTATGGCCGGCCAGCTGCTGCTGGGCCTGTCGCTGTTGGTAGGCTTGCACGAATTCGGCCACTTCGCCTTCGCCAAGCTGTTTAAGATTCGGGTCGATAAGTTCTACATCTTCTTCGACTTCCTGTTTCCGCTGCCGGCGGTGATGAACTTCGCTCTGGTCAAGAAAAAAATCGGCGAGACGGAGTACGGGATCGGCTGGTTCCCCCTGGGCGGCTACGTCCAAATCCACGGGATGATTGACGAAACCCAGGACGCCGATGCCCTGGCCGGCCCCCCGCAGCCCGACGAGTTTCGCTCGAAACCGGCTTGGCAGCGCCTGTTGGTGATGCTCGGCGGCATCATCATGAACGTGATTACCGGCATCGTCATTTTCTCGGCCATCACCCTGTACTATGGCGAAAACTACCTGCCCGCTTCCGAGGCCCGCTACGGCATCCTGCCTAACGGCCTGGGCCGCAGCATGGGCTTCCGCACCGGCGATAAGATCGTGAAGATCAACGGCCGGCCCTTCGCCGAGTTCGACGAGGTGTACAAGCCCGACGTGCTGCTGGGCTCACATTCCTACTTCACCGTGGAGCGCGGCAGCCAGTTGGTAGACGTAAACGTGCCAGCCAACTTCATGGATCACTTCGCCCAGCAGAAAGACAGCCTGTTTGTGCGGCCCCGCGAGCCTTTCACCGTGGGCCGCGTAGTGGCCGGCAACCCGGCCGCCGAAGCGGGCCTCAAGCCCGGCGACCGCATCGTGGCCATCGCGGGCAAGCCCATCCAGTTTTTTGACGAGCTGCAGGCCGCCCTGGTGGCCAACGCCGGCAAGAAGACCACCCTCGCCGTGGAGCGCGACGGCCAGCCCTTGACCCTGACGGCGGCCGTGACGGCCGCAGGCAAGCTCGGCTTCGAGCCCAAACCTACCATGCACTTCGAGCAGCGCCAGTACACCTTGGCCCAGGCCGTGCCAGCGGGCGTCAGCAAAGCCTTTGGCGTCATCAGCCTACAAGGCCGCGCCATTGCCAAGATTTTCCGCGGCGAAGCCAAGGCCTCGGAGAGCCTCGGGGGCCCCGTGGAAATTGCCCAGCAGTACGGCGGGCAGTGGGATTGGCAGCGCTTCTGGGGCCTCACCGGCGGCCTGAGCATGGTACTGGCCTTCATGAACTTACTGCCCATCCCAGCCCTCGACGGCGGCCACGTGGTGTTCCTGCTCTACGAAATGATTGCCCGCCGCAAGCCATCCGACAAGTTCCTGGGCGTAGCCCAGCAAATCGGTACGGTCCTGATCCTGATGCTGATGGCCTACGTCATCATCCTCAAGCCGCTGCTCAAGGCAATCCACTAAAAACGAACGGCTTTATTGCCGCTTTTCATCCTCGTTAGGCCGTCATGCTAAGCGTAGCCGAAGCATCTTTTCCGCCCAAGTAATTTTTTACTCAGCGGGAGAGATGCTTCGCTGCGCGCTGCACGACGTTATTTTTGTGCTGTTTTTTATTTAGGAACAACTTTAAACCCTTCCGCCCATGCTGTCCTTTGCGCCGTTGCTCGGTTTGGTTTTGACGTTGCTGGCCCCTCCCGCGCCCAGTAGCCCGAAGTTGCACGCCTACCACGCCAGCATCACGGAGCTGCGCTACAACGCGGCCAAGCAGCAGCTGGAACTGGCTACCAAAGTCTTCACCGACGACTTTGAGAAGGGCCTGTCGGAAGGCCGCCCGGCGCACGTGGACTTGCAAACGGCGGGGCCCACCGGGGCCCTCATAGCTGCTGATTATCTGCGCCGCACGCTGGTGCTGCACACGCCCGCCGGGGCCCCGCTGCCGCTGCAATTCATTGGCATGCAGCCCGAAAAGGATTCGTACTGGCTGTATTGCAAAGCGGCCGTGCCGGGCAAAACGACAGGCGTGCAAGTGCGCAATTCCTTGCTGCTCGATTCCTTCGCCGACCAGATGAACATCGTGAACCTGGAAGCCAACGGCAAGAAATCCAGCGCCCTGCTGCGCCAGGGCCACGAGCAGGAAACGCTGAGTTGGTAGCAAGTAGCGCGGACTTTATAGTCCGCGGCTCCCGCTTCGTCCTGCCAGTAATCGTTCGGCGACCGTTCAACCGCGCGGACTCGCAGAGTCCACGCTACGGCCCGGCGCTACTGATCCAGCGCCTCGCGCAAAAAGCCGCAGAACGGCACCAGGGCCCCCAGCCGCGCCAGCACGTAGCCACGAAAATCCTGTTGGGCCAATGCTTCGGCGTCCGGTATTTCCTGGCTGATGATGAAGCTCTTATGCTTCAGGAATTCGATTTCGGGGTGGGCGGGGTCGTAGCCAGCGGGGGCTTTTTTGAGGCGGTCACCGCCCAGGCCGGCGAAGTATTGGCGGAAGCCGGGGGCCCCCAGCACGGCGCGCAGGCCAGCAGCATTGTAGTCGATTTCCTGACGGATGATGGCCAGCTGCGCTTTGTCGGGCTGATAGAGGCCGGCGGCCACCAGCGTACCGCCGGGGCCCACCTGCACGTAGTAGCCGGGCGCGTCGACGTCTTTGCCCGCGCTGGCGGTGAAGTAGGCAGAAAAGTGCGTTTTGTAGGGGTCTTTGTTCTTCGAGAAGCGCACGTCGCGGTAGATGCGAAACACGCTGGTACGGCCCAGGGGCCCCGCCAGCGCCGGGTCGAGCCGGTTCAATGCCTGCCGCCAGAAGGCGGCATCTTCCTCAAAATCAGCCCGAAGGCGGGTGTACTCGGCCTTGCGCTCCTGGAACCAGGCGCGGTCGTTGTGCGCGGCCAGACCGGCAAGGAAATCAAAAAGCGGGGAAAGCTGCATGGGCGTACCAACGAAAAACGGGGCCCCGCGGCCAACTAGCCGGGGGCCCGCAAAATAGCAGCGGCCGGCCGGCGTTGTATCACTCAAGGGCGAGGCAGGGCTTAAATCCGCTGATAACTACCTGAACGTCATGCTCACCTGACGTTCTACGTTTTAACCAGGTGGCCCCATACATAGGGCCCTGCGGTTGGCCCGGTTTTCGTTTACCTGGCGTCTACGCTGCTTTTTTTGCACCCATGAAGATTCCCATTTTTCCCCTGCGCCTGCTCGTGCTACCACTGTTGCTGCTGGCCAGCGCGGCCAGCGCCCAGCGCCCTACCGACCTTTGGTACTTCGGCCAGCAGGCCGGCTTACGCTTCGCCGACGGGGCCCCCACGCCCTTGCTCGACGGCAAGATGAGCACCTACGAGGGCTGCGCCGTGGCCACTACTGGCAAGGGCGAGCTACTGTTTTATACCAACGGCATCAGCGTCTGGAACCGCGAGCACAAAATAATGCCCAACGGCCAACACCTAATGGGCGGCACCAGCGCCACGGGCCCCGGCAGCAGCACACAGTCGGCGCTAATTGTACCCGACCCGGGCTCGGGCAATTTGTTCTACATCTTTACGGTAGCCCCGCAGGGCGGGCGCGACGGCCTGCGCTACTCGCTGCTGGACATGACGCGCGCCGATGGCCTCGGCGACCTGCCCCGCACCAACCTGCTGCTGGTGCAGCCCGTGGCCGAGAAGCTGGCCGCCGTGCGCCACGCCAACGGCCGCGACACCTGGGTGCTGGCCCACCGCTGGAACTCCAGCGCTTTTGTGGCCTACCTCGTCACGCCCGATGGTGTGCAGGGCAACAAGCCAGTGCTCAGCAGCGTGGGCAGCGTGAACTCGGGGCCCGGCCGCAACGCCATCGGGGCCCTGAAGTTCTCGCCCGACGGCCGCCATGTGGCCGCGGCGCTATGGCGCGAAAACAATAAGTTTGAGGTGTACGACTTCGACCGCAGCACCGGCAAGGTCAGCAACGCCCGCAGCTACGGGCCCTACGCCGAGGCCTACGGCGTCGAGTTTTCGCCCGACGGCAGCAAGCTCTACGGCAGCTGCAACGGCACGGGCGGCGGCGAAACCCAGATTTGGCAGTTCGACCTGGCCAAGAAAGGCGCCGCCACGCTGGTGGGCCGCTCGGCCAACCGCAAGATCGGGGCCCTGCAACGGGGCCCCGACGGCAAAATCTACGTGGCCCGCGAGGACAACCCCAGCCTCGGCGTCGTGCAAATGCCCAATGCTGCCGGCAAAGCGTGCCAGTACGTCGATGATGGCCTTAAGCTGGGCGGCCGGCGCAGTAAATTGGGGCTACCCAACTTCGTGGTAGTGCCCTAAAAGCTGTTAGCTGTTGTTCTTATTGATTTTGAAGCTTTTTAGGAAGTCTGGAAATTCAAAATTGAACGTCATGCTCATCTGGCAATTTCCTAAACAGCTTCTTTAATGCGGTGGCGCGATACCAAGCAACGGCACGCTTTTTTCTTAAGCGTAGTTACCATTCGCGCCATTCGTTCTCGTTTTTGCCATGAATAAATCTTCCTTTTTCGCGTTGCTGCTGGCCCTTTCGGGGGCCTCGCTGGGGGCCCAGGCCCAGTTTTCGCTACCCAAAATCGGTGGCTTCAAGCTGCCCACGCTGGGCAAAACCACCCCGGCCACCAGCACCACCGGCGTGCCCGCGGGCGTGAGCAGCACCGAGGCGGCCAGCGGCCTCAAGGAGGCTCTCATCCAGGGCATCAGCAAGGGCGCCGACCTGGCTTCCAAAACCGATGGTTTCAACCTCAACAGCCTGATTCGCATCCCGTTCCCGCCCGATGCGCAGCGCGTGGCCACCACGTTGCGCAGCATCGGGCTGGGCAGCCAGGTCGATAAATTTGAGCTGTCGCTGAACCGCGGGGCCGAGGACGCGGCCAAGAGCGCCAAGCCCATTTTCCTGAACGCCATCAAAAGCCTGTCGTTCAGCGACGTGTGGGGCATCCTCACCGGCCCGAAAGATGCGGCCACGCAGTACCTAAAGCGCACCACCACCACGCAGCTCACCACGGCCTTCCAGCCCATCATGCAGCAGAGCCTTGATAAAGTGGACGCTACCAAGTATTACACCGGCCTCACCACGCGCTACAACCAACTGCCGCTCGTGACGCCTGTGCAAACCAACCTCAACCAATACGCCACCAGCAAGGCCATCGACGGCCTTTTCACGCTCATCGCCCAGCAGGAAGCCGACATCCGCGAAAACCCCGTGGCCCGCACCACCGCCCTGCTAAAAAAGGTATTCGGCGGCTAAAGAATGTGGCGCGGCCTTTGGTCTTTGAGGCCCCGGTAGGCCGTCATGCCCATCTGGCGTCCACGCAGTGAGGCATCTCTTTCACGCAAGTAATCAGGATTTACTGCCGCGAGAGAGACGCTTCACTGCGTTCTGCACGGCGGTCTATTCTGTTGTTTATATCCAGTTGCGACAGCGGGCCAAACCGTATTAGCCGGTAAGTTTGCGGGGCCTAACCACTGCCCCCGCCCCTACCTTGCCCGCCCCCCGCCTTTCCGCTGCTGCTTTTGTTGAGGGATTACTAGCCGGGCAGCGCGGCGTGCTGAGCCGCGCCATTACGCTGGTGGAAAGCACGTTGCCCGCCGACCGGGTCCTGAGCCAGGAGGTGCTGCAAGCCGTGCTGCCGTGCACCGGACGCAGCCTGCGCATCGGCATCACAGGCGTGCCGGGCGTCGGCAAAAGCACGTTTATTGAGGCCCTGGGGCGCCACGTGGTGGGAACGTTGGGCAAAAAACTGGCCGTGCTGGCCGTTGACCCCAGCAGCCAGCGCGGCGGCGGCAGCATTCTGGGCGACAAAACCCGGATGCCGTGGCTATCGGCTCACCCGGCGGTGTTCGTGCGGCCCTCGCCGGCCGGCACCAGCCTGGGGGGCGTCACGCGGGCCACCCGCGAGGCGCTGCTGTTGTGCGAGGCGGCGGGCCACGACGTCATTTTCGTCGAAACCGTGGGCGTGGGGCAGTCCGAAACCGCCGTGCACGGCCTGGTCGATTTCTTCCTGCTGCTGCTGCTGGCCGGCGCCGGCGACGAGCTTCAGGGCCTCAAGCGCGGCATTATGGAAATGGCTGATGCGCTGTGCATCACCAAGGCCGACCATGCCAACGAGCAGGCCGCCCGCCGCGCCCGCGTCGATTACCAGAGCGCGCTGCACCTGTTCCCGCCCGCGCCCTCGGGCCAGGTGGTACCGGTGCTGCTCACCTCCGCCGTCACCGGCGCCGGCCTGCCCGAAACCTGGGCCACCATCGAAACCTACGCCGCCACGGCCCAGGCCAGCGGCTACTTCGCGCAGCGCCGGGCCGAGCAGCAGCTTCAATGGTTTGAGGAGGCCGTGCAGCAGGCCCTGGCGGCGCAGTTCTACGGCCGGGCGGGCGTGTGGGGGGCCCTGCCGGGCGTGCGCGCCGCCGTAGCAGCCGGGCAGCTCACGCCCTGGGCCGCGGCAGAACGGCTGCTAGGGGCAGAGTAGCGCGCCGCGGAGCAACCGATGCAAGGCTTTCGGGGTTAGCAGTGAACAGTGGGCAATGCGGGGGCCCCGGGCCGTCATGCTGAGCTTGTCGAAGCATCTCTCCAGCTGACTAAATCAATCAATTTTTTTAGTTGGCGGGAGAGATGCTTTGGCTGCGCTCAGCATGAAGGTCCGGGGCCCCCGCATTGCCCACTGCTAACTGTTCACTGCTAACTGATACTACCCATGCCCGTTCGCCACTACCCGACCCTGCACACCTACGTGGAGGCCAACCGCCGCACCACGCCCGAGTACGACGACGTGGCCCTGGAGCTACTGGAAGGGGCCCTGCCGCCCGACCTGGTGGGCACACTGCTGCGCAACGGCAACGGCCACTTCGAGCAGCACGGTGTACTGTACAACCACCTGTTCGACGGCGACGGGATGGTGGCGCGGTTCGTGTTCGACGGGCAGACGGTGCGCTACCGCAACCGCTACGTGCGCACCGATGAGTTCGTGGCCGAGGAGCAGGCCGGGCGGATGCTCTACCGCAGCTTCGGCACCAACCTGCCCGGGGGCCTACGCACCAACTTCCTCAAAACCAAGTTCAAAAACACCGCCAATACCAGCCTGGTGCAGCACGGCGGCCAGTTGCTGGCCCTGTGGGAAGGCGGCCTGCCCCACGCCCTCGACCCCGCCACGCTGGCCACCCGCGGCCGCTTCGACTACGGCGGGGTACTGCGCAACCCGTTCTCGTGGCTCGACCGGCGCATCACGCCCGAACTGCCGTTTTCGGCCCATCCCAAGGTGCACCCCACCACCGGGGTGCTGCACAACTTCGGCACCGTAGCGGGCACCCAGCACCGGCTGGTACTCTACGAGGTGAGCCCCGCGGGGGAGGCCCGGCTGGCCCACGTGCTGCCCATGCCCGAGGCCACCTTCGCCCACGACTTCGTGCTGACTGAGAGCGGGCACCAGATTTTTTTTCTGACCCCGGTGGCCTTCGATGTGCTGCGGGCCTTCGCGGGGCTGACCTCGCCGGCGGCCTCCATTAAGGTGAACACCACCCAGCCGACGCAAATTATCGTGGTGGCCCCGGACGGCGTCGTGCACAGGCTGCATACTGAATTTGGCTTCGTGTTTCACTTCGTGAATGGCTTCCAAGATGCCGACGGCACGCTGGTGGCCGACGCGCTGCTGCTCGGCAACTACCCCGACTCGGCCAGCATGAAGGCGTACTTGAGCGGCCACCTGCCCGACGACCAGCCCCAGGCGCGCTTCGTGCGCTTCCGCCTCGACCTGGCCGCCGGCACCGTAGCCCGGCAGTCGCTGTCGGACTGCGAGGGGGAGCTGCCCGAAATCCACCCCGACCGCCTGGGCCGCCCCTACCGCTACGCCTGGACCATCGGCCGCCCGCCGGGCCACCCCCTGCCCCTGCTCGACCACCTGCTCAAGCTCGACGTGCAG